>NZ_JACSKB010000003.1:0-317657 GCF_018617335.1 Exiguobacterium sp. s63 | reverse complement strand
GATATAGCTCTTAAATTGACGAAGCTTGCGCTTCATTCAAAAATTGTAAAACTTATTTTTGCCTCATCGTTCAGTTTTCAAAGTTCGTCAGTTTAAATGGTGGGCCTAAGTGGACTCGAACCACCGACCTCACGCTTATCAGGCGTGCGCTCTAACCGGCTGAGCTATAGGCCCATAAAAAGAATGGTGCACCCTGAGAGATTCGAACTCCCGGCCTTTAGATTCGTAGTCTAACGCTCTATCCAGCTGAGCTAAGGGTGCATATGGTGCGGTCGAGAGGACTTGAACCTCCACGGTGTTAACCACCACTAGGCCCTCAACCTAGCGCGTCTACCGATTCCGCCACGACCGCAACTTATAAAGTTAAAAAGAAAAATGGTGAGTCATGCAGGGCTCGAACCTGCGACCCTCTGATTAAAAGTCAGATGCTCTACCAACTGAGCTAATGACTCAAATAAAAAGCTGGGCTGGAAGGGATCGAACCTTCGCATGTCGGAATCAAAATCCGATGCCTTACCACTTGGCTACAGCCCAACGTAAATGGCGGTCTTGACGGGATTCGAACCCGCGATCTCCTGCGTGACAGGCAGGCATGTTAACCCCTACACCACAAGACCAGATTACGTTTTTATTTGAAATGGTGGAGGATGACGGGATCGAACCGCCGACCCCCTGCTTGTAAGGCAGGTGCTCTCCCAGCTGAGCTAATCCTCCATATATGGTGACCCGTACGGGATTCGAACCCGTGTTACCGCCGTGAAAGGGCGGTGTCTTAACCGCTTGACCAACGGGCCAATCTATGTGTCTTCTAAGTAATGTTAAGTGGCGGAGACGGAGGGATTCGAACCCTCGCACCGGTTTCCCAGCCTACTCCCTTAGCAGGGGAGCCCCTTATAGCCTCTTGGGTACGTCTCCAAAATAAAATGGCTCCGCAAGTAGGATTTGAACCTACGACCTACCGGTTAACAGCCGGTTGCTCTACCACTGAGCTATTGCGGAACGTTGCTTGAAATTATCGAAGTAACGATTTATATTGTAACCGCAAACCAGAAACCTGTCAATCACTTTCTTAGAAAAACGTTTATTTCGCGTGCCGTCTCTCGGCGACTTCTATAAGATATCACGGTACAAAAAGACCGTCAACACTTTTTCTAAAAAAAATCAGGTAAAATGAAAAACATTTTACCTGATTCGAGTTTCTTCTTATTTAATGCTCGGCGCAAGCATTGTTAAACTAATTCGTCCCCGATTCACATCGACTTGTTCAATCCACACGGTCACGATATCACCAACGGCCACGACATCTAACGGATGTTTCACGTAGCGATTCGATAATTTCGAAATGTGGACCAAGCCATCCTGTTTCACCCCAATGTCAACGAACGCTCCAAAATCAATGACGTTTCGAACGGTCCCTTGGAATTCCATGCCGACTTGAAGGTCTTCAAGACTCATGACATCTGTGCGTAGTAACGGTTTCTGGATATCTTCCCGCGGGTCACGACCTGGTTTGGCTAACGACTTCAAAATATCTTCGACTGTCGGAAGACCTGCCTCCAATCGTTCACTTAAAGCTTCGGCGTCGACTTGTTGCAATCGTTCTCGAAGCGCGACCGTTCCGACCTCCGACTTTGAAGAACCGATTTCTTTTAAAATCGATAACGCGAGCGGATAGCTTTCTGGGTGAATCTCTGTCTGATCGAGAACGTCCTTCCCGTTCATGATCCGCAAGAATCCAGCCGCTTGTTCAAACGCCTTCGCTCCGAGGCGAGGAACTTTCTTAATTTCCTTTCTCGTTTCAAAGCGTCCATTCTCTTCACGGTATGCCACAATATTTTTTGCAGTTGTTTTATTGAGTCCCGAGACGTACGTCAATAAAGACTCGGACGCACGGTTCACATCGATTCCAACCATGTTGACCACGCTCTCGACGACGAACTCTAAAGAGGCCTTCAGTTTATTCTGGCTGACGTCATGCTGATATTGTCCGACACCGACAGATTGTGGGTCGACTTTGACGAGTTCCGCCATCGCGTCCTGAATTCGACGTGCAATCGAGACGGCTGACCGTTCCTCGACTTTCAAATCCGGGAATTCACTTCGTGCGACTTCCGATGCCGAGTAGACACTCGCCCCCGCTTCGTTCACGATCGCATAAGCAATGTCACGTTCCGCTTTCTTCAACCAGTCGGCGACGAACTGTTCCGTCTCTCGTGACGCCGTTCCGTTTCCGACGACGATGACCGAGATTGGGTATTTCTTCGCAAGTCTCGTCAGTACGTTTTCAGCACCGGCGATATCGTGCTTTGGTGCAGTCGGATAGAAGACGCCAACCTCTTCGACTTTTCCAATCTCATTGACGACTGCCCATTTACAACCAGTTCGATAAGCCGGGTCGATCCCTAGGACGACGACCTCTCGAAGGGGCGGCTGCATATAAAGTTGTTTCAAGTTTTTCGAGAAGACATCGATCGCCTGCTCTTCTGCCTTTTCTGTCAGCTCACCACGAATCTCCCGTTCGATAGCTGGGAAGACTGACTTCTTGTATGCCTCTGTCACAGCTGCCTCCACAACTTCACGCTTTTCTTTCGGAAGTCGTTCATATGTACGGAGCGCTTGATCCATGAAACGCGTCTCGTCAAATACCACTTTCACTTGGAGCACATCCGTACGTTCCCCACGGTTTAAGGCGAGTACGCGGTGTGGGACAATCCCAGCAATTTTTTCTTCATATTCATAATACTGCGCAAAAATCTCTTTTTCGTCTTCCGCTTGTTTTTTCTTCTTCGAGCGCAAGAGTCCTTCTTTTCGTACACGATCGCGAAGCATCTGACGTAGTTTCGCTTCTTCTCCCCATTCTTCGCCGATGATGGCGTGAACGAGTGGCAACGCCTCTTCTACCTCGACGTCTTGAGAAAGTTCTTTTACCTTGTCCGAAGAATAAGGTGATTTGTCCCGGAACCAGTCCGCAAGCGGCTGTAATCCTTTTTCGCGTCCTTGTTCTGCTTTCGTCCGTCGTTTTGGACGATATGGCAAGTAGATGTCTTCCACTTGTTGAAGCGTAGTCGCTGCCTCTAACGCTTTCGTTAGTTCAGGCGTATTTTTTTCCAACTCTTCTAATTTAGCAAGGACATCCGCTTTACGTTTTTGTAGACTCTCTTCATATTGAAGAGCATCTAAGATTCCTTTGATTTCGACTTCGTCTAGATTTCCCGTCATTTCCTTCCGATAACGGGCCATGAACGGAATCGTCGCCCCTTCAGATGCGAGCTGCCGAACCGTCTCGACTTGGTTCACTTTCAAGTTTAACGCGTTAGCCACTTTCGTAATCACTTGAATCACTTCCTTTTTTGATCTCTTCCAAAGTGTAGCAAACATTCAAACAAAAAAGCGATGACTCGATTAGTCATCGCTTGAGAATACTTCATTGAGTGGGACCTTGATGGCTTCACGCAGCTTTTCGAGTGCTCGTCGTTGCAAACGGGACACATGCATCTGCGAGATTCCAAGAAGTTCACCTGTCTCTTTTTGACTCATATTCTTATAGTAGGCGCATTCTAAAATGGCGCGTTCACGCTCATTTAAGACATTGAATGCCTTCTCTAGAATAAGACGTTGGTCGACCGATTCATATCCACGCTCTTGGCTACCGACTAAGTCGAGTAACGTGACGGTGCTGCCTTCGTTATCCGCTTCGATTGAACTATCAACCGATAAGGCTTGATAACTCTTACCCATCTCGAGTGTTTCGAGAATTTCTTCATCGGATACACCGAGGTGATCGGCAATCTCATCGATCCGTGGTGAACGTTGTAGTTCGGTCGTCAACTCTTCGACCGTCTTTTTAATCTTTGGACCGAGCTCTTTAATCCGGCGCGGCACGTGGACACTCCACGTCTTGTCACGGATGAATCGTTTGATTTCTCCGATGATTGTCGGGACGGCAAACGATTCGAAACTACGACCAAATTCCGGGTCGAATCGACGAAGTGCCGCTAATAATCCAATCATCCCAACTTGCACAAGGTCGTCGTGAATCGCACGCCCACGAGAGAATTTGCGGGCGAGTGCTTCAACGAGGTCTGAATAGCGGTTGATGAGGAGCATTTGCACTTCTTCGTTTTGATCGTCTTGTTGATAGCGTTCAATCCACTCTAGTACCTCGTCATCACTGTGATGGCGTTGTTGAGATTTTGCTGGCACTCTGATCCACCTCGTCCCTGTTGAGGAGTTTTGTCATCGTCACTTTGACACCGTTGTCTTTATTGATCGAGACATCGTCCATTAATGCTTCGATCAAGAAGAGACCAAGTCCTCCTTCATGGAGCGATTCAATCTCGGTCGTCTCTTCGACCGGAGCGGCCTGACGCTTCACATCGTCTGCGAACGTCTTACCTGAATCTTCAATCGTGATTTCAAGACGATCGGCATAGACGCCACAAGCGAGTTTGACTTCTCCATCTTGATGATCGTCATAAGCATGTTGGACGGCGTTGCCACATGCTTCCGAGACCGCGATTTTAATATCCTCGATCTCGTCGTACGTATATCCCATACGGTTAGCGATTCCTGAAACGACTAATCGAACCACACCGACATATTCGGGTTTGGCCGGGAACGTCATGACCGTCTGTTCAACATTGTTCATTGCGTGCCACCTCTTACGTTCGAATTAATAGAAAGAAGTTTGTGAAGACCCGTCAATTCGAATAGACGATTGACTCGGTCTGTAACTCCGACAAGTGACAATTCTTTCTCGTTGCGTGTGGCAATTTTCAATGCCCCTACGAACACGCCAAGACCTGTCGAATCCATATACTCCACTTCGTCTAAATGAACGACCACGTCTTGTTCACTGATGGCCGGGTGCAATACTTCTTTCAATTTTGGTGCAGTATATGTATCCACTTCTCCGGATACGTAAAGGTGTAATTGTTCTCCAATGACTTGCTCGCGAATCGCTAAATCCATCGTCTATTCCCTCCTAAATGTCCGTACAGAAAAATTGAGTACGATTAACTTAAATTCCCCTTCAACAAAATCTTAAACCACTTTTTTAAAAAAAGTTTAAAAAAAGACCGATACCTATGTACCAGTCTTATCTATGTAAGGCTAGAGAGGGATCAATCCCATACTGATCTCTAGCGCTCTGTCCACTTTATGCATCGTCTCATCATCGAGATGAGTGACTTTATCCGTCAGACGACGCTTATCAATCGTTCGAATCTGTTCAAGCAAAATCACAGAGTCTCGTTCGAGCCCGTGCTTCTCTTGATATACTTCCACATGAGTCGGCAGTTTTGCTTTTTGAATCTGAGCTGTAATCGCAGCGACAATGACGGTCGGGCTAAAGCGATTGCCGATGTCGTTCTGTACGATGAGAACGGGTCGAACGCCACCTTGCTCTGAGCCGACTACGGGCGACAGATTCGCATAAAACACGTCACCACGCTTTACGATCACGCTGCTCACACCCCACTTACTTGACGTAAGAGAGCGTGTTCGGCTTCGGTTTCAATCGTGAGCATCTCTTCTGCCATATTCAAGTTAAACGCGGCCATCTCTTGATAGCCTTTCGCCAATTCTTCACGCAGTGCTTGTTGTCGATCAGCAATTTCTTTAGACAAGTATGTCACTACATCGTTCAAGGACAGTGTTTCACGGTCTTTCATCGAAATCGGACCCCCTTGTTGCGAGAACCGATCTGGGACGGACGCTAGCGCACCCGCAGTTCGCTGCTTCAACATCTTACACCTCCAGAATCGTTTCATGGACTGGCGGAAAATCTCCCGCGTTCTTTATCAATATAACACGCGGGAATGGGAAAATATAGAGAAATCGAGAAAGAATTCAGATAATTTCACACGATTTATGATTCACACATAAAGACGCGGCAATCGGCTCGTAAATTGGCAGACGATCTCATAGTTGATGGTCCCAAGATAAGACGCCAGTTCATCAATGGTGACGTTTCCACCAACAAGGGTCACATCCGTCCCGACAGGAAACTCTTCTGGAAGTCGGATCATGAAACGATCCATACAGACGCGTCCCACGATTGGGCAACGGACCCCGTTGACCTCCACTTCAAATCCACTCGCCTTGCGTAACCATCCATCCGCATAACCGACCGGGACCGTACCAATCCATTCATCGGCTGACGTCGTATACGTCGCACCGTAACTGATTGTCTGACCTGCCTCTAGCAGTTTCACCTGCATGAGCTGACTTTTTAGCGTGAAAGCCGGACGCAGGAACGAATAGAACGTCTCCATCTCATGTGATGGATATAACCCATAGAGCGCGATGCCGACACGAACCAGATTATAAGGAACGTCTTGTCCCGCCATCCGGATGGCCCCGGCCGAGTTCGACGTATGGATATAGCGGAACTGCTCATGCAGTCCATCCATTAAGCGTTCGAACCGTTCTTGTTGTGTGAAGTACAAGTCGCTATCAAGTTCATCCGCCGTCGCAAAATGAGTGTAGATGCCTTCAATGACAAATAAGTCGTTCGCTTCTTCAAGTAAGGCATCTAATTGTTCACGGGTGCGTAGGCCGAGACGTCCCATTCCGGTATCCACTTTGATATGAACCGTCAACGGTTTTTCTTCTATATAAGGAGCAGCCTCTTGTAACCATTCAGCAGAAAATACAGATAGCGTGATGCCCTGTTCTGCCGCCACTCCGGCATATTCCGGGAATTGTGCTTCCATGACAAGAATGGGTGCCTCAATTCCTGCATCCCGAAGTTCGATTGCTTCCTCGAGTAATGCGACCCCTAGCATCGTCGCCCCATTCTCGAGGGCGATTTTCGCCACTTCGACGGCCCCGTGTCCGTAGGCATTCGCTTTGACGACCGCCATGAGGTCCTGCGGAATCCGTCTTGTTAATTCTTTTATATTATGGGCGATGGCCGCCCGATCAATCTCGATTCGACTAGGACGTAACATGTTGTCCCTCCTCTTCTAAGATGACTTGTGCGATGGCATAAGTTTGACTGTGGCTGATGCTGACATGAATCTTCCCCGCAAACGGCGCGGTCATGACAGGTCGGCCTGTCTCATCCGGTAAAATTTCTATATGACGCCACGATAAACCGCGTGCGATGCCAGTCCCGATCGCCTTGGCGTAAGCCTCTTTTGCGGCAAAGCGACCTGAGACAAATTCGATTTGACGTGGAAGTGGATACTGTTGAGACAACTCATATTCTGCATCGGTAAGCAGCCGTTTTAAAAAACGTGGTTGTTTCATCGAGCGAGCCATCCGATCAAGCTCGACGATATCGACTCCGATTCCTACAATCACAGGACACTCGCTCCTTTCCTTTTTTCCCCGTTTCCTTATACAATTGAGGAAAGAGGTGATGTTATGTTTAGTCGTACGGAAAATGTACAAACGTTTGTACGGGCATATCCACTCGTAACGCTGTTCATTGTAATCCAACTCCTTGTGTTTGTCATCGATTCTTTCGCTCCTGGCTTACGAATCGTGGCGACGGGAGGGTCGTTCCATTTGGCACTGGCGGACGGGCAATGGTACCGCTTGGTCACGGCCAACTTCATTCATTTGAGTCTCGGCCACTTGCTGTTCAACTCGTTCGCGCTGATCATCTTCGGACCGGCGATGGAACGAATGGTCGGACACGTGAAATTTGCCTTGTTTTATGTATTTGCCGGAGCACTTGCTAACTTGTTTACGTATTTTACCGTCAGCAACTTATTTTATTTACAAGCCGGTGCGTCAGGTGCCATCTTGGCCGTCCTCGGATTTTACGTATTTATCGGACGCTTCCGCCGGACATTGATGTATAGCCAAGATGCCCGCTTGGTCTATATCTTTGTCGCCATCAGCGCCGTCTTCACATTGATTGGATCGAATGTGTCGCTTTGGGGACACGTGTACGGTTTCTTGGCAGGATTCTTACTCGCCATCCCGCTCTCACGATTCACTGTTCCGTACACAAGACCGACTCGCTACGGACCTTATAAACAACGTTCGTACGCACCTCCTGTCATTCACTCCGGTGACGGGAAATGGTTCTTCTACATCATCATCGGACTAGCGATCTTTGGTTTATTGGCGCGATTCCTATAACAAAAGGGTGACACTTCGCGTGTCACCCTTTGTCGTTACGTCAACAATGTCAGCATCAATGCCTTTTGTGCATGCAAACGATTCTCGGCTTGATCAAACACCCATGACTGCGGTCCATCGATCACACCGGCTGTCACTTCTTCCCCGCGATGTGCCGGCAAACAGTGAAGGAAGATGGCGTCGGTGTTTGCAAGAGCCATCAACTCTTCATTCACTTGAAACCCGTTAAACTTCAATAGACGCTCCTCGGCTTCCTCCTCCTGCCCCATGCTCGCAAAGACGTCCGTGTAGACAACATCCGCCTCGTTCATAGCAAGCGACGGGTCTTCAAACAACGTGATGCTTCCCCCGGTCGATGCGGCCAACTTCTGCGACGTTTCATAAATGATTTGATCAACGGTATATCCGTTCGGTGAGGCGATGCGGATATGCATCCCACTCAGTGCCCCACCAATCATGAGCGAGTGGGCCATATTATTGCCGTCTCCGATATACGTCAACACTTTTCCGGCACGACTCCCGAACTGCTCTTCAATCGTCAATAAATCCGCGAGGACTTGGCACGGATGATGCAAGTCCGTCAGCCCATTGATGATTGGAATCGAACCGTGTTGCGCCAACGTCTCTACCGTTTCATGCGCATACGTTCGAATCATGAGCGCGTCCACGTAACGACTCATCACTTGGATCGTATCCGTTAACGGTTCTCCACGCCCGATTTGAAGATCTTGACCGCTAAGGAAGAGTGGGTATCCACCTAATTCGACGACCCCGACTTCAAATGACATACGCGTCCGTGTCGATGCCTTTTCAAATAACAAAGCGACTTTCTTCCCTGCCAGTGCCGTTGCGTAAGATTGAGGCGAGCGTTTTACTTCGTGTGCCAATTGCATCAACGTATCGAGCGTATCCGGCGTCAATTCCTCCATCGTTAAAAAATGTTGCATCGTCTTTACTGTCATTTGGCTACTCCCTCTCTCATTTGAATGGATTGTAACGACTGAACCGGATTGCCGGTTTGTGACTGACTCATCTGATAATACTGGGCTAACTGTTTGGACGAAATGATATGCACCCCGTGACGGACGGCGATTTCACGTGATTCTCGCTCTTCGATTACGTCCGATAACAGGACAGCGACATCTTGGAAATCAGTGACGTCTGCGAGTGGTGTATCTCCGACATGTTCAAACCCTTTTCCAAATACGATCTGCGTACGATTCATCACCCGTGTCGTCAACGCATCATACATGAACCGCTCCGGCACATATGGGGATGAACTGAACTGAAGCGTCTCGCCGGTCGAACGCATGACGGGACCCGTCATCGGATCGACGCCCGGCAATTTGACGTTCGAGAAGATTGGCGTCTTCACCGCATAGTTCGTCAATGTCGAAGGATGTGTCGGAACGAAATCCTTCAATGCGAGACCATACGCCGCATACGTCGCCCATTCGATCAATGGTTCACCCGTCACTTTGCTGACAATCGGCACGGTCCGTGACGCACGCGGATTGATTTCAAGGACGTAAATCGTGTCTTCCTTCAACACGAACTGAATGTTTAGGGCTCCCTTGTAATCGAGCGCCTGTCCAATTCGTTTCGCAATCGACTCCACTTGTTCTTGAATCGACAAACTCGTCTCAACTGGTGGCAAGACCATCGTCGAGTCTCCCGAGTGAACACCTGCCGCTTCGATTTGTTCCAGGACGACCGGCACATATACCGTTTCTCCGTCCGTCACACAATCCACTTCGAGCTCACGCCCAGCGACGTATTGATCCACTAGCGTTGGATAGGAAAGGGTCTGTAACGCCTCTTCCAACTGTTCCTCTGAACGAATGAGTAGCATTCCTTTCCCTCCAATTACGTAGGACGGGCGCAGGATACATGGATAGCCAAGCTTTTGAACGGCATCATGCAACTGTGTTGGGGAAGTGACTTCTTCACCCGGGATATGTTCGACTTCAATCGAATCAAGGAATTGGTAGAAACGTTCCCGGTCTTCCATTTGGTCAATGGTGTTTGCGGATGCACCGAGCAAGTGATACCCCGCCGCTTCTAAATCATGAGCGAGTGCAATCCCCGTCTGTCCACCGAACTGAATCAAGACATCCCGGCACCCTTCTGCTTCTAACACGTTCATGACGTCTTCGCTCGTCAGCGGTTCGACGTACAGTTTGTCCGCAATCGAGAAGTCGGTCGACACGGTCTCCGGGTTGTTATTGATCATGATGGTTTCGACACCACGTTTTTGAAGGGCCCAGACCGCATGTACCGAACTGTAATCGAACTCAATCCCTTGACCGATTCGAATCGGACCAGCCCCAATGATGGCCACCTTTCGCGTGTCACTCGACTCCACCTCCGACGTCCCGTGCCACGAGCCGTAAAAATAAGGGGTCTTACTTTTAAACTCGGCTGCGCATGTATCGATCATCTGATATATCGGTTGAATGGAAGCCGCTTCTCGGAGCGCTTTGATGTCTTCCACTTGCATGTGCATCACGTCGGCAATTTGTGCGTCCGTGAACCCGAGTCGCTTTGCTTGAAGCAACTGAATCGGATTCGTCAAATCCTCCTTCGTCATCTGAATGAGTCGTTTTAACATGTGAATGAAATGAGGGGTGATACCTGTAATCTGCTGTAATGCATCGGCCGACATCAACTCACGGTCAAGCAAGGCGAGACAAGCGTGCAATCGACGATCGGTCGGTGCCTCGACTTCATTCATCAAGACGTCGACCGCGGCTTCCTGCATCCACTTCGGATAAAGCGGTGACTGTTCAATCCCGGCACCACGCCATGCCTTTTGTAACGCTTCTTCTAATGTTTTCCCCATCGCCATACTCTCGCCGGTCGCCTTCATCTGTGGTCCGAGGGCACGGTCTGTCTCCGCGAACAAGTCGAACGGGAAACATGGTACTTTCGCTGTAATGTAATCAAGTGCCGGTTCAAAACTTGCCATCGTATTCGTTGTAATTGGATTGATACAGCGATCTAACGGTTCACCCAAAGCGAGACGTGTCGCAATTTTGGCAATCGGATAACCGGTCGCTTTTGACGCAAGGGCCGAACTTCGAGAGACACGAGGATTCACTTCAATCACGTAGTACTCTGACTTCGTCGGATGAACCGCAAACTGAATGTTACATCCACCAATCACACCGAGTTCGGATACGATTCGAAACGCCGCACTCCGTAACGTCTGATGCATTTGGTCCGATAAGGTTTGTGCCGGAGCAAACACGACCGAGTCTCCTGTATGCACACCGACCGGATCGATGTTTTCCATGTTGCAGACGATGATGCACGTTCCGAACGCATCACGCATGACCTCGTATTCAAATTCTTTATAACCAGCGATGCTCTTCTCGACCAAACATTGTGAGATTGGACTCGCTTCCAGACCCCGACGTGCCATCGTATACGCCTCATCCTCCGTCATCGCAATCCCACCGCCGGTCCCACCGAGCGTGAACGCTGGACGGACGATGAGTGGCACACCTGTCGTTTCGATGAAATCTGTCAGTTCTTCAATCGTCTCAATCGTCGTCGATGTCGGGATCGGCTCGTTCAACAGCTCCATCTTTTGCTTGAACCGCTCACGGTCTTCCCCGTCACGAATCGTGTCGAGTGACGTACCGAGTAGTTCGATTCCATATCGTGCCAACACGTCGGCTTCTTCGAGATCAAGAGCCAAGTTCAATGCTGTCTGTCCCCCGACCGTCGCGAGGACGTGCGTCGGACGTTCCTTCTCGATGATGTCGATTGCTTTTTGAACGGTCATCGCCTCAATATACGTCGCGTCCGCCATTCCTGGGTCCGTCATGATTGTGGCAGGATTGGAGTTCAATAAGACTACTTCACACCCAGCTTCACGAAGCGCTTGGCACGCCTGTGTTCCGGAATAATCAAACTCTGCGGCCTGCCCAATCACGATGGGACCTGAGCCGATTACGAGTACTTTTTTATGCATACACGTTCACTCCTTCTTGAATCATTTCATCAAAACGGTCGAAGACGGACTGCGCGTCCGTTGGTCCAGGACTCGCCTCCGGATGGAACTGTGTCGTGAAAATGGATGCATTCGGATGGATCAATCCTTCCACCGAGTGATCGTTCACGTTCTCATACAGCAATTCAAGCGGGCTCTGTTCGATACTCGTACGCTCGACCACATACCCGTGGTTTTGCGAAGTCATCCATACGTCGTTCGTCTTGACGTTTCGGACCGGATGATTCGAACCACGATGTCCGTAGGTTTGCTTTTCAATCTTGCAACCGAATGCGAGTGCGAGCAGTTGATGCCCCATGCAAATCCCGAGTGTCGGATACGATAACGCTAATTCCCGGATGACTTCAATTTGCCCGAGATGCTCTCGCGGGTCCCCAGGTCCATTCGATACTAAAATGCCGTCCGGTCGTAATCCCTCGATGATCTCTTTTGATGTATGGTACGGAACACTCGTCACGCGATACCCACGTTTCACGATTTCACCAACCATCGAGGACTTCACCCCGAAGTCGAGGCAAACGACATGCCCTTTCTCCCCGTCTCCTTCCTGAACGAGCGACGTCGTCGTGACATACTCTGTCAGGTGATAACGCTCTGGAACTACCATCGATTCATGTTTTTCCGCTGACATGATCCCGAATTGATCACCTTCATCACGTAACACATGAACGAGCGCACGCACATCAACTTGTGACAGTACCGGAATCCCTTCCTGCTCTAACCAATCCTTTAATTCAGATTGGGCACCAGCGTCGGCAAGTGTTTGAACAAGGACACCGGCCACTTGAATGCGAGTACTTTCGCTCCCGTCTGATTCCAGTCCATATTGTCCGATCAGCGGATAAGTGAATGCGATGATTTGTCCAGCATATGACGGGTCGGTTAACACTTCTTGATAGCCCGTCATACCGGTGAAGAACACGACTTCGCCACTTGCGCGTCGTGCACTCGTCTCCCAAGTTCCTGCAAAATGCATGCCGTTCATTAAGCTGATGTTTCCGTTCATACGACGCCCTCCTTCTGTAAGATTTGTTCAAGTTTCGTCAACGCTTCGTCAATCTCGCATTTAGTAACCAGTAGCGAGGGAAGGAAACGCATGACGTGCGGACCCGCCATGACGACCAATAATCCCACCTCTGCCAATTGTGCGACCCATTCACTTACTGGTTCTGTCGAGACAAGCCCAATCATCAGCCCAAGTCCTCTCACTTCGACGAAGCGTTCTCCGTCCACGAAGCGATTGAGTCCTTTTTTCAAATAATCCCCCATGTCTGTGACATGCTTGAGAGACTCCGGTGTGAAGAGGACATCGAGCGTCGCTTCTGCCGCCGCCATCGCCACTGGATTTCCACCGAATGTCGACCCATGGCTCCCAGGACCAAAGACCGTCGCCGCTTCCGACGTCGTCAAGATCGCGCCGACCGGAATACCACTGCCCAATCCTTTCGCCAATGTGACGATATGAGGGCGGAGCGGTGTTTGTTCGTATGCGAAGCGTGTCCCGGTACGCGCGATTCCAGTCTGTACTTCATCGACGACGATTTTGACATCGTACTTGTCAGCCGCTTCCTGTAACGCCTGCAACCACAGGGGATCTGCGACGACGACGCCACCCTCACCTTGTACAATCTCGAGCCAAACAGCAGACGTTTCGTCATCGATCCAGTTGAGAGCATCCATGTCGTTGAACGGTGCATGAATAAAATCACTCACCATCGGTCCGAATCCCTGTTTTACTTTCTCTTGACCAGTCGCCCCGAGCATGGCGAATGTACGTCCATGAAACGACTGCGTGAATGTGATGATTTTAGTCTTCTGCGTCCACTTTCGCACTAACTTAAAGGCCGCCTCGTTCGCTTCCGTTCCACTGTTACAAAAGAAGGCATGCGTCAGATGCGTCCCTTCCGTCAACTTTTCAGCGACACGCTGCTGACCAGATATCAAATAGAGGTTGGACGTATGCCACACCCGGTTCAATTGATCTTCAATTTTCTGTTGCACGTATGGATGACGATGTCCCGTTCCACACACGGCAATGCCCATCACAAAGTCTAAGTATGTCTTTCCAAAAACATCCGTCACGTACGACCCGCTCGCCTGCGCAATCTCAATCGTTCGTGGTCCGTATGTCGGTAACAGCGAATTCATAGTTCCCCTCCCATAATCTTGTCCCTGCGAGCGTCGCGTCACGACCATCTCGGATTCGGGCACTTTTGACCCCTCCTGCCACTGCTTTTAAGAGTGCCTCTACTTTAGGTACCATCCCTCCATTAATTTCTCCAGATGCGATGGCTTCTCGAACGTCCCGTTCGTTTAGCATCGGCAGAAATTCACCGTGTATCCGAATACCGTTCACATCGGTCAATAGTTCCAATTCATCCGCTTGCAACGAAACGGCAAGTGCCACCGCACAATCATCGCCATTACAATTCAACGGACCATCCATGCCACCAATCACCGATGTCACAACCGGCACATGTCCGGAATCCATCAATCGTTCGAACACGTCATTTCGAATCGAAACCACTTCACCGACTTTCCCGAGTCCATGTAGGGGTTGACCGAAAATCGCACTCCCGTCGACCCCCGATAAACCAAATGCATCGATATCATTTCGCGCCAGTGTCGACACGACATCCGTCTGCATTTCCCCTGCCAACACACGCCAAGCTCCAATCAACACCTCGTCTGTCGTCACACGACGTCCGTCCAAGAACAACGGTTCAATTTGTTGAGATGTGCAATACGCCGATAGTTTCGGCCCGCCTCCATGGACAATGAGCAGTTCATTCCCTTCTTCCATCCAGGCCCGCCACTCTTCAAAGTACGCAGGTGTCATCGAATCCCAGACACTGCCCCCCAGTTTGATGACTTTCCGCTTCGTCATGTCCGGTAACTCGCGTTGATTTTGACGTAGTCGTAAGTCAAGTCACATCCGTATGCTTGGCCGAATCCATTCCCATCATGCAAATCGATCGTGATGGTGACGACGTCTCGACTCATCTCTTCGGTCGCAGACACCTCGTCAAACCAAACAGGTGTACTGTCCTTTAAAACAAGTTGACTTCCGATTTGAATATCAATCGCTCCGACGTTTACCGGGAACGGCACGGCTCCGATTGCGGCAATGATTCGCCCCCAGTTGGCATCCTGTCCATATACCGCCGTTTTTACTAGTGATGATCCGACGATTTGCTTGGCAATCGCTCTAGCCTCTTGGTCGGATGTTGCTCCGCTGACATTCACTTCGATGAGTTTCGTCGCCCCTTCCCCATCTTTTGCAATCGCTTTGGCAAGGTCTAAACACACATCTGTCAACGCCTGTTGGAACGCGTCATGTGCCGAAGTTCCCTCTTTGATCTCTTCCATTTCTACTGCCCCACTCGCCATGACGAGCACCATATCGTTCGTCGAGCTATCCCCGTCCACCGTGATGTTATTGAACGAGGCGTCGACACTTTTCTTTAGCGTCTGCTGTAACAATTCCGGTGCAATGACGGCATCTGTCGTGACGAATCCAAGCATCGTCGCCATATTCGGATGAATCATGCCCGATCCTTTAGCGACACCCGCAATCGTCACGGTCGCTTCTTCTTCGTCATATTGAACAATCGTCTGTTTCGTTCCCGTATCCGTCGTCAAAATAGCCTCAGCAAACGATTGTCCATCTTCCCAGTCGGTCGTCGGTTGCAGTTGACCAATCCCCTTTATGAGCGGGACCATCGGAAGTGGTTGTCCGATGACGCCTGTTGAGGCAATCGCCACTTCCTCCGGTTTCACACCTATATGTGTTGCGGTCATGTCGCGCATCGTGTAGGCATCCTCTAATCCCTGATCTCCTGTACAGGCATTCGCGTTCCCACTATTGATCAATGCTGCTCGCAGATATCCATTTGATGCAGCCAGTGATACTTTCGTCACTTGAATCGGTGCCGCTTGAAAGTGGTTCGTCGTATAGACGGCCGCCGTGCTGGCCAATCGCTCACAAACGAGTAGCGCCAAATCTTTACGCTTTCGTTTTAGTCCTGCATGGATGCCACACGCTTGAAATCCTTTCGGTGATACGATGCCCGGCTTCTGGGTCGCCATGATGTCGATCATGCTTCATCCTCCTAAATGTATTGTGGTTGATTCAATAGTCCGAGTGTCTCCTCGAATCCGAATCGAACATTCGCATTTTGTAGCGCTTGTCCGGCCGCCCCTTTTTGCATATTGTCGATGACCGAGACGAGCGTCAGTCGATTCGTCCGTTCTTCTTTATACACCCAAAGGTCGCAGTAATTCGAACCGACCGCTGACTTGATTTCTGGTTCTCCCCGCTGCACCCGGATAAATGGTTCATCCCTATAAGCGTTTCGAAGACGATTCACCCACTCATCTTCCGACACGTGATTGTTCGGCTGGACCGTGATCGTTGCCATGATCCCTCGATTGATCGGTAGCAAATGCGTCGACATCGAGATTGTCGCTTCTTTACCTCCCATGTCGTACAACGTCTGTTCGATTTCCGGAATGTGCTGATGCGCATGAATTTTATATAACTGCACGTTCTCATTCGATTTGGCGTGATGGGTCTTCTCACTCAATCCTTTACCGGCGCCTGTAATTCCAGAACAAGCCGAAACGATGATGCGCGTCGGATCAATCCAGTCATTTTGAACGAATGGCAATAAGGCGAGCGAGACAGCGGTCGCATAACAACCCGGATTCGAAATCCATTTCGCGTCTGTGAGCCTGTGTCGATTCCACTCGGTCAATCCGTAAACAGCCTCTGTTTGAATGACTTCGTTGACAGGTGGCTTCCCGTACCACGTTTCATACAAGTCGGATGGCAATCGCAAGTCCCCACTCAAATCGATGACCACCCCAGGAAAAGATGCTAACTGTCGAATATAATCAGCAGACACGCCGCTCGGTGTCGCAAGAAACAACACATCAATCCCGACTAAATTGTCCACTTGAAACGGCTCGAGTGTTTTCTGTCCTGCTTGTAACCACGGGTACAATTCAGACAAGGTCATCCCGGCGCTCGAGTCGCTGATTGCTTTTTCTAATTGGATAGTCGGATGTTGCTCGATCAGCTTCAGCAACTCCAACCCGGCGTATCCTGTTACGCCGACGATGCCACACGTAATCATCTCTCTACCTCCTCAGAAGAATAAAATGATTGAACCATACGCATATTTATTCTGTCAATTGTATTTTTATTCATTGTTGATAGAATGATACCTTGTTTATTGGTGTACGTGGGTTTTGGCAAATAAAAAAAGCCTGATGCGCATGCACCAGGCCTATGATTAGATTTGATTTTTATGACGAGCCTCTTGAAGCGCATCGACTAGGTCTTTGACGTCTTCGACGAGGTTTTGAATCGTATCTTGGTTTTCTTCGTAAAGCGATTTCCATTCCATGACACGGTCTTTTAAGTTGCCTTTTGATGACGCTTGAAGACCGACTGCATGTGCCTCAGTCGACGTGTTGGATGACTTCAACTTCGACTTGATGCCTTTCAATTGTCTCACTTGTTGATCGCGCGTTTCGCTATGGAGAAGTGATGCCGCTGCACCAATGACTGCACCTGCTGCCATCCCCAACCAAAAATAATTCTTGTTCATAAAAATCCTCCCCTAACATGACGTTATCTTTTATTATAGATTATCTGACTTACTGACGACATAGTGTTTTATGACAGGACCGGATCCGCGCTGTTCCACGGCCCGTTTCAATCGGTCTTCGAGGATTGCATAATCCGTTGTATCTCGGAATCGCGTCCCCTCGGATGCGAACTGAATGAAGACGACGGCATGATGATCGTCAGGGTCAACGCCTAGCCGGTAAGCCGAGAAGCCTGCATGACCGACGCCAAGCGGCGCTTTTTCGGTCAACAGTTGATGAAACAAAAGAGAACGCGCGTTTTCATCCGCAGGCACATTCGCATACAAGATGTTCCCGTTGTTTTCAAACTGCCCAGACGCCTCTTCAATCTCAAATGTTTTCCCGCTACTAAAAGGAGATTTGTCTCCTTCTGCAAGAAAAATCATTTCAGGTCCGTTCGCCGCAATCACCCCCGGCTTTTGAGCCAACTGATCCGCCACACTACCTGACGCAAAGGTCATAAAGAGTTTAGACAAGTTCCTCACACCCTTTCGCAAGCGTGATGTCTTTCTCTGTAATACCACCTTCGTCATGCGTCGATACGGTCAATGTCACATCGCGATACTCAATCAAAATAGTTGGATGATGATCAAGTGACTCTGCTAAATCTGCCACGAGATGGACAAATTGAATGGCTTCCGGGAACGTTTCTAGCCGATATGTCTTTTGAATCTCCCCATTTACTTCTTCCCAACCGTTTAAACGAGACAGTTCATCTGTCAATTCATTTTGCGAGTATACCATCATCACAATCCCCTTTCCCTATACGTTCTACTCTCTTTTACTACCCACACTAGAGAAAAATAATCTTCCTCGCATGATGTATAATGATTTAGAATGAGGTGGATAACCACCATTTTGAATACGAGAGAGGAGCATCTCCCATGCGTGCATTGATTGTCATTGATTATACATTTGATTTTATCGCAGACAGTGGTCGTTTGACTTGTGGGAAACCCGGGCAAGAGATTGAAGAACGAATCGTCGAATTGATAGGGACGTTCGCAGCGGAGGATTATGTTGTCATCGCGAACGATGTCCATGATGCAGGTGACACATTCCACCCCGAAACAACGTTATTCCCTCCGCACAATATCCGTGGGACAGAGGGTCGTGAATTGTACGGTGCCGTGAAAGAAGCGTCGAAACAAGCAGATCATTGGATTGATAAGACACGTTACAGCGCCTTCGCCGGAACTGATCTTGACCTGCGTCTTCGGGAACGCGGAATCACTGAAGTTCATCTCGTCGGTGTCTGTACAGATATTTGTGTGCTTCACACGGCCGTAGATGCCTACAACCTCGGTTATCAAATCGTCGTCCATGCTGATGCCGTCCAGAGTTTCAATCCGGTCGGACATGAATGGGCGCTCGAACATTTCGTCACGACACTCGGTGCGACCGTCGTCGGAAAGTGACGTAAAACAGAAAGGAAACCATATGTTACATCGTAATTTAGCACTTCACACGGATCTCTATCTTCCACGCTGGATGTATATCTACTGGAAGCAAGGTCGCCATAATGAACAGGTCGTCTTTGACCTTTACTATCGTTCAAATCCGTTTAGCGGCGGTTATGTCGTCTTTGCCGGACTCGAGAACATCGTTCACTATTTAGAGAACGTCTCGTTCACAGAAGAAGATATCGCCTACTTGAAACAACAACTCGGGTTCGAAGATGAATTCGAAGACGTCTTACGAAACTTTAAGTTCACTGGTTCACTATATAGTGTCCGTGAAGGAGAAGTCATCTTCCCACACGAACAAGTCGTTCGAATCGAATCGACCATCTTTGAAGCAAAATTGTTCCAAACAGCGCTGCTCAATATCGCGAACCACGAATCCCTCATCGCCACGAAGTATGCTCGAATTCGTCAAGCCGCACCGAACGAGACATTGCTCGAGGGCGGTGCACGCCGTGCGCAAGGTGTCGATGCCGCTTATTACGGGACACGCGCCGCGTATATCGCCGGTTTCGACGTGACGAGTCTCGTCTCTGCCGGACGTGATTTCGATGTTCCGACAGGGGGAACGATGGAACATGCGGATATTCAATTCCATGACGATGAATTGAGCGCATTCCGTTCGTTCGCCGAGATGTATCCGGATAACACAAGTCTCCTCATCGACACGTATGACACACTCAAGTCCGGTCTTCCGAACGCGATTACGGTCGCGAAAGAATTAGAGGCGAAAGGCCATCGTCTCAAGTCAGTACGCCTCGACTCCGGAGACCTCGCCTACCTATCGAAACGTGCTCGGAAGGCGTTGAATGAAGCAGGACTTGACTACGTCAAAATCGTCGTCTCTGGTGATTTGGATGAGTATGTCATCCAAGACTTACGGATGCAAGGCGCTGAAGCCGATACGTTCCTTGTTGGGACGCGCGGCATCACAGCCTACGAACAACCTGCACTCGGGATGGTATATAAATTGGTCGCACGCGAGGATGAGTCCGGAGAACTGAAACCGGTCATCAAAGTGTCTTCTTCCAAAGTGAAGACGACGACACCTCACAAGAAAGAGTTGTATCGCATCATCGACAACGAAACGAAAAAGTTCAAAGGCGACTATATCGCCCTCGCTGATGAACTGGTCGAATCGTACACCGAGATTGACTTGATCGATGTCCGTGACCCGGCCTTCAAGATCAAGACACGCAACTTCAACGTGAAACGCTTGTTGCAACCAATCTTCCTTGACGGAAAACGGGTATACGATCTTCCTAGCACGAGTGAGATTCGTACGTATCATCACGAACAGATGAACGGACTGTGGGAAGAGTATAAGCGTCTCCGTTTGCCAGAAGTGTATTCAGTGACGTTCAGTAAGCCTCTATGGGACTTAAAGCTCGATATGATTCGCAAGACGCGAGTACCGAAATAAAAAAAGTTGTGGGTGCGTAACCCACAACTTTTTTTATACCATTGTCATCTCGCCTGCTTGGCTTTGATCTTCTTTTCTCCGAAAGTAAAGCGCCATCGATAAAGAGAGCAATATCAAGACAAAATAGACAGTCCGTTGCCAAAACGTCGCTTCGGTGTCTCCTTGGAACAGTGCAATAATATAATCGCTCCCACTGATAAAAAATAATCCGGCAAGCAAGAGAAAGATTCGATAGCCGGCCCGACTCCGCTCCCGTTTCACTTTGAAGAAAAGGACACCATAATAGACGATTGCGAGAATCGTCATATACCCGATTACGCCAACAACCCAACTCATCTTGATGCCTCCCTCACTCTCTATTTTCTGTTTCTTCCTCGTTATCTTAACACATTCTATTCAACAGACTATGTTAAGATGGTCTAAAGAAAACGCGGAAAGGAACGATCCTATGAAAACGTTTCGCCTCGTCCAAGTCCGTCTCGTTCAAGACGAGTACGGCAATGAACTGAATTTACCAATCGATTTGCTAGACGGCTTGATCATCTCGAAAGAGCACGATTCGGAATGGCTACTCGAAATGCTTGTCCCAACCGAATCCGCCGTTACGCTCCACCACTACTTAAACAAACGAATTCTTATCCTTGCTGAAGCGGTCATTACATCCCCAACGAATGCACCGGCCGCACTCGCGCTGACGTTCACAAGCGAGCGAGCTCTAAACGATCATCACACGTTCGTCGCCGAAGGACTCATGTTGATGCCGAAACAGGATGCGACGAAACAAGTGCTCGACTCCTTGATTCAAGAAGGGGTCGCCACCTCAAGTTTGAAGCCGGCCTTCTTCGAAAAGAAAGTCGAGATGCAACAAACGTTCAGTCGCTCCGCCTTCAATCAATTGGTGAAAACCGGGTCATTCGAATAATCGAGTGACCCTCTTTTTTCTTTCCCCAAAATGGTTCACTCCTCAAACAAAAAAGACGGAGAGCAATACTCCGCCTCAAATGTAAATAAAGAACAAGATGACCATCATCGTCATTCCAATCACTTTTAAAAGCGTGCTACCGAGAAACGCGAGCACTGTTCCGACACCGATACTCCATGCCTCACGTGTCGTCTTCCCTAGCGTCAATTCTGCAAGAAAGGCGAAAATAAACGGGAAGATGAGCACTCCGACGAGCGGAAAAATAAACGGTCCAGCAATCAAGCCAATCGTCGCTCCCCATTTCGCTCGTTCTGACCCCCCTCGTTTATCCACTGTGGCTCGAGTGACAACGTAGTCCACTACAAACAAGAAAATGAGGAAAACAATTTGCCATACCCAAAATGTCCACGTTAACGGTTCAAATGAAAAACCGAACCCGTAAATCATATATCCGATGAACAAGAATAGCACACTTGGGATGACCGGATAAATGAGTCCGGCAAATGCAACAACAAATGACGCGATAATGAGTATCCACAATAAGGTCGTCATGACATTCTCCTTACTTCATCATGGTCGGATCGGTGATGTGATCAGCCACGTTGATGGCCTTTACCTCAAATTGACCATGTCGATAGTTAATATAATTCGAGCAAGCGTTTCGCATCGCTTGACGGAACGTGTAGGTGTCGTCGACAGCAGAGAGCGCCGCTTTGATCGCATGGGAATGGCAGACGACAATGATGCGCATACCTGGATACGTATCCACCAAATCCTTCATCCCATCTAATACACGGGCTCGCATCTCGTCTTCTGTTTCAAGTCCGGGAATACGTTCCTGGTCGTCTGCTTGAACCGCTTCGTAGATTCCTTTTACCGGCTTTCCGGATGCCGCTCCAAATTCACGTTCGATGAAGCGTTCGTCTAGCTGAATCGCTTCATGATCGATTTCACATGCTGTCGCAATCGCTTTTGCGGTATCGACCGCACGCGATAACGGACTCGATACGATGAGGTCCCACTGCTCCTGACTCAAAAAAGCCGCGCTCTCTTCTGCCTGTCGACGTCCGAGTGCATTTAACGGATTGTCTTCACGTCCTTGAATAATTTCTAAACGATTCCAATCGGTCTGACCGTGTCTGACTAAACATAACTCTGTCACTGCTTCCACTCCTTACGATTTCAATCATCCCCCATCGTACCATCTTCCCTAAAAATCGCAACGTCATATGAGGCATTCATCAATAAAACGATTCATGCGTGCCATGAGTTGTTCTTCTTTGATTGGATTGTCCGATTGAAGGAAACTCGCAAGCGAATGGGTTCCGTTTGGAAATGAGATGAGTTGAACGTTCGCGCCGACGTCACTCGCATGTTCGACGAAGTGAAGCGCTTGACCGAACGGGACAATCGGATCTTTCTTCCCATGTAACAGTAGAATCGGCGGGGCATCAGCGTAAAGATGGGAAACCGGAGAACATTTCACCATCAATTCACGCCATTCTTCACGACTCCCCTCGTAGAATTTCAAATGCGCCAGCCAAGTCTGGATAAATTTGAACAACAAAAAGTTTGTCGGTGGATACAGCGCAATGACTCCTTTAATGGTCGGGAGGTCATCACCTAACTCACCCACAAATTGTTTGTGGCGATCCAGTGCGGTCGCGAGCATCAACGCCGCTCCTGCCGAATCACCCCACACGAGCAACTGACTCGTATCGAGCGACAAAATCGATTCATGTTGTTTTAAATAACTGAGGGCATCCGACACATCAAAAATGTTGTCCGGGAAATACACCCCGTCCTCAAACAAACGGTAATCGATACTGACAACGGCGATCCCTTTCCCCAAAAAGTGATCGAGTAACGGATGGAACAATGTCACCATGCTCCGATCCCCTCTTACGAACGCCCCCCCATGTGCATATACAGCTACCGGGAAGGGGCCTTCACCTGGTGGGAGGTACAAATCAAATTGGAGCGGACGATCATGAACAATTTTATACGTATACGTGTGGCGCCGACGTGTGGCCGGTCGAATCGGCAACTCAGGTTCTTGCCATCGGACAAGTGATCCGTACTGACTCCACACGCTAGCCCCGGCTGCCGTTGCTGCGGCAAGCGCCGCACCCCCGACAAACCAGGCAGTCTCCTTTCTCATACAATCCACTCCTCGTTCCTTTTTTTAATCATATTCCCGCTTTTTTCAAAAATCCATCCATCAGAAGTCGGACTTGACGTGCTTTGAACGTCACACTATAATAATATTCGCAGTCATAAAACGTAACAGTTACGATTTAATATTCAGATAATTTGAAAGGTGGACGATGCAAGATGAAGAAGACTTGGTTAGGCGCTGTTGCGGCTGGCACACTTTTGCTTGGTGCGTGTGGGAATACCGAAGGAGACAACGCATCAGAATCAACAGACGAGCAATTGACCGTCTACGCTTCCACATTTGCTTTAAAATCAATGGCCGAAGAAATCGGAGGGGTTCGTGTCAATGTGGAGATGGTCATTCCACCCGGAGCAGACCCACACACATATGAACCAACTTCGAAACAAATGACTCAAATCGCAAAAGCGGATCTCTTTTTGACAATCGGTCATGACCTTGAACCGTATGTCGAGTCTATGGAGAAGAGTTTAGAGGGACAGAACGTCGCCTTTGTTAAAACAGCAGAGGACGTGACGTTGCTTGATGCAGCCGATACGGTCCATGTTCATGAAGAAGACGGTCATGAAGATGATGGTCATTCTGAAGATGAGCACGCTGAAGAAGGACATGACCACGGTCAATATGATCCTCATGTTTGGCTCGATCCAATGAATGCTGTATCGATGGCAGAAGCTGTCGAAGCAGCATTTAGTGAGGAAGCACCCGACTATAAGGATGAATTCGCAGAACGATTGAGCACATTCAAAGACGAAGCGAACGCCCTCGATGCGGAGTTAAAAGCAGCCGTCGAGAACGGTTCGAAGTCCGAGTTACTCGTGACACACGCGGCATACGGTTATTTGGCTGAACGCTATGGTTTCGATCAGTTGCCGATCGCCGGCCTCACACCTTCTGAAGAACCGTCACAGCAAGCCCTCAAACGAATCATCGAAGAGGCGCGTCTTCATGACTTGAACTATATCGCTTTTGAAGATACGGTCACACCGAAAGTGGCCGAGGT
Organism: Exiguobacterium sp. s63; assembly: GCF_018617335.1. GTDB lineage: Bacteria > Bacillota > Bacilli > Exiguobacteriales > Exiguobacteriaceae > Exiguobacterium. Next base: position 292,900 of record NZ_JACSKB010000003.1, on the reverse strand, counting down.
CGTGAAACAAGAAATCGGCGCAGAAAGCGTGACGATTTACAACTTGGAATCTGTCACAAAAGAACAAATGGACAAGAGCTATTTTGACTTGATGCGTGAAAACGTCAAGGCACTCGAGACAGCCTTGAAATAATCAAAATCCCGAAACGAATTGATTCGTTTCGGGATTTTTTATGCTTCTACTCGACGGTCTAACGTCTTCATCGTAACGAGAAGCAGGATGAGTAACAATACGATAACACTCATCATCCAGAATTCCCCGTCCATGAAAAGGGATGTCGTCCACTCTCCCGTACTCAATCCTACCCACGCTTGACTGACGCCAACGCTAATCAGTGCGATTATACCGAAACGAACCCATGTCATCTGTGGAACGAACCGTTTGCTGACCAAATAACTATTCAATACTAACAGCGCGACGTAAGCGATCAACAACAAACTCCACGCTGTGTCAAATAGGGCTGGTACCGTCCCACCCATCACCGCATATCCCCATGTCATCAAGAATGTGACAAAGGAGATGAGTGTGATGCGATAAAGCGATTTGATTTTCGTTTGATACGCAAGAAACGGGTTGATGAGAATGCCAAGCCAGATGAGTATGCCGAACACGTCCATGATTGAATCCCCTTTTATCCATTTTTTAACATCATATCATAGGGAACTCACTTTTATTCATAATAAATGAGGACGAGCTCTTCTTGGGACGCGGCCGTCTCACAAAATTGTTGCAACCGGGTCCATTCTTCCCAAATCGTCTCGAATTCATCTTTTGGTACAAGCGCCATATCTTTCACGTCATCTCGCCCGAACGCATGCAGCGTGTCTTTGACGATATGAAGTAACTGCGGGGTCAAGATGCCGACCACGACCGCCTGCGCTTCATTGACGATTAACTCCTCGCCGACGAGCGCCATTTCCATGTTATATGTGTCAGCCCCATCGATATACACCTCAATTTGACTGAGTACACGTTGAAATGGCTCCACATTCGGGAGCGTCAGTGTCTCGTCGCGGTCCCGATATTGCTCATGCATATGAATTAACCAATCTAAAATCATCTCTGGATCTTGATTAAAAGACACCCAAACTTCTGGGGAAACACGTACATAATGCGTCGTCTCCATACATGAACGCCCCCTTTTTATGACATTACCCGTCTTGTATACGTAAAAAAACCGCCTACTTAAATTCGTAGACGGTTCCTTAGATCAAGAACGACTTGTTCCCGTTTGTTGTTCTTCTGTTTCGCTTTCCCAAGCTTCCACATACTCACGACCTGGAAGATTCTCAACTGAATCGACATAGAAGACCGGGTCTTCTCCTTTGCGTCGTTGTGACAAGTAGTCATCGAGAACGGCACGAGCCACTTTCGCTAAGCGGAAGATAGCATATAAGTTCACGAGTGCCATGAGACCCATGAACACGTCAGCAATCGACCAAACGAGTCCAGCAGAACGGACGGCACCAAACAAGACCATTCCGACGACACCGATGCGATAGAGTGTGACGTAGATTTTTTTATCCGAGATGAACTGAATGTTCGTCTCACCGTAGTAATAGTTTCCAAGAATCGAGCTGAAGGCGAACAAGAAGATCGCAATCGTCAAGAACGATGTCGCGACTGAACCAACTTCTGCCGTCAACGCGGCTTGCGTCAATTCGACACCCGCAAACGACTCTGAGCCGGCTACGCCTGAAATCAAGATGATCATCGCTGTCGATGTACAAACGAGCAATGTATCTACGAATACGCTAAACGATTGAATCAATCCTTGTTTGACAGGGTGCGATACTTCTGCTGTCGCAGCGGCGTTCGGTGCAGAACCCATACCCGCTTCGTTCGAGAAGAGACCGCGACGAATCCCTTGAAGTACCATGGCGCCAATCGCTCCTCCGAAGAGTTGCTCGATTCCGAGGACTCCTTCTGAGAAGATGAGGCTGAAGACGTCTGGTAGAAGGGAGACGTTCGTCACCATAATCCAAATCGCGAGTAAGATGTAGCCACCTGCCATGACCGGTACGATGATACTCGACAAGAGTGCGATCGATTGGATCCCACCGAAGACGACAATTGCCGTCACAATCGCAAGGACAATCCCGACGACTGTTGTGCTGATCCCGAACTGGTTACTCACAGAGAGTGAAATCGTGTTCGACTGTACCGAGTTAAACGCAAATCCGAATGAGAACGTGATCAAAATCGCGAACAAGACACCGAGCCAGCGTTGACCGAGCGCACGCTCCATGTAGTAGGCAGGTCCCCCACGCCATGTGCGTCCATCACGAATCTTGTACACTTGTGCCAATGTACTTTCGACAAATGCAGATGCTGCTCCAATCAACGCGATGAGCCACATCCAGAAAACTGCTCCGGGGCCACCTAGCGCAATCGCTGTCGCCACACCGGCAATGTTACCCGTCCCGACACGTGCTGCCGTCCCGATTGCGAACGCCTGGAACGAAGACACTTGGCCTTTTTCACGCTCTGTGCCTTCTTTGAACAAGAGGCGGAACATTTCAGGAATCATGCGGAACTGAACGAAGCCCATACGAACCGTAAAATAAAGACCTAAAGCGACAAGTACAACGATGAGCACTTGCGACCACAACAAATCGTTTGCTTGCGAAACGAGTTTCTCTACCAATTTCTCCATACTAATCCTCCATCATTCTAAAAATCTCAACAGAAAAAGTCATGTCAACTTTTTTAACATGACTTGAATTATAGGTAAATTATACGAAAATTGCAATATTAATTCGTTTTTCAACGTCATCTCGGTTCTTTTGAAAAGCAAAAAAACGAGTCGAAAAGCTTATCGCAATCCGACTCGTTCTATATCTCATTTAGATAAAGAGGTTTAAGTTACCGCCCTCTGCTGCGCCGAGATACGCCGCAACACCACCAAGGTCGACCCCATCAATCAACTCTTCTTCTTTAATGCCCATGACGTCCATCGACATCGTGCAAGCTACCATCTTCACGCCTGCTTCTTGCGCCGACTTGATCATTTCTTCTACAGAAGGAACATTTTTGTCGCTCATGACTTTCTTCATCATTTTTTGACCGACACCACCGAAGTTCATGTTCGAGAGCGGGAGTTCGCCCGCATGCCCTGGCATCATCATGCCGAACATTTTTTCAAGACCTTGTTTCTTCACTTCCGGTGCGTCCGGTTTACGGATGACATTAAGCCCCCAGAATGTGAAGAACATTGTCACTTCTTTCCCCATCGCAGCAGCACCTTGCGCAATAATGAGGGATGCGAGTGCACGGTCGAGATCCCCACTGAAGACGACCATTGACGCACCGTCGCCTACAGGAGCGTCCGCTTGTGGTGCAACCGGACCTTGTCCTTTTTGAAGAATTGCTTCAACGCGTCCGTTGACGAATTGTTTCGAGACAAGCTTGTTGCCCGTCTTTTTCGCCCATGCTTCGATATCGGCGAAAAATCCTGGATCACTTGCGAGGACGCGAAGCGTTTCGCCTTCCCCGAGTTCTGCAACTTTTTTATTCACTTCTAAAATTGGTCCCGGGCATTGTAGACCACATGTGTCTAACACGACCGCCTCGCCGATTGGAGCATTCGTCATTTGGGTTGGTTCCTCCTCTACAACGGTAGCCGCTGTTTCATTTGATGCGTTCGCTTCTTCAAGCGCCTCGAAATCACGATTGATCTGTGACCACGTTTTGTAGCCACCGCTCAAGTTTTTCACCTTGAAGCCGTTTTGGCGCAAGATGCGTGATGCGAGATAACCACGAAGACCCACTTGGCATGTCACATAAATCGTTTCATTCCGGTCATAGTTGTCCAAGTTTTCACGTAATGAGTTCAACGGTACGTTAATTGATCCTGGAATTTTCCCAAGCTCGTGTTCAGATTCATCGCGAACGTCTAGTAACGTCGCTCCATTTTCAACGAGTTCATCAATCTCATCCCAATGTACGACTTCGTTATCACCGAGGACGACGTTCGACGCGACATATCCAATCATGTTGACCGGATCTTTCGCCGAGCTGAACGGTGGTGCGTAACTGAGTTCGAGGTCAGGCAGGTCAAGGACAGTCAAACCACCTTTCATCGCTGTCGCAATGACGTCGATGCGCTTGTCGACTCCGTTGATCCCCACACCTTGTGCACCGTAAATTTCACCCGTTGTCGGGTGGAACAAGAGTTTGAGTGACACAGGCGTCGATCCCGGATAATATCCTGCATGCGAACCTGGGTGCACGTGGACAGCTTCATACGTCTTACCAGCCGCTTTCAAACGTTTTTCATTCCATCCTGTCGATGCGACAGTCATATCAAATACTTTGGCGATTCCCGTTCCCATCGTTCCGTTATACTTCACGTCACGACCGTTAATGATATCAGCAACGAGACGACCTTGACGGTTCGCTGGCCATGCGAGTGGCACGACAGTTGGCTCTTTAAAGACGTAGTCGAGTACTTCGACCGCATCTCCGATTGCGTAAATATTCGGGTCTGATGTGAGCATTTTTTCATTCACGCGAATCGCGCCGCGCGTACCTGTTTCAAGACCTGCTTCACGCGCAATCGTCGACTCTGGTGTGACACCGATTGACATGATGACCATGTCTGTATCGATGACGCGACCGCTCGTCAAATGTACTTTCTTCCCTTTTTCAGAGAATGAAGAAACACCGTCTGACAGTTGAAGTTCGACGCCGTGCAGACGTAAATGTTCATGAATCGGTGCGACCATTTCACGGTCGAGTGGCGTCATGACTTGATCTGCCATCTCGACGAGTGTCACGTCAACGCCGCGTTCTCGTAAGTTTTCCGCCATTTCGATTCCGATGAAGCCTCCGCCGATTACCGTTGCATGTTTTGGTGCTCTTTCATCGACGTAACCACGGATTTTGTCTGTGTCCGGAATGTTGCGAAGTGTGAAAATATCTTCTGCCTCGTCGATTCCAGGGATATTCGGACGAATCGGTTTTGCTCCCGGTGAAAGAACGAGAACATCGTACGACTCATCGTATGTTTCGCCTGTTTGGACGTGCTTCACCGTTACCGATTTCTCGTCACGATTGATTTTTACGACTTCCGTCAAGTTGCGGATATCGAGTTGGAAACGTTTGTTCATTCCTTCAACCGTCTGAACGAGCAACTTTTGACGATCTTGGATGACGTCCCCGATATAGTATGGAAGACCACAGTTCGCAAATGAAATATATTCTCCACGGTCAAACATGACAATTTCATTTTCTTCATTTAAACGACGAAGACGTGCCGCTGCAGATGCACCACCAGCTACTCCACCAACGATTACGATTTTCTTGCTCATTGTCCATTTCCTCCTCTGACAACTTCTCCTGGCCAACTCATTAAACCATCTTCTATATTGACCACTTTATAGCCTTTCGCCTCCATTTGCCAAGTCGCTTGCGTGCTTCGTGCACCAGAGCGGCAAAGAACGACATATTCTTCAGTTGGATCGAGTGTGTCAATCCACGTTGTGATTTCTGATAACGGATAGTTTTTGGCACCTTCGATATGCGCTTCTTGAAACTCGTCACGTTCTCGAACGTCGACGATATTTACAGGCACTTCAAAGTCCATTTGACGTTTTAAAGCAGACGCTTTCATCGTTAATCTACCTTCCTTTTTCGATTCAATCTATACCATTCGGCTTGGTAGCTGGCGTTCAACAAGTTTGTGATTTGTTGAACATTTCGCTTCCACGTCATTAATATACCCCCTTAGGTATGCAATTGCAAGAAATAAGTTTGACGAAATATAGAATATTTTATTCTAGTCTTCTCAAGTAGTTGATGCTCGACACATACTCCCCCATGTATTAAGATGAGCCTACATATTAAATAGTTGGGTAACTGAACAATTTTTACTATAGAGGTGAAGGACATGGAACAATATCAATACGATCCGAAGGTATTGAATCGCATGAAACGGGTAGAAGGACAAATTCGAGCCATCATCCGCATGATGGAGGAAGGAAAGGAATGTCGTGATGTCGTGACGCAACTGAGCGCCGCACGCTCCGCACTCGATCGCGCGTCTACGATCATCGTGGCCAAGAACTTAGAGCAATGTATCATCACAGCACAAGCAGGTGGCGAAGATACATCCGAAACGGTAGAAGAAGCTATTAAAATGTTGATGAAACGCTAGTTCCCCTTGCTTTCCCTGCCCAAATGGGGGAAAGTTAGAGTAACGACTTACTAAGGGGGATTTCCTTGTGAACTTCGAAGAAAAAGTAGAATCATTTAGAGCGCTTGCCGCTGAACGCAACATGACGTTCAAAGAAAGCGACACTGAAACGCACGTCACGTTTTTGACGCGTGAAACAACAAAATCCGGGGCTCAGCCCGTTATGATTATCGCTTTTAACAAAAAGACGACAGACGCTGAGTTGTACGCTGCTACCGTCACGCACGTCCCAGACTATGTAGAAGACTTACCGATTCTCAATGCCTTGAACGAGTTCAACCAGGAGTTCAAGTACTTCCGTTGCGTACTCGACAGCGATCGCGATGTCACACTCGCATCGACACTCGACCTTGACCTCGGTTTCTCACCAGAAATCATCTTGCAACATTCATTCATGATGTTCCAAGCGGCAGATGAAGTGAACGAGTACATGCAAAAATTGTATACACAAGTACAATAATGAAAAGCCGTCCGGAATTTTTTCCGGACGGCTTTTTTTGAAACATCTTTTCACCCCAATTCGTATAGCTAACCGAGGAGGCGATTCGATATGACACGATATGAACGCTATGTAGAGGCACTAGACGCCATCAAGGCAGCAACGAAATGGGAACTGACGGATGACTTCCGGCGCTTGATGGCCATTCATTATGCGATTCACGACACCCCGTTCGAAGCATCTCGATTTTCGAACGCACGCGATGTATTAAAGCAAAAAACGAAGATGTTCTCGAAATTTCGAGGCAGTCAAAACCTCGTCTGGCTCTCGTTTCTCGATGCCAAATACGAGGACATCGAGACCGCAATCGACGAGGTGCTCCGACTCGATACGTTACTCGACCGGAAACATTTCCGTTTCAGCTCTCTACGCCCTTTTTTAGCAAATCAACTGATCAATGTAGATGAACCCGACCGTCGTCTCGATGAGGCGACCGAACTATATCAAACGTTTAAACAACATCATCCTTGGTTGACGAGCGAGGAAGACTTGTTGTCGGCGCTCGTGCTCGTGCAAGCGTTTGACGATGTCATCGATTTAAACGAACGGATCGAGCAGCATTATACCTTATTGAAAGATCGGCTACCGAAGTCAAACGAACTGCAACTCGTCTCGCACCTCTTGACGTTTAGCGAGTCCTCACCCGAAGAAGCAGTTTCTCGACTTCTGACATGGAAGTCTCAATTAGATGAAGTGCATATCTCGATTCGTCGTGAACACTTGCCCGCACTCGCACTACTTAGCATCGTGACGGAACCGAATACGAGTACCTTGCACGCCGTTCAAGAAATCGTGGATACCGAAAAGGACAAACAGCGTTGGTTTAATACGCATAGCGTTCTAGTTGCGCTTCAACTCGTAGCGGCCGAACGCATAACGAGCGAGGCGAGTGACTTATTGCTACATGGTACGTTCGCCCACTTATTGGCGATGCAACAAGCGGCGACCGCTGCTACGACTGCTGCCGTCATCGCGAGTACTTCATCATCTACAAACTAAATCAGGAGATATGTCGCGAGCCACGTTAATACAAAAATCGAGTTAGCAATTTCCACAATCCCAATCTTCATGATTGGGATCTTTTTGCCGTAGAACCAAACAGCGCGTACCAGGCTTGGTGCATAAGCCAATGCGAGTAGAGGATAACCTAGTGTAATGAAAACGATGATTAGTAACATATGATACCCCCACGAAAGGTTTCGATACGTGAGGCTCTGCTTTTCACGGATCATCGTCTTGACGAAAAAGATGCTTCCGAGGAAATAGAGGTATGGTAAAACGAATACCCATATAATCGTTTCATCAAAGACGTGTGTTCCGTGGTAATAACTCGCCATTCCTCCGATACAGAATGACGTGACGGCACTGACGTCGTTCCACACGTTTCGCTCATCTTTGATTTTGGCAAAGTAGGCGTTCACGAGACCGAATGGAATCATCGCAAAAGCGAACCAGATGAGACTCCATTGCATCCATAGGACTGGAATGATGGATAATGTAGCAATCATCAGATAGATCATCACTGTGCGTAAAAGCTCACGCGATTTCTTACGTTGTTTGATGTATTGGAACAAGAAGAATGTTCCCATATAAACAAATAGCCATGCAATGGCAAAAGGCATATGTGTCCACGTCCATCCTCCGACCGTTCCTCCAAGAACGAACGGCAAAATGAGCATCGACCATGCCCCATGTTGTGTTGGAATCATCCATTTCATCACCTATCACTCCTTCATCCACTAGTGTAATGGATGGTGATAGCATGCGCTGTGAGGTTTAGCACAAATAACGAAAAAGAAAAATAGGTAGCCTCAGCCACCTATCTCATCACATTGCCTGTTTCTTATTTTTTGCATAGTTTGTCACGTATACAACTCCGATGACAGATAACGTCAAGATTGCAAGACCGTTCACCAACGTCTTGAGCGTGTGTAGCCCATCAACGTTGTTCACGACCATCACTGCTATAAGCAACACGAGGATACTAAAGTTTACGATATTTCGATTTTTCATAAGATGCACCTCTCATTTCTAGTCATCCTCCATGATATCATCATCAGTGAATAAAAAGTTATTTTTTGTATGTTTTAACCAAATACCTCATTTATACTAAATGAAAATGTATAAATTGTTCAGTGAGGTGAAATTCGATCATGTTTTTACTGCCACAAGATCGAAAGGGTCGTTTTATCTTCAAGTGTATCCTCGGCATGAGTCTCCTTCTACTTTTTATCGGACGAAGCGAAGTCCCTCTACCCATTCACGCAACGACTTCTTTCGTCCCATTCGAGATTCAAAGCCCCACGCAGCTACCTTTTGTCACTAATAGCGAGTATGCTCATCTCGTCAGCTTAGGTCGGGTCGAACTCGTTTATGAAAATGATGAACAGTCTATTACCGTATGGGCCACGACTGAACTAGGATGGCACCATACTGAAACGTGGGAAGCATATGCTCAAACCATTCAAGGTTCTCCTGTCTACATCAATGAGTCCGATGAACTCACCATTCTCAGCTGGCAACGAGATGGCGTCGAATATGCAATCGACTACAAAGGAAATCAACTTTCGAAACAAGACTTGTTTGACATTGCGGCTTCGATGAACTAAAAAAACGATCTCACGCGAGATCGTTTTTTGGTGTCCAATTTGGTACGACAGGTGTCGCTTTCGGCTCATCGACGACGAGCATTTTTGTAACGACCCGTCCGGCGATTGAGACCGCAAGAAGTGTATAGAGCGCATTCGATAATGGTAAATAAATGAGTGAGATTGCAAGGACACTCACATCAAAAATAATCAAAATCGTACCGACCGACACACCTGTCCACTTCGATAGACCTAGGGCGAATAAATCGTCGCCTCCGGTTGCCGCACCTGACTTCAAGACGAGACCGAGACCATATCCGGTCACAATCCCACTGGCAATCGCAGCGAACAACGTCGCTGGCCACACTTGAATATCAAACGTGAGCAAGTCGAGACGGTCCCACATCGCATAACTGAGCGACAAGGACGAAGCGGCTAGTACCGCTTGCCCGACAAAACGCCATCCTTTCCACCACAAAGCGACGATAAAGAATGGGATGTCGAGCACGATCATCGAAATCGCTGGGTCGATATCAAATAAATAACGACCGAGTAGCGATAATCCGACGAACCCGCCTTCCGCCAAACCAAACTGTTCATTCAAATAATAATAACCGAACGCCATGATCAGCGTTCCGAGCACTATGGTAGCAACTCGTTTCATTCCGATTGTCCTCCCCGTTCTTGACGGAGAGGAGGATCCTCAGTCGTAGCCGCGGTTCCATCTGTTCCATCTCCGATCTTCCGTTTGTTGATTGATACACGTGTAGGTGATCAGTCAACGCTAGAAGTCCGGAAGTTGGAACAGAGGCCATGTCCTCTCGGTATCCATAAAGACCTTCCTTTCTCAAATTGCGCGTAATCTTGTAGGTAGTTTACCACACCTTTTGATTCAGTTCATGAATTTTACCTTTAGTGCATGTTACGTTTCGGTAAATTTTTCTTCCCAAACCACCACCAGTTCCAATCCCCGAACAGTTTCATAAGGGACGGAACGAGCAAGATCCGGATGATGGTCGCATCAATGAAGATGGCGAGCGCAATCCCCACACCAAGCTGTTTGATTGGACTGACACCCGTGAAGGCAAAGGCACCCGTCACGACGATCATAATGATGGCGGCCGAGGTGATGATCTTACTCGTTTTCGCCAGTCCCATCTCTGTCGCATAATCATTGTCGCCTGTCTCACGGTAATATTCCTCGATTCGTGAAACGAGAAACACCTCATAGTCCATCGATAAGCCGAAGACGAGTGAGAAGATGAAGACCGGTGTCAATATACCGATGGTTTCGGCATCATAGATGTACCCTGATTCAAAGATGATGACGAGTAAGCCGAACGTCGCCCCAAGACCAAGCACGTTCATGAGAATGGCCTTGATCGGAATCAAGATAGAGCGGAACGCCCACATGAGGATGAAGAAGGTCGCCAAGATAACCGTAATCACCGCGTAGGGAATGCTATCATAAATTTCGTCATAAATTTCTTCATTGAAAGCTGCCGGTCCACCGACTTCAAACCCCTTGTCTCGCCAATCCCGTACGAACGCTTGCGCTTTTTTATCGCTCGGAGGTACATCGAAGCTAACATTCACAAGTGCCAAATCTGTATTCCCGTCAAGTGTCACGAGGCGCTCAAGCGGATCGAGTTGTTCCGGTGCTGTCTCGGCGAGTTGTGTAAAGGTCTCGGGTGTCAGACCAGACGTCGTCAAAAAGGTCGAAACGTTAGAGACGATATCGACTTCATTCAACTCATCCGTAAGACTCGTCAATTCCTCTAAAATCATCGGGTCCGTCAAATCGTTCGCTTCGAACAAAATGACCGCGTCAGTCGAGTTATCCCCAAACACATCGTCCCATCGTTCGAGCGCCGACCGCGATTCATATGAAGTCGGGAGCGCGTCTGCGTCCGGAATGTTCAACTCTAAGTCACGCACGAACCAAAGACTCGGAAGAAGAATCAATAACGCAACAAGCGTCATCGTCACCGGACGTTTCATCACGAAGCGCGCCAGCTTTTGCCAACGCTTTTCAGAACGTGTTTCGTCCGACTTGATGATTCGCCCTTTATTTAATGCATCGCCGACCAAGTAAAGAGATGCTGGCAATAGCGTTAGTGCGGACAATACAGCCCCCGCAACGGCAATGAGGGCACCGAGCGCGACCGCCTGGAAAACGTCCACTTGAATGAACAATAGTCCAGCCAATCCCACAAAGACGCATAGTCCGGAGAAAAGAATGGAGCGTCCCGCTGTCGCGACAGTCCGAACAATCGCCTCTTCTCTCGATTGACCACGCGTCAACTCTTCTCGATACCGATTGACGAATAAGAGTGAGAAATCAATACCGAGCGCAATGGCAATCATCGCCACGGCGTTCAAGACGAATATGGATAATTCCATGTTTTGCGCAAAAAAGAATAGCGATCCGGCCGCTACAATAAAGGTAATCAGTCCAACAAGTAACGGCATGAGCGCGGCGAGCGGCGTGCCGAAAACGAGTAATAAGACGACAAGTGCAACCGGAATCCCAATCAACTCCGCTCGAATCAAGTCATTTTTCGACGCCTCGTTCAAGTCGTCCGCAAAGACCGGTTCCCCTGTCAAACGAACTTCGGTATCCGTATCTACGATGAGCGCGTCCCGCACGGCATCGATTGACGATTCCGCCGCATCATAATCTTCGAATTCCAGCACGAAATAGGACACATCCCCTGAACGAGCATCGGGATTCTCCGTCGGTGTAATCACGCCGTCAATTGAAGGAATCGCTTCAAAGCGGTTTTGTTGTTCGTCCATGACCGCATCCAAGTCTCCATCTTCGAATAAGACGATCATCGAAGCACCCGCTCGATCAAATCGTTCATTTAACGTATCCTCTACCTGTTGGAAACGTCCATCTTGAATGGCAAACCCGTTTCCTCTCAACTCGCCCGGGAGCTGTAGCCCGAAATAGACTGAACCCGCGAGTAAAATCGCCCATATGAGTAATACGCCATACCGAAAGCGAACCAACTGCCTACCTAACCATTCCATTGATGTCACTCCTCCCTGTCTATCCATCTACTTCCCTTTTCTCTCCTCTTTCATCGTGGCTTCATAAAAAATTCCCGAACCGTTCACCGGTTCAGGAACCTTGGCGTTCAAAGACTTGAAGCCAGCTATGACAAAATCGTGGTGGTGCGGACAAAACAGCGAGTCGATCGCCTCGCTTGTCTAATAACATCACTTTCAATAATTGATTGTCTGCACACACACTTGAAGAAAACAGTTCTTGATCCCGATGAAACAGTTGAAACGATTCCGTTGAAGTGATGGCTGTCGTATCTCCGACTTGGTCAAGAATGACCGTTTCCCGATTCCCTTCATACGGAATACGCCAACTCTCATTCGTCTTCACATTGTTGATTAAAAAATGATGCGTTCGTTCATCGAATAAGGTCACACACGTTTCTGGTGTAAATCGCTCAAAATCATACGTACCTTGATACGCCATTTCGATGATTCTTCCAAACATCGGAACTTCTTCGTAGCGACTATATCGAAACGTATAATCGTGGAGATTCAGAGCCACGACATCTGATTCAGCTGAATATAAATAGATGTCATCGCCCTGCCAATAGTGCAAATTGCTAAACCAATCCCCATTAAAACGTTGCGGAATGGCATGTGTTTCCATCTGTCCTTTTTGTAAATCAATCACTCCGTAAAGTTCTCTGTCCCGGAACCACGCTACGGCACGTGCCGCACTCGGCTCCACATATAAGGCGCACGGGGTCCATTTCCAGTCAATCTCCCAGCGAATTTGAGACGACTCGTCAAAGAACATAAATCCGGTTTGCGCCAAGTACAACATCCAACCTTCACCGATACGTTCTAACCATTCGATCGTTTGATGAAATTGAAAGTCTGCTGTTTGTTTGTACATTTGATCACTTCCTAATTTCAGCTTAGCAACGACCGAAACGAAATTCGATTTTGAATGTGTTCATTCAACACATTTTCGATTTTCCTGTATACTGACGGTATAGACATACGCGAAAGGAGAACACCAATGCGTCCATTACAATTATCGCCAGAGACCGCGGTTGAACTCGCAAAAAAATTAAACGTCCCGCTCGAGGAACTGATGCATATGCCAAAACACATCCTCGTTCAAAAAATGATGCAACTCGAGGCATCTCAATCAGAGGAAGACACACCAAAGGAGACGGATTAACGTCTCCTTTTTTGGTTACTACTCTTTGCGCTTGCGCTTCTTCGATACATACCAGAGACCACCGATTACGGCGAGTGCGGCTCCACCGGCCACGGCGTACTTGCTGTAATCCGGACGACGTTCGGTCACGACAAGAGTCGAAAGTGGCGCGACTGTCATATGACGCTCCTCGATTTGACGTGGTGCCGTCAAATTAACGGTATGATCCTCTACGTTCACCTCGAACTTACCAGACGGAAGTTTGACCTCGACCGCCTCCTCGAGTGCGTTATGGTATACGATATGTCGTTCCACATATCCTTCCACGTGACGGCTCAATTCAAATGCAATCACACCTTCTGCTTCATCAAAGAAACGTAAGTGTTTACGAATCTGTTCCGTGTTCTCGAGTCGGAAGAGCGGATATTGCTTCCGCAAACGCAAGAGACCTTTCACATATTCCACACTCGGCGCTTCTTGTTCAGCTCGGGTCCAGTCCACACGGTTGACGACTTCGCCTGAGTTGAAACTGTTCTCATCCCCGCCTTTTGTCCGGAAGAACTCCTGTCCACTGTGAAGGAACGGAATTCCTTGGCTTAGAAGCACAATCGAGGTCGCCAAACGGTGGCGACGGCGACGTGTCGTCTCATCATCTTCCGGATTCGTCACGGATAATTTGTCCCAAAGTGTCAAATTGTCATGACATTCCACATAGTTGACGACCTGGTTCGGTTCATCAGCGAAACTTTGGCTCGTGATCCCACCAGCAATCCCGCGTTTCACGTCGGCCGTCATATCCGTGTTTCCACTTACCCAGCCAGGTAAGTCTTCGATGAAGACATCTCCACGGACACCGTCTCGAATCCCATCATTGAATTGAGCGATGCGTGGCATCTTATGCGCATTATGTTGGTTCGCTTTTTTACGGACCGGGAGTGGCGTATCCAAATCCCATCCTTCCCCGATGACAAGAATCGATGGGTCGACACGGTCGAGCGCTTTCCGAATCTGGTTCATTGTTTTGACGTCATGGAGTCCCATCAAATCGAAACGGAACCCGTCAATCATGAATTCTTTCGCCCAGTACGTGACACATTCAATCATGAGCTTCCGCATCATCGCGCGCTCAGATGCCGTATCATTCCCGCATGCTGAGCCGTCCGCAAGCGTCCCGTCTTCATTTAATCGATAGTAATAGTCCGGGACAAATTGACCGAGCGGTGTCGTCAACGCATCATGCGTATGGTTGAATACGACGTCCATGATGACACGGATACCTCGGTCATGAAGTGCCTGGATCATTGCTTTGAGTTCAATGATCCGTGTCGCCGGGTCATCTGCCGACGAAGCATAAGAACCTTCGACCGCAAAGTAATGAACCGGATCGTAGCCCCAGTTATAGTTGTCTTCCCCTTCACGTGACTCATTCACCGAGCCGTAGTCAAAGAACGGCATCAATTGAAGATGCGTGATTCCGAGTGACGTAATGTAATCGAGTCCGGTCGGGTAACCGCTCGTTGTGCCCGTCCCCGTTTCGGTCATCCCCAAGAATTTCCCACGGTGCGTTGCCCCACTCTCCGGATGACTCGTTAAATCACGTACGTGCGCTTCATAGATGACCGCCTCTTGTGAAGAATTGAATAACGGACGTTCTTTGATCCAATGGTCCGGGTTCAAGGATGCCGGATCGAGCAGACATCCTCGTTTCCCGTTCACTCCGACGACTTTGGCATACGGATCGAGCGACTCTACTTTCTTCCCATCAACCAGCGCTTCAAATACATAAAATTGACCTTCGAATAAGGCTCGGTCGAGTTCGATTACCCACGTCCCCTTCTCGGCCTGCTCGAGCTCAAGTCGTTCAAACTTACGAGCACGAGCTGTGCGATATAGCTTCACCGACATCTGTTCCGCTACTGGAGACCAGACGCGTAGTCGAATCTGTTCCCCATTGAACGTCACCCCTAGGTCTTTTCCGTGATAGGCAACGTGATCTAAGTCTGCATGTGTGTGTTGATCCATTGTACGTTCCATCTCTTCACTCCTTCACTGCTTCAAATCTGCTATCATTATAACAAAACCACACAAAGGATGGATGAAACATGGCAAAAGACAATTCTTTCGATATCGTGTCAGAAATGAATCTTGAAGAAGTAAAGAACGCGATTCAAATCGCAGAAAAGGAAATTTTGAACCGTTATGACTTCAAAGGATCAAAGAGTGAGATGTCCCTCGACAATGGCGACCTCGTCCTCATTTCGGATGACGACTACAAACTCGAGCAATTAAAAGACGTCTTAATCACGAAGTTGATCAAGCGCGGTGTTCCGACAAAAAACCTTGATTATCAAAAAGTAGAGGGCGCACTTGGTGGTACCGTTCGTCAACGCGTGAAACTAAAGAGCGGCATCGACAAAGATGATGCGAAGAAAATCAACAACGCCATTAAAGAATCAAAACTAAAAGTCAAATCGCAAATTCAGGACGATCAAATCCGAGTGACTGGGAAGTCGCGTGACGACCTTCAAGCCGTCATGCAACTCGTGCGTGACCTCGAATTGTCCGTTGATGCCCAATTTACGAACTTCCGATGAAACTCGCCATCATCAGTGACCCGCACGGTTCGTTTGATGATTTAAAGGCCGTTCTTGATGACGTTCGTCGTGAAACCGAGCATATTCTCTGTCTCGGTGACCTGTATGAGTGCCACATCGGGAAAAAACGACGTCACGAGCGCTTTCATCATGTGGAAGACGTCGTGACGTACGATCCGAACTATGAAGCGCTACTCACATTCCCGAGTCTACGAGGCAATCAGGAAGAGCGAATCGACGAGGTGCTCGTCATCGATCATCCTGTGAAAACACGGATTTCCTTGTTGCCGGAACAGACGACTCTTGGCGAAGCACGCTTTTTACATGGGCATCAAGTGAAATGGAACGAAGACTGGGAACCCGTTGTCGAGAAAGGGAAGTACCCGCTCGTCTTCATCGGACATAGTCACATCCCAGGGATTTATCGAAAAGGGAGATCCTTGCCGTGGGAAATCGATAACCCATTCTATTTGAAGAAAAAACGATATGTCATCAACGTCGGTGCTGTCATCTTTGACCGAGAATGGTGTCTCTATGATACGGAAGCCCGAACGGTGACGCGGATGAAAGCGTGAATACAAAAAGGACCTCAATTTTTTGAGGTCCTTTCGTCTGTCTTACATTTCTTCCGGAGCTTCGACACCGAGTAAACGGAGTCCTTCCGTCAATACAAGCGTCACTGCCTTCACGAGGGCGAGACGCGATTGTTTACCTGCATCTTCTTCTAGGACACGAACGTGACCGTAATACTTGTTGAACGCTTGCGCGAGGTCAAGTACGTAACGGCTGATGATCGATGGTTCGCGACGTTCATGCGCACGTGTGATGACGTGCGGGAACGCGTTGAGCATCGTGACGACACCCCATGAGTAGTCATCATCAGCACCAGTGAACGGTGAGCCATCGTAGTTTCCTTTACGGAGGAGTGAGTTCGCACGAGCATTCGTGTATTGGACGTAAGGTCCTGTCTCCCCTTCGAACTTGAGCATGCTATCGAGATCGAATTCGATGTTGTTGATACGTTCGTTCTTCAAGTCGTGGAAGACGACCGCTCCGACACCGACCATACGTGCGACGTCTTCTGCGTTCGCAAGGTCCGGATTCTTCTGTTCGATGTTCGCTTGTGCTTTTTCGATTGCTTCTTTCAAGACTTCCTCAAGAAGAACGATGCGACCTTTACGTGTCGACATCTTCTTCCCTTCTTGCAAGATCAAACCAAACGGTACGTGATGCATGCCATCGACGAAGTCGTAGCCGAGCTTACGAAGGACAGAGAAAAGTTGTTTGAAGTGCAGCGCCTGTTCGCCACCAACGACGTAGTTCGCTTGCACGAAGTTGTACGTCTCGTAACGATAGATTGCCGCTGCCAAATCGCGTGTCGCGTACAATGTCGCGCCATCTTTCTTCTTGATCAAGCAAGGTGGCAAGTTCTCCTCTTCGAGCGAGACGACCATCGCCCCTTCACTTTCAACTAAGAGGTTTTTCGCTTCGAGCATCTCGACGACGCGTCCCATTTTATCGTTATAGAACGCTTCCCCGTTGAAGCTTTCGAATTTTACGCCAAGGAGGTCGTATACTTTTTGGAACTCTTTGAGCGACTCGTCACGGAACCACTGCCAAAGCTCTGTCGCTTCCGCATCACCATCTTCCAGCTTTTTGAACCAAGCACGACCTTCGTCTTCGAGTTCAGGTTGTGTCTTCGCCTCTTCGTGGAAATGGACGTATAATTTTAAAAGTTCTGCGATTGGGTTGGCGCGAACCGCTTCCTCATCGCCCCACTTCTTATAGGCGACCATCAATTTCCCGAACTGTGTGCCCCAGTCCCCGAGGTGGTTGACGCCGACAACGTCGTATCCGTTTTTACGTGCAATTTGGTTAATCGCATTCCCAATCACTGTCGAACGCAAGTGACCCATCGAGAACGGCTTCGCAATGTTTGGTGACGAGAAGTCCGTCACAATCGTTTCGTTGCGTGCCTCATGTGTCGCATACTCTGATTTCTCATCGAGCACGGTGTTGATGATTTCTTTTGATACGACATCACGGCTCAAGAAGACGTTGACGTACGGTCCCGCCGCCTCCACTTTCGTGAACAATTCATCGTTCAATTCATTTGCGAGATCTGTCGCAATCATGACAGGTGCTTTCCGGTAAGCTTTCGCTAATTGGAAACAAGGGAACGCGAGGTCACCATGCGCCTCGTGCTTTGGCTTCTCAATCAATGCTTCAATTTGGTCAATCGTGAGTTCTTCACCGATGACACGGGATAGTGCTTCTGCATACTTGCGTTCATAACTCATCTGTATGTCCTCCTTCTTCAATAGCAACTCATAAAAAAAACGCCCTTTGCATAGATGCAAAGAGACGGGAATTCCCGCGGTACCACTCTTCTTGCCTGCATGATGCAGACCGCTTTATGGTGATAACGGTTCCCTCCGGCTATGCCTACTCTCGTTTCGGATAGCATCTCAAAAGTGCGTTTCGCGACGTTTGTCAGCCTGGGCTCTCACCAATCCCCAGGTCGCTTTGTTGACTAAACCATCGTTACTCTCTTTTTCATCGACTTTCGTCTATGCAGTTGAAAAGCAATTTCATTATAGAGGATATTCCCTATATACTCAATGCTAGAATTCAAGCATGATAGAAGAGAAGCAGGACTCACACGAAATCGTGACGAATCTTTATATTATATTCTTGAAATTTCCCATGCTAGGAGGGAACGTATGAACCACTTCCGCAAGATGTCCGTGCTCGGTTGGAGTATATGGAGTGTTTTATTCATCTTCACCATCGGATTATTTGCATTGGATGTCTTACACGCCCCGACGATCGACCCGTTGTCCTTTATTCTGATTTCGTTACTCGTCATCATTTTTCAACTCGACTCGATCGAGGTCAAAGGTGTGTATTTTACATTCTCTGAAAGTATCGTCTTAATCTTATTTTTATTCTTCGGATTTGAAACGGCGCTTATCGTGAACCAAATTGGACTGTTCGTCTTCCAATTCGCTAACCTGAGACCAAAAGTCGCCATACGCCGCTTCCGCTTCACCTATCCATGGAACGCTATTACGGCGTACTTAGAAATTGTCATTCCAGCGACCGTCTATCTCTCCCTAGGTGGGGTAACCGGTCTTGACTTTTATTCGCAAGAGTCATTCGTTCCGCTCGCCGGACTGTTTCTTGCCATCTTTTTAAATACCGTTTTTCAAAAATATCAAGTGAGATGGTGGTTCCGTGTCGATATCGCTTTGAATGACTTTTTGAAGATTGCTTTTTACACGTATGTCGTCAGTTTGATTTTCATCTTAGCGGCAGCGTTTTTCCGAGAAACCAACTTACTCGTCGTCAGTAGTATCGCCGCTGCGTTGACGTTCTTCATCAAGCGACTTCTCATTCAAAAAGAGCGACAAGATGCGTTTAAATCGTTAATTGAACAATATGATGAGGCGAAAGAGGCCGTATCGTTATCACAAAGCGAGGCACAAGCTATCGAAGTCTTTTTAAGTCAATGCGAACAATTGAATCATTATGACGAAGGATACGTAGAGTTCAAACTGTTCGATCGTACGCTCTACTTCGACTTAAAAACGCGTCAGCCGATTGATCGCCCGGTTGCATTTGCATTACTCAACATCAGTCAACCGATTGAGCCTGTCCTCGACTACGAGATGCGATTCGAATGGGATGCCTCACTCTCTGACGCCTTCCATGACGATTATCACAGTTTCGTGTCGATTCGTTCAGAAGAGATTGAGGGAATCCGTACTTGGATTGTGATGACTGGGGAAGCTGTCTATGGATATCCAAAGATCATTCAACATGAAATCACCAAATTGTTAAAGTCGTTCAACCGGACCATCAGCCGCTGTCATGAACGTGACCGTCTGTATACCGAGAGTCGGACGGATAGTTTGACACTTCTCGCCAATGCACGCGCCTTCTATGAGTACGGGATTCAGCAAATTTCTGATGTCTCAATGTATCCGATTTCCGTTGCCATGCTCGACATTGATTTTTTCAAAAAAATCAATGATACGTACGGTCATCAAGTCGGTGACCAAGTGTTACAAGAATTCGGTCGACGCATTAAACAAGTGCTTCGCGTCGATGATTTTGCCGCCCGTTACGGCGGTGAGGAATTCATCTTACTTCTCAATCACTGCGATGTGACGCAAGCAATCGAAGTCGCTGAACGAATCCGTCATCAAATTGAAGCGACACCATTCATCGTTGATCACCATAATATCTCTGTGACTGCTTCGATTGGTGTCGATACGATTGAGTCGTTTGGGAACAAACGTCTAGACGATACCATTCGAAACGCGGACCGAGCACTTTACGTTGGCGGGAAATATGCTGGGCGTAACCGTGTGGCACACTTTAATCATTTAACGACTTGAACTCCCCTTTCTCACATCGAATTGGGGGAGTTTTTAGGTTGACAAGCCGATTCGAAACAGGTACGTTAGGGAACGTGTTTACTAATTGGATAGATTCACTTTTTATCGAGAGAGACGGAGGGACTGGCCCTGTGAAGTCTCGGCAGCGGGGAACCTGTGCCAAATCCAGCGAGCGAATGCTCGAAAGATGAAAAGGGTATTTCAGACGAAGGACCTTTTTCTTAAGAAAGGGTCCTTTTATTTTTTAGTGAGGTGAATATAGTGGAACAACCAACAGCAAACAAATGGGCACTCTTGCCGTTACTGATCTTCTTGCTCTTTTTCATTGGGGCGGGTGTCTATTATGGGGACTTTTATAAGTTTCCGGTACTCGTTGCGGCCATCATCGCCTTGATGGTTGCAGCATTCATGACCAAAGGTAGCGCTACCCAAACCGTGGAGCGAATCGCGCAAGGAGCCGGTAACCCGGGTATCATCATCATGATTTTCATTTTCTTACTGGCTGGCGCATTTTCAACGGTAGCGGAATCCATCGGAGCAATCGACGCGACAGTCAATGCCGCCTTGACGCTATTACCACCATCGCTTCTCTTGAGCGGGCTCTTCGTGATCGCTGCCTTCATTTCAATGGCGATGGGCACATCGACAGGAACAATTGCGGCACTCGCACCAATCGCTCTCGGCATTCACGAAGAGAGCGGCGTGAATGTCGCCATCGCTGCCGCTGCAGTTGTTGGCGGAGCCATGTTCGGGGACAACCTTTCATTTATCTCGGACACGACCATCGCCGCCGTAAGGACGCAACGGACGAATATGCGGGATAAATTCCGAACGAACTTCTGGATCGTGTTACCGGCCGCGATCATTACGACGATTTTACTCGCCGTCTTGTCGAACGGTGAATCGACAGTCGATGTCGCCGCATTCGAATGGTATAAACTCATTCCGTATCTCGCGGTTATCGGCCTGGCGTTAACGGGACTGAACGTCATTCTCGTCCTGTTGGGCGGAATCACGCTAACAGGAATCATCGGCCTCCTCGACGGAAGCTTGTCGGTCACGGCGTTCGTGACAGCCATTGCGGACGGGATGATTGGCATGGCCGAAATTTCATTCCTAACGTTACTCATGGGTGGTCTTGTGGGACTCATTTCCCATAACGGCGGACTTACGTATTTACGTGATGCGTTGACATCACGGATCCAAAAACGCGCCGGTGCCGAATGGAGTATTGCCGGTCTCGTCAGTGCAACGAACGTGGCGACCGCGAACAACACGATTTCCATTCTCGTAGCCGGACCGCTCGCCGCAAACATCGCAGACGAATATGACATCGAACGGAAAAAGTCAGCGAGCGTACTCGATATCTTCTCATGCGGGGTACAAGGAATTCTCCCATACGGGGCACAACTTCTCATCGCTGCAGAACTAACGAAGACCGCTTCGCCTGACCTCGTCCCGTTCATGTTCTATCCGTTTCTCCTCTTTATTTGCGGAGGAATCGCCATCGCATTCAATTTCCCACGTTTCAAAAAACAGTCATAATCAAAAACACCCCTTTCATAGGGGTGTTTGTCGTTTAGTCACCATATCTTGTTTCAACTGCTCGTTTCGTTTTTTGAACGCGCGTCGTTTGAGCACTTCTTCAAGTCCTCGACTGATGCCCCATAGTGCGACCAAAAGTAGACCGAGCATCAGTAAACGAAATGGGCTTTGAATAAATTCTTCCCATTGATCCCCGATGACTGAGAAAATCAAGACGACGAGTAATTTACCAAATCCCGCTGCCAAAACGAATGTACGAAGTGGCATTTGAATAATCGCTAGCAAGTAAGTGATCAGACTGACCGGAATGAACGGGAGTGAGTATAGGAACCCAAGTGAAATCGGACTCATGTGATTGATCCGTTCTAGCCAATACACGGCTGCCTTATGTCTCTCAAGCCAGCGTGTCATCGGTTTTCGGAAGACATATCGGACAGCCGCGAAGACTACGAGCGTCCCGAGGAGATTCCCGATCCATGACAAGAGAACGCCTAACAGAAATCCATATGTCGCTGCATTGGCCGATATGATTAAAACGAGTGGTAAAAACGGAAAAATCGCTTCTAAAAACGGCGCACCGAGTCCGGCCCAAGGACCGCCAGGCAAACTTTGAAGCCATTCAATCAATTGGACGATGTATTGTTGGAGAGAATTCAGCATAGTCGTTCCACCTTCAACTTTCATTACTACTCTATTCCCCGAATTCGATTCACAAGACGCATCTCCCTGCATTCGTCAAAAAAAATTAAAAACCATTTGCGAAAATTCGTCGTGATATTTATCATATAATAATGGACTTGTGGTTGCAGGCAAGTTCATTCGTCGAACGACACAACCCAACGTTCGTTTTCCTGCAAAAAACTGAACACAGGGGAGCAACACAATATGGAAACAAAACCAATGCGGGTCTTGCTGTACTATAAGTACGTCAACATCGAAGACCCAGAAACACTCACGCAAGAACATTTGAAGTATTGCAAGGACCTCGGCATCAAAGGACGCATCTTGATTTCCTCCGAAGGAATCAACGGAACGTGCTCTGGTACATGGGAACAGACTGAGCAATACATGAATGACTTGAAAGCAAACCCACTCTTCAGCGACATCGAGTTCAAAATCGATGAAGTCGAAGAACATGCCTTCAAGAAAATTTTTGTCCGTCACAAGAAAGAGCTCGTGACGTGGCGCTTTGATGGCGAGTTTGATGTACCGAAACAACACGGTGCATATCTCGAACCAGCAGAATGGAAAGAGATGATGAATCGTGATGATGTCGTCATCCTCGACGTTCGTAACAACTACGAGTACGAACTTGGTCACTTTAAAAACGCGATCAAAATCGATGTAGAGGCTTCACGTTACATGCCAGAATGGCTCGAAGAGAACAAGGACCTCTACGAAGGGAAAACACTTCTCACGTACTGTACTGGTGGCGTCCGTTGCGAGAAATTTACAGCATATATGCGTGACCAAGGTCACGACAACATCTTCCACCTTAAAGGTGGCGTCGCGATGTACGGAAAAGACGAAGCGACAAAAGGCGAAAACTGGGATGGTGAGCTATACGTCTTTGACGAGCGCATCAACGTCCCCGTTAACTCCGTGAACCCGACTGTCGTCTCGCATTGCATGCATTGCGGAACCGAGACGGTTCGTTATGTTAATTGTGCTAACCCGGAGTGCAATGTACAACACTTCTGTTGTGAAGAGTGTGAGCCAAAACAAATGCGTTCATGCTCGAAAGAGTGTCAAGAACACCCACGCAACCGTTATATCATTGACAACATTGCTGAGAAACTTCAGGAAACTGAAGGAGTAGTCGGGTAACAAAAATCGACCAGAAGGTGTCATGGATGACTTGTCCATGACACCTTTTTTTGACGAAATCTTAACGTCTAGTCTGCGCTTCTTTCGGGTATAGTCAAGATACCATGTCAGACAGGAAGTGAATGCATGTTTAACGAACCTTTACTCGCCGCAATGCTCGCTTGGTTCATCGCGCAAGCTGCTAAACTCGTAACAGAACTCATTAAAACACGGGATTTTGAAATTGAAATCATGTTCGCTTCAGGTGGCATGCCTAGTTCACACTCGTCTACGGTTGTCGCACTCGCAACTGCCATCGGACGTATGGAAGGCATCGACTCGGGCCTATTCGCACTCGCCGTCGTCTTTGCCACGATTGTTATGTATGATGCGACCGGAGTTCGTCAAGCGGTCGGTTTCCAAGCCCGACTCTTGAACGATTATTTTAAAGGGATCAAACATGAGACCCCGCTCTTGAACGAGCTCGTCGGTCACACACCGTTTCAAGTCATTGTCGGAGCCTTGCTCGGTCTGGCCGTCGGATTATTTTTCCCTATGTGATGAATAGAAGGTATGTCATTTCTCACACTCTCGATTCTTTTTGTGAAGTTTCACAAAGAAGACGGTATACTCAGAGTGAGGAGGAATCGACATGCCTTTTTTGCAGAAATCATACGAATCACTCGATACACTCGCCGAAGCGATTGGACAGGCCATTCGAGCACCAATCACCATCGAAAACCGCCATCATCAATTACTTGCGTACAGTACACATCCCGATTCAACTGATCCGGCCCGAATTGCGACCATCATCGGTCGTCGTGTCCCGGAAGCCGTCATTGAAGATTTATGGGAGAGTGGCATTTTGCGAGAAGTGATTGATCAGGACGAACCCGTTGTCATCCCCGCCCGACTCGCTGTCGGTCTAGGGGAACGTGCTGCAGTCGTCATTAAACAACATGATGAAGTACTCGGCTATATTTGGAGTTTAGCCCGAACAAATCCGTTCACCGACCAAGAGTTGGCGATCCTTCAAGAAGGTGCGAACATTGCGAAGAAATTACTCATGACCATCGCGATGCATGAGCGACGGATTAATGCCGAACTTGAACGCTTTTTGCTAGATGTTCTCGCTTCACCCACACTTTCCGACCCGAATCGTGAACGATTAAACGAACTCGCTCCTATCGCGGTCGCCAGTCGTTTGACGATTATTGATTGTAGCCAACCGATCACCCCTCAACTTGCTGAACGTTTGCATTACGTCCTTGCGACCCAAGAGGCAATCGAGGTCGTTCTACACGCCATCGATGGTCAGCAGTTACTGGTCTGGCACTATATGAAATCTGAGCTCTCTGATGAGGAGACAGAATTACTGGCTTGGGCTGAACGATTCGAACAGTTGCTCCAAGACAAATTCGCCGAGTCTGAACCTCGACTGGGAATTAGTCGACGCTTTTTCGAAAGTGATACGTTATATGCGGCAGCCGAAGAAGCGAAACGTGTCACGACCTTACGTCGTAAGTTCCCTCTTGAACTCTCAAACGCTCGTGCTTTCGAACAAATCGGCATCTATCAGCTTGTTCCCGAGCTCGCACGTCGCATCGGGTTACGTCTTGAGACACATCCGACGATTGAACGTCTGCAACAATATGATTCATCCCATCAGACCGAACTCGTCACGACACTCGAATGGTATTTTTACTTCGAAGGAAACGTAAAACGAGTCGCATCTCACCTACACATCCATCCGAATACCGTCCTGTACCGGATTCGACGAATCGAAGAACTGACGAATATCACGCAAGTATCTTTACCAGAACGCGCCATGATTTACTTAGCGATTAAAGCCGGTCAATATCGCTTAGAAGACTAGACGCTCATTTTGTGTTTTTTCACAAGGTGAGCGTCTTCATTTTTAGAATCCATGATAAAGACAGCGCTTTCGGATGGGTCTATACTAGGGGTGTGAACAATTTGTGTCAACGGAATGAAAGGGGAATGTTCCATGAAAATCGGGGTATTAAAAGAGATTAAAAACAATGAAAACCGGGTGGCTTTGACACCAATGGGTGCATTTATGTTAACGGAGCTAGGTCATGATGTATTCGTCGAAACGAATGCCGGTCTCGGTAGCGGCTTCACGAATATGGAATATATTGATGCCGGTGCAACGATTCTTGAAACGGCGAAAGAGGTTTGGGAAGGCGTTGAGCTAGCCCTCAAAGTAAAAGAGCCACAGGCATCAGAGTATCAATACTTCCGTCCTGATTTGACGCTCTTCACGTATCTCCACCTCGCGGCTGAACCGGAATTAACAAAAGCACTCGTCGATTCTGGGATTACAGCGATTGCGTATGAGACAGTAGAAGTTGATCGGACGTTACCGCTTCTCACGCCGATGAGTGAAGTCGCAGGTCGTATGGCCGCACAAATCGGAGCACAGATTCTCGAAAAACCACACGGCGGCAAAGGAATCCTCATGTCTGGTTTACCTGGCGTACCTCGTGCGAACGTCACCGTCATCGGTGGTGGGGTCGTCGGTACAAACGCGGCTCGTATCGCGATTGGTCTTGGTGCGAGCGTGACGTTGATGGATATCAGCCCGGCTCGCCTACGCCAAATCGATGACTTGTTTGGAAACACAATCAATACGTTAATCTCAAACAAGTACAACATCGCGAAACAAGTGGCCGAGAGTGACCTTGTAATTGGGGCAGTTCTCATTCCAGGAGCGAAAGCGCCGAAGCTTGTTACAGAAGAGATGGTTCAGCGTATGTCACCAGGCTCTGTCATCGTCGATGTCGCAATCGACCAAGGTGGAATTTGTGAGACGATTGATCATATCACAACACATGACGCACCGACGTATGAGCGCTATGGTGTCCAGCACTATGCAGTTGCCAACATGCCAGGTGCCGTACCACGCACATCAACGATGGGTCTCACGAACGCAACGATGCCATACATCATCGAATGCGCTCAAAAAGGTGTATTCCCGGCACTCCTTGAAAACGACGCACTTCTCAAAGGCTTGAACGTGATTAACGGTACGGTCACATACGAAGCGGTTGCTCGTGATTTGGAGTATCCGTTTGTCCCTGCCTATGAGGCAGTTGCTAAACAGAAACAAGCGTAAACACAAGGCGACGAGATGCCCGTTCTCGTCGCCTTTTTACATAAAGAAGGAATCGAACGACAGCTTCGTCCGATTCCTTCTTTCTTTACTATTTATGCGTTCTCTACCGTGATGTCTTCCCCGATGATTTTCACTTCCGGTTCTAACTCCACTTCGAACTTCTCTTTGACAGTCGCTTGCACATGACGAATGAGCGAAATGTATTCTGTCGCTGTCGCTTCATCAATGTTGACGATGAATCCTGCGTGTTTAAGCGATACTTCAGCCCCACCGATCCGCTTCCCTTGTAGACCTGAGTCTTGAATCAACTTTCCGGCAAAATAGCCAGGAGGACGTTTAAATACGCTTCCACATGAAGGGTATTCAAGCGGTTGCTTCGATTCACGTTTATACGTCAAATCATCCATGACTTCTTTGATCAACTCATAGTTCTTTGGCTCAAGTTCGAACGTCGCTTCAAGTACAATCAAGCCCTCTTTCGAGACACGGCTCGTTCGGTAGTCGAGGTGTAGCTCATCTTTAGACAAATGGAGGACTTGTCCTTCCTGCGTCAATACCGTCGCTGACGCAATGACGTCTTTCGCCTCCCCACCGTAAGCACCGGCATTCATATAGACGGCGCCACCGACTGTTCCAGGGATGCCACAAGCGAATTCAAGACCGGACAACCCTTCAGCGAGTGCCTGACGCGATACATCGATAATCGCTGCTCCGGCCTGTGCGATGATCTGGTTACCATCCCGACGAATCGTATTCAATTCATTCAAATTTAAAACGACTCCGCGGATTCCACCGTCTCGAACAATTAAGTTCGATCCGAACCCAAGAATCATAAATGGCATCGATTCCTGGTGCGCCAGTTCTAAGACCGCTTGGACCTCTTCATATGTGTGTGGTGCTACGAAGTAATCTGCTTTACCGCCTAATTTTGTATACGTGTGTGCCGACAACGGCTCGTCTTGAAGGACGCGCTCGGCCGGAATGATATTTTGGAGTTGCTGTAAAAAGCTCATGCGTTCACTCAATCCTTTACGTTCTATTTAATCAGTGTCTCGGTCACATTTCATTCATCCCGAGCACGTCACTGAATCGTTTCAGTACGAATCACAGTATACAAATGATTAATGAACGTGACAAGCAACGTTTTTCTTACAACTTATCGATTAGTTTATAACAATAGCGATGTTGCTACAGCAACAATGACGGGAATTGTAAAGTTATCCCAATCACGATATGAAATCGCTTCAGTTAGCGTAGCGATAATGGAAATGATAAACCCATAAGTTACCACTTGCCACATCACGACATCATTCCACAAAAACAATAAAAATAAGACTGCGTACGAACTAAGGAACATAGCGAGGCTCCCTTGGAATGAGCGCTTTTGACCATAAAGATCATAAGTAACCGTTCCGTATTTTCGTCCAATCAGTGCAGCCATTCCGTCTCCCCACGCGAGAACGAGCGAACCGGCCAAGAAAGCGATAGGCTCTGACTCAAAAAAGAAGTACAGAATGATGAGTAGCGCAATCGGATAATAGACAGTTCCAAGTGATTTGCGTTCCGTTTGATGCACAGGCGACGGACTTTTATATAATAAGACCGCATTCGCAAAGGTGAAAAAGATGAGCGGCACTGCCGCGACGTACCAAGTATCCATCAACCAGACCGCTAACAGCGACCAATGTCCGACTGCGATATGTACACTTTTCCGAATCGTTTCGTCTGTCCATCCGAGCCGCTTCCCGACTTGTTCAAGACCTACGAGAAAGACAAGGACGAACACGATCGAGAGAATCGAACTAATCCATTCATTCATTGCTTGACCACCTCTATGTACAGAATGTATATGATATCGTCATTATACCTTAATCAGTGCCCATCCTAGCTTACTTTTCAAACATTTGGTAGAATGAGGTCAAATGACTGTATAGCCAACGTACGATGTTGGCGATAGAAAGGGTGGCCGTATGCGCGACGCAACTTCAATTCAAACTTTGGCAGATTGCCTTCATTTTATGCAGGTCGGAGAAATCGATCGAGCCCTCGCCCTCTTCCCTGAAGACGTGCGTGAACATTTTCCAAAAGAGCTTCGAAAAATCCACTTGTTTCATATTGAAAAGCATGGCCTCTCCATCAATCAAATCGTCGCTCTCGCAAATGCACTAACAGGTGAACACCTCTCGGCGACGACGATTCAAAACTGGACGAAACGCGAAGTCCGTAAGATTATCGGGGTCCCACGAATCGGTAAGAAGTATTCTTTGCATCAAGCCGCCATCATTTACCTTCTCGATGACTTGAAACACCTTTTTTCATTAGAAGAAACAAGTTCCTTATTGGCTTTAATTTTCAATAACCCTGACCGGGACGAAGACGACTTTATCTCTCCGATTGATTTTTACCGACTATATGCGGAGTATGCAAAATCGACAAGTCCAATCGACCTTCTCGATACTCGAGCGAAGCGTTCGCTTGAAAAAACGAAATACACACATCCGAATATCATTCATGTCTTGAAGCTCTGTCTTTACGCACATCGCGTCACAACGCTTGAACTCGAGGCAAAACATTACCTGAACCGTTTCATTTGATGAAGCGGTTTTTGTACATGAAAAAGCACCGGTCTCCTGACCGGTGCTCGTCATCGTTATGAGACAGATGCTGCGAGCGGCATCCGCGATTTAACCGTTAACGTCTTTAAGACTGAAAGAAGTTCAAACATCGATAGCTGATCGGCTTCTTTCGTTAAGCAGAACGTATCGTCCTCTTCTTTCCGAAGCTCCGCGACCAATTTGCCTGCTTTGTCGCGAACGCTGAACTTATGACGTTCCACATCGTATTGAATCGTGAAGAGTCCGCGTTCATAGACGTTGTACTCACACTTTTTCCCGAATAACGAGAACTTGTCTTTCAATTGACCAATCGCCTGTCCATCATGGTTCATCACGACCCATTTTTGGCAGTTCGGGATATATTTCCCGTGAGCGATTTGTCGTCCAGACAAATTGTGCACTTGAACACTGCCTTCCGCGTCGCGGTGAACAGATCCGATTGCATCATTTGTCTCATCATAAATGGTCGCCTCGCCTTGCGTAAAGACGCAACCTTTTACATAAATTAATTTGCGCACCGCTTTTTCCTCCTAGCACGTTCCAACCGTGATTGTTTGTATGTGTACGGTCGGGTATTACTGAAAACCCCAATCGTTTCTCTCAGTAGTATTTATCTCGTTTCAACTACTACATATTTCATATGACGAAGATGATTATTGCACCGATTTAAGAAAAAGACAACCCCTTTTTTTCGACATCATTTCTGATTCTGTCGAACTTGTGAAATTGTCGATGTTTATCGCTTGTATCCCGCTTCTTTTAAGAGTTCTTCAAGCTCAAATCTTGCAATCAGACGAACTTGATTTGGAGCAGCCAATTCATAGGCACTGTCCGTGAAAGTTGAGTTTGTCACGACCCATCCCTCATGTGCCTCATAATACGGTACGGCCGCTGCAATTTGTTGCACAGCTTCGAGACCGACCACTTTTTCATAGCGCTTCGCCTGTACCGCAATCGACCATCCATCCGGTGTTTCGAGTAACAAGTCCGCTCCAAAGTCACGCGATGCCGGTGTGACCACTACCTTATACCCGAGCGCTGTGAACACTTCCTCTAAAAACAGTTCAAATTCTCGACCATCCATTCGATCGATTCGATCGATCGTCGACAGCCGAACCTTCCAAACGAACCAGACGATTCCAATGAAAAGAAGCAAGATGCTGCTCCAAAGTGGTGCCCCGAACCACCATAAACACACGGCTCCAATCATACTAACAAGTAATCCGATCATCCTTATCTTTCCTTTCCGAGTCCTCTCTCCCACTTTACCTGTTTGAGGGCAGGAAATGAAAGGGGGATCTGTCGAATGATATAGAAGATGTGCTCGTCTGACACCACGAAGGAGGGATGACTGTTCATGGAGAATCATGCCAATCTCCAAAGTGAGTTACTACATGCATTACCTTACGGGATTGCGTTAATACAGAAAGATGGAACAATCGTTCAGGCAAATCGTCCATTTCTTGAGCAGTTCCCAGAGAATCTACAGAGACGTTCGAACCTTTTCCATATGGTCAATCAGTCACCCATCACGATGGAATTGTCCCGTCGGATGGAACAAGGACTTCCTTGGATGTATGAACTGCCGACGATGCGTGTCCATGCCATCCCGTGGGACAAACAATATATTCTTTCTATTGAACCATTGCCACACGATACACGCGTGACGATACAACACAATGCGTTTGAGGCGATGATGCGTACCGAACTCGACATGGCGATGATCATGACAGATGCGAATCTATTGATCACTCGTTTTAACCAAGGGGCAACAGAACTATTTGGCTACGCTCCTCATGAGGTGCTCTACGAAATGACACCGTTCGCTCTATTTGAGTCGAGAGAGTTAAGTGAAAAGCGCTCTTCCTATCAAGATGAGACGGAACGGTTGCTATCATTTGAACAAATGTTGCGTCTCGCACTCGACAAAGGAGACCGGGAATGGAAGTTCCAATGTAAGGATCGGACACATTTCATCGGTAAATTATTCATGCATCCCGTATACGAGCAAGAGCAACTCGTCGCGTTCTTTTTCTTCGTATTTGATGTGAGTCCCGAAATCGAACTGAAACGAGAACTCCGCTATAAGGAACAACGCTATCGGATGTTTGCTGAATCCGTCATCGAAGCCGTCCTTTTCCATGAAGACGGGATGATACTCGATGCGAACAAAGCGGCGGAATCCATCTTTAAAATTCCTGCAGAGCAGATGGTAGGTCGCCAAACCGTTGAATTTATCGCGGAGGGATACCGGGCCGATGTGCTGCGTCGCATTCGGAACCATATTCAAACCCCTTATGAAGTGATTGGACGGCGTGAGGACGGCACATTCTTAGAAATGGAAGTATATCCAAAAGAAGTGACGTATCAAGGTCAAACGTTGCGGGTAGCAGTCATGCGTGACATTAGTGACCGCAAGAAAATAGAACGCATGCTCGAACGTGAAAAAAACGCGATTGCCCGTCAGCGCGATATCATCCAGTCCATCTTACAGGCATCGAACGAGGCGTTCGTCTTGACCGAATCGAACGGCAGTGTATTGTTCATGAACGTCCATGCGCGACGACTCATGGACTTACCGGGCATCGCTCCAAACAAAATTCAGGAGCGTATCCCACTCCTCTCTACGTTCCGCCCTCGCGACCGAAGCGAGATGTTGCGCAAGATGGACCAACTTCTTGATGGAACGACTAGAGAGGTATCCATGCGCTTCTCAATCCCACAGCCAAACGACCGGGACGAAGAATACTATGAAATGTACGGAACCATCATGGATACGAAACGACAAATCGGTATGGATAGTGGTTTCCTATTCGTTTTCCGAAACCGGACAGAAGAAGAACGGATGGATCAAATTAAAAATGAATTAGTGAGTACGGTCTCACATGAACTCCGGACACCACTTTCCTCCTTATCTGGATACATTGAATTGATGCTCGCTCGAGATTTGACACCCGAAAAACGGGAACGTTTTTTGAAGACGATGGCACGTGAGGCGCAGCGTCTGACTTCATTGCTCAACGACTTCTTGGATATTCAACGTATGGAAGACGGTCATCAGGAGTATAAACAAGATCACTTCTCTTTGAACGAACTTGTATTAGAAGTAATCGAGCGCTTTCGTGAAACGAATGACCATGCCATTCATTTTGATGACGCGGATGAGGACCTTCACCTCATTGCCGATCGAGACCGCATCGAACAGGTACTCGTCAATTTGGTTTCGAATGCCATCAAGTATTCTCCGAATGGACAAGAAATCGAAGTGAGGGTCCGACAAGACCATAATCAGGCTCATGTATCCATTCGTGACTTTGGAATCGGAATTCCGGAACATGCCTTCGAAAAATTATTTACAAAGTTCTATCGAGTCGACAATTCAGACACGCGTAAAATTGGTGGGACCGGTCTCGGTTTATCAATTTGTAAAGAAATCATCGAATCCCACGGTGGAAGCATCGAAGTGGAATCGACTGTCGGGAAAGGGTCGACTTTCACATTCACATTAGACTTAGCGGAGGAAACGTCATGAACAATTATGCCTTTACTGGATTCCCTGGTTTTTTAGCAGGTAAATTAATTGAACACCTCGCTTCGTTACCGCATCAAATCGGAACGATTTATGCGTTACACCTTCCGCATCAAACACGTGAGGCAGAAGACCTGCGTGATACCTTGCTCATAGCGACGTCACTTGCGCCACATCAACTTGTTCTCGTCGAAGCAGACATCACGTTACCCGAAGTCATTCTCGACCCGATTATGCGGTCTGTCATTGAACGAGACGTACATTACGTCTTTCACCTTGCTGCCGCTTATGATTTGAGCGTTTCTTATGACACCGGATATCGTGTCAACATTCTCGGGACGAAACATGTCACCGCCTTTGCCAAACGTTCGAAGTCATTGAAACGATATGTGTACTTCAGTACAGCCTATATTGCCGGACGTCGTCAGGGAACCGTCTACGAAAACGAGCTATGGCATCGGGCACAGTTTAAAAATCATTACGAAGCGACTAAATATGAAGCAGAGGCACTCGTCTCACGTGAGATGAGCACGATGCCCATCACCATCATTCGCCCTGGAATCGTGATTGGTCATAGTCAAACGGGCGAAACGAAAAAGTTTGACGGCGTCTATTTCGTCTTAAAGTTGATGCACCAGCTTCAGCAGATGCAACCACTCCCTTACATCGGGCGGGCGAACGTCGAAGTCAACCTCGTCCCGTACGATTACGTAGTGGAAGCGACCGCCTTCTTAGCGCATTCTCCTACCGGGATGAAACGAACGTTCCATTTGACGGACCCGTTCCCACATGGCGCACGGGAGGTCTATCGTATGTTGCATGAGACGATGTTTCAACGTGCTCCTCGCGGAACGGTCCCTCACGTTATTGCCGATGCCGCATTCACAGCCTGGAAGAACACGAAACAACTTGATGTCCCTCATGAACTACTTGAGTATTTCAAGCATCCCGTTCACTTTGACACGACACAAACGATTCGTGCGCTCGACGGAACGGGCATCGTTTGTCCGGACCTGCAAGACTATCTCCCGGAGATTGTCCATTATTTTATTGCACACAAAAAGCCCTGATTCGTCAGGGCTTTAACTATGATTCCATCCACTTGTTGATGTGACCTCTACAAAAAAACTGCACTCCTTTGATCAGGAGTGCAGCCTACCACATACTTTTATCCAATCAAAATCTTCTCTTTCGGATAACGAATCTTCCGGTCAGCTTGTCGTGCGACCGTAAAGAGAATCGTCAAAGACCCGACACGACCGAGTAACATCATGAACATGATCAACCCTTTCCCCGCATCGTTCAGTTCAGACGTTATCCCTAAAGATAACCCAACCGTTCCGAATGCCGAGACCGTTTCAAACAAAATGGCGGTCGCCGGAATATCGCCGTTCGTCAAAATGACAAGCGTCGTAATAGTGAGGATAAATAGAAAACTCGAAATCGCGACGACGTATGCCTTTTTCACTTGAAATGGACCAATCGTCCGTTCCATGATGACCGTTTCCTTCTTCCCGGCGATGAATGCCCACATATCTGCGAAAATCACCGCAAGTGTCGTCACTTTAATCCCCGAACCGGTTGAGGCCGCACCTGCCCCGATATACATCAAAATTAAAATCAAGCCGATCGAGGCCGGAGCCATCATTGAAATATCAATGGTATTGAAACCCGCCGTCCGTGTTGTCACAGCCTGGAAGAATGTGACGTGAAGCGCCTCACCGAGCGATCGTCCATACAGGACACCTTCATTCGATACCCACTCAAACATCATAAGCGCGAACCAGGCGATTCCATTGATGACCATTAGAGATAAAATCATAATTTTCGAATGGAGAGCCAAACGTTTCCATCCTCTCACTTCCGTGGCATCGGCGATGGTCGTAAAGCCGAGACCCCCAATCATGATCATGATTGCAATCGTCACCACGATCCCTGTATTTTGTTCAAATGACATGAGACTGTCCGGGAACAAAGCGAATCCAGCATTGTTGAAGGCCGAAACCGCATGGAAAAAGCCGTAATAAAGTGACGTTCCGAACGAATAGTTTTCTGAACTATACAACTCGAATGTTAAGAACAGCATCCCGATAAATTGTACGATGACTGTTGTGAATACAATATTTCGAACGAGGCGAACCGTTCCGCCGGGTCCCGATAAATTCAATGATTCCTGCAAGAGAATTCGTTGTTTCAATCCGATTTTCTTCCCTAATACGCTGAGAAGCATCAAGGCAATGGTCATAAAACCGAGACCCCCGATTTGGATGAGGGCGACGATGACCAATTCTCCAAACAAATTAAAAGATGACCCGATATCGACCGTAGACAATCCGGTGACCGTTCCTGCGGAGGTTGCGATAAACAAACAATCAATCCAGGAAACCGCTTCTTCTTGAGCAAACGGCATATATAAAAGAGTAGCTCCTACGAAAATCGCGAGTAAGAACCCTCCTGCGATGAAACGGGCGGGTTTTTCAAAAATGATTCGATAGAATGCCTCGATTCGTTTCAAGCGCAACTCACGCGCTGACAATCTATGCCGCATCACGACATCTCCTTCACTTCTATTATTCTAAGCCTCATGTTACTCCTCGCTTTTATAAATGCCAACAAGAAAATGTATCTCTAACGTTTTCCCCGATTTTTTGGTATTATGGGAGATAGACTTTAAGAATGTTGAGGAGGTTGAATGAAACCGTGGACCCTAGTACGGTAGATCATTCGATAGAGGATGTCTCACGAAGGTTGGAGCGCCAATCACAATGTATGCCCGCTCACCTTTATTTTCAGCTAGAAGAGTTACTCAATTGGTCACTCGAGCAAGAAGTCGTGAATCAATTGTACGCATTGTTAAAAAAATACGACGTATTAACCGATATAGAGCGTGAAGAACGAAATATCAGCATCCAAATGCTGATTGATGAAAATGGCGCTTAATCATCGGGAACGCATGTTGCGGGAGACGAGTAGCGTCTCTCGCTTTTTTGTCCTGATTTATTTCGGAAAGGTGGAAAACAAAGACATGGATGTCGTTACGTTAGTCGGACTCATACTCGGGTTCCTCACCCTTGTCGGTGGAATGTTATTAAAAGGAGCGGGTGTTGCACCGCTGATCAACCCTGCCGCAATGGTTATCATTTTTGTCGGGACAGCCGCAGCGGTCAGTATTGCGGTCTCGAAAGAACAGCTACAGAACGTACCGAAACTATTTAAAATCTTGTTTAAAAAACAAGAACTCCCAAGTAAGTCTGGGTTACTCACACAATTCGTCGACTTGTCGACACAAGCTCGGAAAGAAGGTCTATTATCCCTTGAGACGGCACTCGAGCAAGTCGAAGAGCCGTTTCTACGCCAAGGCATGATGATGGTCATCGACGGCCAACCTTCCGAATATATTGCTGAAGTCATGTCCCGTGATATCGAAAACATGGAACAGCGTCACAAATCGAACGCCGATATTTTTACCCAGGCCGGGACATACGCCCCGACACTTGGGGTACTCGGAGCGGTTATCGGATTGATTGCCGCTTTGAAAGATTTATCGGATATTGAAAAGCTTGGACACGCGATTTCTGCCGCATTCGTCGCGACACTATTCGGGATTTTCACGGGATACGTCCTTTGGTTCCCGTTCGCGAATAAATTGAAGCAGTATTCGAAGAGTGAAGTCATCATCAAAGAAATGATGATTGAAGGGATTTTATCGATTCAAAGTGGTGAATCTCCAAAAACATTAGAAGATAAACTGTCTGTGTATTTGTCTCCAAAGGAGCGAGCTGACTATGAAGCGCAAAAAGAAGCATGATCATGAAGAACACATTCCAGAAGGATGGCTGATTCCATACGCCGATTTATTGACGCTCCTCCTCGCATTGTTCATCGTATTATTTGCATCGAGTAATATCGATCAGACGAAACTTGAGAAAATGTCGCGTTCGTTCAACCAAGTATTCTCCGGAGGCGTCAGTGTCTTCCAAGCTTCGACTGCTTCAAACAGTGATATTAGTCGAACGGATAAAACTAATACGACGGCTAACCCGCGGACGTATGAATTGGCTCAGCTCGACGAATTAAAAGAAGATGTAAACAAATACATTAAAAAGAACGGTCTAGAAAGCCAAATTAAAGCGACCATCAATTCTAGTGGTCTCGTCTTAACGATACAAGACCGTGCCCTCTTCAACTTAGGAGAAGCGACACTCGATGCGGATGCTCGAAACGTCGCTCAAAATATCAGTAAAATTTTAGAGAAGGCCGGTAAGCGAGAAATTGTCGTCTCGGGTCATACGGATAATATTCCAATCAATACAGCTCGTTTCCCTTCAAACTGGGAACTCAGTTCGGCACGTGCGACTGCGTTCATGCGCGGCCTATTGGCCAATGACGCCTTGAACCCTGCTCAGTTCACACTCGCAAGTTATGGTGAGTTCAAACCAATCGCAACAAATGATACAGAAGAAGGTCGTTCAAAGAACCGACGTGTTGAAGTGTTGATCAAACCGCTCGTCGACCTATCAGAAGGCGAACCGAAGATGATTGAAACCATCACGTTACCAAACTAACAATCACCCACTCAAACGAGTGGGTGATTTGTGTTATTGCATCAATTTAAAGTAGCGTCTCGCAAGTTCTGTCAGTGGACTTTCGAACAACCGTTTCCGCCAGTAAAGGTCTGTCACTTTCTTCACAGCCTCACTTCGTGAAGGATATGGGTAAATCATGCGGGACAGCTTTCCGATTTTATCACCACGTTGCATCGCATAGACGACGATTTGCATCCAATCGCCTGCCGATTCACCGACCGCATGCGCTCCGATGATTTTTCCGTTTTTCTTTGTAATGACTTTGACAAATCCAGCCTCTTGTCGCTCCGCAATAAAACGATCCACTTCGGATAGGTTCGCTTTATACGTCTCAATCTCATCTCCATGTTGTTCACGAGCCTCTTCCTCCGTCATGCCGACATGAAACACTTCCGGGTCCGTGAACGTAATCCATGGGAGTTTACTGTAGTCGACCTTGTTCCACAATCCAAAGAGCGCGTTCGCCACAACCGCCTTGCCTTCTTCGCCGGCTGCATGCGTGAACGGGAGTGTCTTAATCGTGTCTCCAATCGCAAAGATATGGGATTGGGACGTCCGATATGACGACGAAACATCGATATATCCTTTCGTCACCTGAACATTCGCCCGGTCAAGACGAAGTGCATCAATCCGAGGAACACGACCTGTCGCCATGAGCAGCTTGTCCGCTTCATATTCGACCGTTTCGCCGTTCACCTCTGTCGTGACACGAATGCGCCCATCGATTTCATCGACTCGTTTAACCTTGACGCCGACTTTCAACCGCATGGCCATCTCAAGTTGAGATTTTAAGTACGTTGCGACATCTCGATCTTCTTTCGGTAGGAAGTCATCCTGCGCCTCGAGTACGGTGACCTGTGAACCGAGTCGAACAAAGGACTGAGCCAATTCTAGACCGACCGCTCCGGCTCCGATGACAATCAGGCTTTCCGGAAGTGTCTCTTCTTCAAATACGGTTTCATTCGTTAAGTAAGGGACTTGATCGAGTCCATCAATCGGAGGTACGGTCGGCTTCGACCCCGTCGAGATGACGAATTTTTTCCCGATTAATAAATCGTTCCCTACCTTCAATTCAGTCGGGCTTTGGAACGAGGCTTCTCCGATATAGACGTCGACCCCAATCTTTTCAAAACGTTCTGTTCCGTCGTGGTCTTGTATGATGGCACGGGCTTTGTCGACACGGGCTTTTGACATTTGATAATGTTCGGCACCGTTAAATTCCGTTCCGAGGACACGTGCTGCTCGCATCATCGCATTCGCTTCCTTTGAAGCCGCAATCAATGCTTTTGACGGAACACATCCAACGTGTAGACAGTCCCCACCTAAATGTTTGTTCTTTTCAACAAGCGCGACTTTCGCCCCTAAATTTGCTGCTCCCGCGGCTACTGTCATCCCGGCGGCACCGCCACCGATGACAACCAACTGATAATCCTTCATCGAATCAACCTCCGATATCGTTCACTTACATCTTCCATCCGTTTTCGATTCACGCCAAAGTCGGAATACCCAACACGTGACGCAGAACGAAATTCAATCTGTTGCGTCGTATCATCAAATAGAAAATCGACGTCGTCTTTAAATCGCATCACTTTCGACGTCACCACATAATGAAGTCCATCGTCTGTTTCCTTCACGAGTTCAGCCCGCGGGAGCTGATTCATCGCCATTTTAATCGCTTCAATCGATTGGCCTCGACCACCCGCATACGGTAACGGAGACATTCTCAATTCATCAATCGAGGTTTGCGTCGAGACAGCGTTCGGACTACCTTTCAACGGCTTCAAAGATTGATTCGCCATAATAAAAACCTCCCTCATTCTACATACATCTATATGTAGCCTGAATTCGGGAGGTCTAATCCTATTAATGTAGTTCGCTCGGGTCGAGTGGCAGTAAAACGGTCACGGTCGTCCCGTGTCCAACCTCACTTTCGATGACAAGCTTTCCTTCGTGCGCTTCAATCAATTCTTTGGAGATGGCGAGTCCGAGTCCACTGCTCCCCTCTGTCACATGAGCTTGATAGAACATCTCGGTAATCCGCTGCAAATGCTCTCGAGAGATGCCGGGACCCTCATCAATGATCGAGATGAAAGCGACCCGTTCCGATTGCACGAAGCGAATCGTCAGTGTGCCCCCTTCTGGTGAGAAACGAATCGCGTTTTCTAAAATATTTAAAAATACTTGCTTCAATCGATTCTCATCGAACAAGCCGACCGATTTTTGAGGATAGCGCTCGATGAGTGTAATATCTTTGTCTTCAAGCGATTGCTTTAATTGCAGTGTCACTTTTCGCAACAAAGAGACTAAATCCAGCTCCTGACGATACAAAACCAATCGACTCTCTTCAATCTTCGTGTAATCGAGAAGTTGTTCGACAAGACCAATCATGCGCTCTGTTTCCGAATGGATGATGCTCAGACCGAGCTCCGTCTCTTCCGACAGTTTTTCGTCACCACCCCGAATTGTCTCCGTCCACCCTTTAATCGATGTAAGAGGAGTCCTTAGTTCATGGGAGACGCTCGAAAGAAATTCGTTCCGCGTCGATTGGTGTTGCTGTACTTTCGCACCTAAATACGTGAGCGTTCGAGCCAATGCCCCGAGCTCATGTTTCTCGTTCGACTCAACGGATACGTCGAAGTCACCCTGAGCCATTTCATCGGCGGTCTCAATGATTTTGCGAATCGGTCTAACGAAACGATCGGCAATTCGGATGACCGTGTACAGGGCGAGTAACCAAACCAAGACACCAATCATGACGACCGTCATCCAAATTTCGCGAATGAGCGTGTCTAAGTCTTCAAGCGGACGCGTGAAACTGATGGCAAACTCGGACGTATCGTTCGTCATGATGGGACTCGTGACCGACAAGTAATGCTCACTCTCGATGTCATAATCCTGTACGACCGACTCGCCTTGTGAAAGCTGCTGTAGCTGCTCCTGTGAAAAAGAGGACTGCTTCGTTCGCTGTCCTGTCGTTTTAACAATTGAACCGCTTCGGTCGACAATCGTCAAATCAGTCCCGGGATACCCGAATGTCCGAACGAGGACGGAAAAGGCACTCGGCGTTTCAAATCCAACTTGAGCTTGAGGGTATAGATATGCACTCGTGGTCGCATGACTTAGTAACGCTTCCGACTCGTACTCGTAATAATATCGGTAAGTCCCATAAGACAAGACTCCGACGAGCAAGAGCAAGACGATCGTTACGACAATCATCATGCGAATGACTAACTGTTGTTTCATGCCTCATGTCTCCGCCATTTATAACCATGACCCCACAACGTCTCAATATAGATTGGATGACTCGGATCATCTTCGATTTTTTGACGCAAGCGACGAATGTTGACATCGACTGTTTTTCGGTCCCCGAAATAGTTGATGCCCCATACAGCATCGAGTAACGCATCGCGTGATAAGACGATTTCTTCGTTTTGAACGAGATGACAAATCAAGTCGTACTCAGTCGGTGTCAAATCGATTGATTGACCGTACTTTGTCACTTGTTTTGCGGCGAGGTCGATGGCGAACGGTCCTGACTTCAACCGTTTTGAGTCTTTTCGTTTTACTTTCTCAACACGGCGCAACAACGCTTGGATGCGCGCCACTAATTCACCTGGGCTGAACGGTTTGGCGATGTAGTCATCTGCCCCTTTACCGAGCCCTTCAATTTTATCTTCTTCGAGCGTCCGTGCCGTCAACATGATGATCCCTACGTTTTCGTCAAGATCTCGAATGGCAGCACACGCCTCAAATCCGTCCATCTCCGGCATCATGACATCCAACAAGACGACATCGAACGGTTCACGGTCAAATGCGGTGACCGCTTCTCGACCGTTCGTCGCCTCAAACACGTCGAATCCAGCTCGTTTTAGATTAACAATAATAAAGCTGCGAATTGCATGTTCATCCTCAGCTACTAAAATTCGATTCATATCGATTTCCACCTCTTCTAGAGTTCACTTCTCTACATTATAGTTACGTTTTTGCGACAAGGTTGTCAATTGACCTTAAAAAGGTTTAGGATGGAGTCATTAGATTCTGAAGGAGGACCCCCTACTACTATGAGTTACAAGATGATTGTATTGGATATGGATGATACGCTCCTCACGAGCGACCATACGATTTCCCCTAAGACAAAAGAAGCACTTCTCGATGCACAGGCGCGCGGCTATAAAGTCGTTCTCGCGAGCGGACGACCAACGTTTGCGATGTGGGATGCAGCCCGTGAATTAGAACTTGCGAAATACGGAAGCTACATTTTATCGTTCAACGGCGCCTCGGTCATCGATTGCGCGACAAACGAGGAGATTTTCTCGAGCACGCTCCAGCCGGATACAGTCGCCCATCTCCATGATATCAGTGAACGGGAAGGAATCGCGATTCATACGTACGTTGGTAACGAAATCGTAACCGATCGCCCGAACCCATATACCGATATTGAAGGTGAGTTGACAGGCATGCCGGTCATTCATGTCGACAATTTTAAAGATGCCGTGACGGCTCCGGTCGTTAAATGTTTGATGCTTGCCGATGGCGACACACTCGCTCCAATTGAGACGAAGCTACAAGAAGAGTTGGCTGGTAAATTGGCCGTCGCCCGCTCAAAACCGTTCTTCCTTGAGTTTACGGAAGCCGGCGTCACAAAAGGAACGAGTCTCGCCTTCCTAGCAGACCAACTCGGCATCGCGCAAAAAGAAGTCATCGCTTGTGGCGATGGAAACAACGATTTGACGATGATTGAATGGGCCGGCCTCGGCGTCGCGATGGGAAATGCCAACACGACGGTCAAAGGGAAAGCGGACTTCATCACAAAATCAAACAACGAAGACGGAATCGCTCATGTCATCGAAACGTACATGACGGACGTACTCGTCACGCAATAAGCTTCTGATTGTAGAAAGGGAGGAAGGAAGATGAATAAAGGGTTGAAACGAGCTGGAGTCGGATTGATTGGAACAGCGGTCGCAGGAGCGGCTTATGTATTCCTCTCACCGAAACCGGCCACACGTTTAATCAAAACTTCGTTTGCGGGGGGAAACGAAGTAGAGATGAAGGGATTCGAGGAAGTCGTTCAAAAGACGTCTGTCCGAAAAGACATCGACTACTTGTCTTCTTATGATAACGGAACGTTTGATTTGATTCGCTATGAAGGCGACCGAAAACCTGTCCCAACAATCTTTTGGGTACATGGCGGATCATTCGTCGGTGGGGATAAATCGGATGTGTTAAAATACGCCACTTCGATTGCGAGTAACGGCTACAACGTCGTCAGTATCAATTATGCGCTCGCACCTGACGTGACGTATCCGACCCCGCTCAAACAAATCGAAGAAGCGTACTCGTTCATCGCGGAGAACAACGATCGCTTCCGTCTTGATTTGGACCGCGTCTTCTTCGCGGGTGATTCGAATGGTGGACAGCTCACCGCACAATTTGTCGGCATCCAGTTGAATGACGACTATTCGCCTTCTGCCGAAGTGGGACAAGTCGTACCGAAGTCCTCTATTCTCGGAGCGATTCTTCTATCCGCTCCACTCGACTTGAAACGATCGTGGCTCGAATCATCGAAATCAGTGAACCGCTTCTTGTTCAAACGCATCGGATGGGCTTACTTCGGCACATACACTTGGGAAACACTCCCGGTCGTTGCAGAAGCATCGCCACTCGTCAATGTGCCGGCCACATTCGTCCCAACGTTTATCGCGGACGGAAATGACCATTCCTTTGAGGAACAGGCGAAAGAATTTGCGACAGTACTCTCTGGTCGCACGGATGTGACGACTGTGTTTTATGATCGAAACGAGCACGAACTCGGCCATAACTATTACTTCGAAATGGACCGCCCAGCGGCCAATTCCACGTATCGTCGTTTGATTACGTTCTTACGTGAAACGACAAATCAATCTGTATGATGCACAAGAG
This sequence comes from Exiguobacterium sp. s63, assembly GCF_018617335.1. Classification (GTDB taxonomy): domain Bacteria; phylum Bacillota; class Bacilli; order Exiguobacteriales; family Exiguobacteriaceae; genus Exiguobacterium. The sequence continues at coordinate 249,279 of NZ_JACSKB010000003.1, read as the reverse complement.
GCGACGTTCTCCTACTATGGAAAACGTCGCCTCTTTTTGTTAGCGCAATAGGTCGAACGCGCGACCAATCAGTTCATTTCGAGATGGGGAAGTCTGACGCAACGCTTCAAGACGTTCAATCAATGTCTGTTTCAGTCCTTCATCCTTCACCAACTCCAGACACTCGATGTGTAATAACCAGGCGTCAGGGTGGTTCGTTAAGATCTCTGGGATGAGACCGTCGATTGATTCTCCCCGCTCACGCATGAGATGGATGCGATTGAACATCGGATCATCGTTAGTCCATACACGTTCATCCCGTTCGATAATCACAGGTTTTTCAATGATCATTAATTCGTCTACCGTGGTTCCCGGGAAAACGGATGGAAGCGAATCGACCCGTACTTCGAGCGAGTCGAGTGTGATCGTCCGTCCTTCTAATTGAACGATCACGTCTTCGAGCGCATCAGATGCACATGCTTGACGAACGGTCAGCCCGTCCTCAAAGAGGTCATCCCGGTCTAGCGCAGATTCCGTGTCATGGACAACGAGGAGTCCATGACGCTCTCGTTTCGTTAACTGACCACTTTTTACAATGGTACATTCATCCCATTGAATGAGCGTATGTTCGTTCGACTCCGTCATGTGGCGAACGATGCCGACACGTTCTGATCCATCCTCGAGTCGAATCGTCGATTGACTTCCCGACGCCAACGCTTTCGCCACAGATTCAATCCCGCCTTTTCGAATCGCCATTCTTCCTTCTAATTCATCTAAGACAGAAGAGAGTGTATCAAAGTCAGGAATGACAAACAGCTCTTTTTGCATGTTCGTCACGTCCTGCTTCGTCTGTAACGCATGTTCTAAGTCGAATGGATGTTTGATGACCGCATCCGTCAGACAGTGACGGCTCTCCCCTACCGATGATAAGAGACCCGCCCCGTAAATCATCGGGTTGTCTAGGTCGCCAATCAATCCGAATTCAACGGTCCACCAAAAGATACGCGCGACCTGTTGTGCCTCAGAAAAGCCAGTCACTTGTGCTTTCGCCTCATGTACGGCTTTCTCCGCCGCCTCGATGTCTTGCTCCGTTGAGTTGGCGTTCTCCTTCACAATCGTCAAGCGTTTCAATGCGGCGAACGAGGCATGTTCTTCTCGGTTCATGAACGCCTTTGCCCCTAATTGACCGAAGCGTTTGACGATTGCCGAAAACGTTGGGTCCATCAACATTGGCGCATGTCCCGCCGCCTCGTGAATGATGTCAGGGGCTGGACTGTATAAAATATTCTCGACTTTCCGAATATCTGTCGCGACCGGCAGCATCCCGTTTCCTTGGAAGTCAAAAAAGGCAACGCCGGGGATGAGTCCATCCACTGCGACCGTCGACCATCCGGCCGCCCGCATCTCGTCCGTCATCTGTTCGACGTTCGGCAATCGGTCCGGTCCCATTCCCGTCCGTTTCAATCCTTCGATGTAAAACGGATGCGCCTTCCCTTCTAACGTGTGCAAGTTCAACCGCAACACGAAGCGCCAGACGGCGTGATCCGTTGGTGTGTATTCATTGTAGAACTGCGGTGAGATATGTGGGGCTAGGTGTTTTGGAATCGATTGTGTCAACATGTGAAGTCCTCCTTTAAAATCAAAAAAATCCCTATCGATTGAATCGATAGGGACGACAAAGCCGCGGTACCACCCTGGTTGCTAGAGAAATTCTAGCCGCTTGAATCCGATAACGGGGGACCGCTCAATGATGAGAGCTCGGGAACTGTAATTCGATTCATCTTTTGGGCGTGTTCGCAGCACCACACGCTCTCTGGGCCAGGGAAGATGTCTCTACTTCGGTTCTTTCTTCGCTTTAATTATTTATCTTTTATACAGTTATGCTGTTATGCATATATGCTTTTAAGCACTAAAGTGACGTCTTGTTAGTTACTTTACCAAACGTTTTTCGACGCGTCAACAAAAAACAGCCTACGAATTTCCGTAGACTGTCAGAGACACCACTCAATCGGAGATTGTCCCCACTCCTTCAATGCATCGTTTACTTGGGAGAATGGCTTTGAGCCGAAGAAGCCTCGATGGGATGATAACGGACTCGGATGAACGGAAGTGAGCACTTTATGTTGATCTCCGATCCATTTCATTTTCTTCTTCGCATCATTTCCCCACAAAATGAATACAATCGGTTCCTCACGACTCCCTAGCCGCTCAATGATGGAATCCGTGAACTGCTCCCACCCTTTTCCGCGGTGAGAGCCCGCCTTCCCCGCTTCGACCGTCAATGCTGTGTTTAAGAGAAGGACCCCTTGTTTCGCCCATTTTTCGAGATTCCCACTCTTCGGTAAATCACACCCAACGTCATCTTTTAATTCTTGAAAGATGTTTCGGAGAGACGGTGGGAAACGCACCCCGTCCTGCACCGAAAAACTGAGTCCATGCGCTTGATTCGGTCCGTGGTACGGATCTTGCCCTAAAATGACGCATTTCACCTCACTAAATTTCGTGTAAATAAATGCGTTCCAAATATCTTCTCGGGTCGGGTAAACGATCGTCTCTTCATACGCTTGGTCGACGAATTGCTTCAACTGTTGAAAGTAAGGCTGTTTCATCTCCTCTTGGATGATATCCGTCCAGTCTCCAAGTAGTCGACTCGATAACTGATCTGCCATTGCATACTCCCCTTTCCCTTTGTATCATACCCAAAATGATTGCATACAAAAAGACGAGTCGGTCGACTCGTCTCTCCAGGTTATACCGTTACAGCGCCTGCAACTTCTTTCGCAAGTGCTTCTGCTTTCGCTTTTGCATCCGCAACGATTTCTTCGATTTTGTCTGGGTATTGGTTCATCCCTTCAACCGCTAACGTCGTCACTTCAGATACACCGACAAACGCAAGCGCTTGGCGAAGGTATGCATCTGCAAAGTTAAGGTCTGTTCCTGTATAGATTCCACCTGTTCCTTGGATGTGGATCGCTTGTTTGTTTTCAAGTAAGCCGACTGGACCTTGCTCTGTGTAACGGAACGTTTTACCCGCCATGAGAACACTGTCGAGGAACATCTTCATGCGTGCTGGGAAGAAGAAGTTCCACATTGGTGTCGCGAATACGTAAAGGTCCGCTTCCATGAACTTCTCGAGCATGCCGCTCATTGTTCCTACTTTCTTCGCTTCTACGTCAGTGAGTGCTTCGCCTGAAGCGAATTTGCCCCATGCACTGAGTACGTCCCCATCGATTTCTTGAACATCGACATCGTAGAGTTCGATTGCTTCTACTTCGATTGATGCGTTTTCTGCTTGGAGTGTCGAAACGAATGTTTCTGCCACTTGTTTGCTGTATGAAAGTTCAGTTGGTTTCGGGTTAGCCGATACATATAATACTTTAGTCATCGTAAAATCCTCCATTTGTGTAATCTCTAATTTTCAATAACAGTTAGAACTATATCATCTGTATATCTCATCGTCAATTAGTTTAACTTCAAGATATTAAACAAAAAGCAACGGGCTTTATTTGCCCGCTGCGTTGTAACCGACTCGTTTCAATAATGAAATTAATTGTTCCGTCTCATCTTCACTTAACGGTCCATATATATCTTTGAAGATTTCGATGTGTTGTGGATAGACGACGTCCATGAGCGCCTTTCCATCGTCTGTCAACGAAGCGTATGTGACGCGACGGTCAGATGGGCAGGCGATTCGTTCAATCAATCCTCGCTTCTCTAACTTATCAATCACGTAAGTCACGCTACCGCTTGTAATCAAAATCTGGTCTCCAATCTGTTGTAACGGGGTATCGCCTCGTTTATACAGAACGGATAAAACACCGAACTCTGTTGAATTTAGCTGGTGGCGTCGTAAATCTTCTTTTACACGATCACTGATGGCATCCATCGCACGCGCAAGAACGACCCATGCCTTCAATTCAAGGGATTCAATCATGTCGGTTTCACCTCAATTCGTTCATCTTATATCACTAGTATAGCAGGACTTATGAAGTATAAGCCGGGAAAAATACTTCGTCAAGGAACTTCTTCATTGTCGCTTATGTCGGAAACGTTTAGAATGGTAGTATTGTGATTTTCAGAAAGGGTGGACCGTATGCGTGAGTATTACGAAATTTCATTGACGATCAAACGGGAGTTTTTGCACGCTGTCATCGATTTGTTGAATCGAGAAGGCATCGCACCGGACTATGCGCTTGAAAAAGAAGGCGCAGTCTTTTTATTATTCAATCATTTACCTTGGCCAAACGTGACCCGTGAACCGCATGCTGTGGAACGTTTCTTGTTGACGTTGAAACGATCGGATTATTTGTTCGTCAAAACGAAACGTAAATCACCGGTCCCCGACCATGAACCGGTTGCGTGTATGGGTGCCTTAGTCTCACCATTTAACGAACATTTACGCATCGAGCTCGCGGTCGACGAGTCAGAAGCGAGTCATTTAGATATGTCCGCATTTCGCCATTATTAAACTCTCTATCTGTTCTAATCCCCCATGAAGGTCAGCCCACAAGTGTTGACGGTCATGGGGGATTTTTAGGAGTAATTGATTTCTCGTACGGGAATAAAGGACAGTATTCGAACTGAAAAGGAGATATGCCGGAATGGACAAAGTCATGTTGATCGTTAATCCATCCTCAGGAAAAGAGTTAGGGGAAAAACACGCGACACATGCGGAGGAAGTATTACGTGAAAGATATGGACAGGTGGATGTCCGCTTCACCGAAAAAGAAGCAGATGCAACCCGATTCGCACGAGAGGCATCGGAAAAAAACTATCGTGCGGTCATTGCGATGGGGGGAGACGGAACCTTGAACGAAGCCGTAACCGGACTTGCCGAAGCGGAACATCGTCCCGATTTTGGCATCATTCCACTCGGTACAGTAAACGACCTCGCCCGTGCACTCGGTGTCCCCAACGATCCAAAAAAAGCAATCGAGGCGCTCCGTGATGCTGAACCCACACCAATGGATATCGGTAAATATGAGAACGGCTATTTTATGAATGTGATCGCGATTGGACTGATTGCCGAAGCTGTCGACGAAGTAAGCGTGGAAGATAAGACGAAGTGGGGTCCGTTCGCCTATTTAATCGAGGGCGTGAAAGCCTTCCGTGAACATAGTCCCTATGATCTGAAAATCGAGAGCGAGGATGGTCAATTTGATGATGAGGCGTACCTCGTTGTCATCGCGCTGACGAATTCGGTCGGAGGATTTGAGAACTTTGAACCCGATGCACGTCTTAATGATGGTCTTCTTCACGTCTATATCTTTGAAGAACTTGGATTGAAAGACGCGCTTCAATTAACACCTGCCCTGTTCACAGGAAAATTGAAGGAAACGGACAGCGTCACTTCGTTTTGCACGACACACGTGAAAGTTACTTCATCCGAATCCCTTCCAGTCAACGCAGATGGTGACACGGGCGGCACATTACCGCTCACCTTCGAAATTTTACCAAGTCACTTAAACGTGTTGAAACCACTCTAAGAGCAGGATTTTTTGACGAATCAATCGAATGTGTTCAAGCGAGAAAGGAGAATGACTTATGAATATCTCGCTTGTTCCACTAACAACCGCATCCGACGAACTCGTCCATACATTCAATCGATGGAATAACGATCCTGAAATCGTACACCTCATTCGTCCGAGTCGCTCTGAAGAAGAATTGACGGCCTCTTATGAAATGACAGTTGACGATTTAGAAGAACGACTTCTGACACATGATATTTTTCTCATTTACGCAGACGATCATCTCGTCGGCGAAATGAATGTCATGTACGATCCGCCCCATCTGTATCACCAAGAACCCGGTACAGCATGGCTCGGTTTCGTCATCGGCGAAGCCGTTGGTCGTGGGAAAGGTGTCGGCACGGAAGCGCTCCGCCTCTTAGAAGAACGACTAAAAGAACAACACACCCCTCGTATGGAACTCGGCGTATTCGCCTTTAACCATGCAGCACATCGCCTGTATACGAAATGTGGTTACCAGGAAATCGGACGTATTGAACAGTTCACCTATTGGGACGGACAATTTTGGTCTGATATCCGAATGGAAAAACGACTCGACTAAAAAATCCTTCCACGCCGTGTGGAAGGATTTTTTATTTAATTATTCAAATTCTCGACTTCAACGATGCGGAAACCTTTTTGCTCAAGCTTGGCAACCACTTTGTTTTTCTTATCCTCATCACAATCTGGTGGTAAGGTCACCAATACTCGACGCAACACTTTACTCTTCGCATCGAGGGTCATAAGACTCGCAATGGATGTATACTTGTTGATCACTTTCGTAATTTTTTCGAGTGCCCCGGCTTGTTCACTCAAAGCAATCGTCAAGACGTAGCTACCCGTATCGCGACTCCACGCCTCTTCAAGCATTCCTAACATCTTCCCGTGTGGAAGAATTCCATAGAATTCGTTGCTTTCGTCTTTTAATACGGCAATGTACGGTAACTCTTTAATTGAGAAGAATACTTCAAAAAAGCCATCTGATTCATGTACGTACTTTTGTGTATTCTTAATAAGCGTCATCACATTATCGTCCATGTTTTCCCCGTTCATTCCATGACGATAAATATGCATTTTATAAATGTTACCGCGGAAAAATGTTCCCGTCTCATCTAAAACAGGTACACAGCGATAACCTGTCTCTTCAAGCGTATGAAGCGCTTCCCGCAATGTTGCCTTTTCACTGATGGTGACAACATCCTTCTTCGGGATACATAAGCTATGCACTAACATGCGATTTCCTCCCAGCCAATAATAAAGTGGTCTACACCCTATTCATTATTATTCCCCAAATATGATGAATATCCTGCATGTTTTTTCTGAAAAGTTATGAACACTTCTTATAATCCTTGCATTTGTCGGAATTCAAAAAAGTCGTTATAGTGAAACTATCCAAACAGACAAAGGGGATGGACGATTATGACGATGAAAAAAGCATTGACGATTGCCGGTTCTGACACAAGTGGTGGCGCGGGAATCCAAGCCGACCTCAAAACGATGGAAGAACTCGGTGTGTATGGCATGACAGCCTTGACAGTGATCGTGGCACAAGACCCACACAACGCATGGAACCATGAAGTCTTTCCAATCGAAACGACACTGATTGAAAAACAAATCGATACGGTCCTCGCTGGAATCGGAGTGGACGCAGTGAAGACGGGTATGCTCCCGACACCAGAAATTATCGAACTTGCCGCTCGTAAAATCAAAGAGTATGGCATCGAGAACGCGGTCGTCGACCCGGTCATGGCGTGTAAAGGTGCCGATGAAATTCTCGATCCGAACGTCGCGGTGGCAATGCGTCAACACCTCGTACCGGTCGCAAAAATCATCACACCAAACTTATTCGAGGCGCGCATGCTCGCTGGCCTCGACAAAACACCGTCAACGATGGACGAAATCAAAGAAGCCGCTCGTTTAATTCACGACCTCGGCGCAGAGATCGTCATCGTCAAAGTCGGTGGCAAGCTCGGATTTGATACAGCGTTCGACGTCTTGTACGACGGAAATGAATTCCGTCTGCTCGAAAGCGAAAAAATCGAGCCTGCATTCACACACGGTGGCGGATGCACGTTCTCGTCTGCCATCGCGGCCTCTCTTGCAAATGGCCATACGGTTGATGAAGCGATTGAAATCGGAAAAGAGTTCATCACTGAAGCCGTTCGTCACTCATTCCGTCTAAACCAGTATGTAGGACCGACGAACCACACAGGATACCGCAAAAAAGTAGCAACACAATCGTAAACAGATGACCCGGAACCACGCGTTTCGGGTCATCCTTTCCATTGGAGGGACTGACGTGAAAGCGATTCAACCTGATCACATTCAGCACTATTTAGACAATCACGTCGCGACACCACTTTTCGTTCATGTCGAAACGACGAACGGTGCCTACGCGACACATAATGACCCCGACTTCCATAACGCCGGGATGTTTATCCGTAACGCCAACATCAAATATAGCATCGGTCAAATCAAAGGAAACGGACCTTACCGTGTCGGTTTAAAACTCGATCATGGCTGGCTCTATGTTGAAGGGTTGACCGACTACGAGTTGCACGGTGAACAATTGTTACTCGCTGGTCACGATCGACTCGGTCGACTGGCCTGTGCACTGCATATCGATATCAAACCGCTCCCACAAGGCGCATCGGAGGTGGAGAAACAATGAATGGTCCATTACTCGTCATTTTCCCACATCCGGACGATGAAGCGTTCAGCTCAGCCGGAACGATCATCCAACATCGTCAACAGGGACTTCCGGTCACATACGTCTGCCTGACACTCGGTGAGATGGGACGTAATATGGGTTCTCCCATTTTTACAACGCGCGAAGAGTTACCAAAGATTCGAAAACGCGAATTAGAGGACGCGTGTCGTATGATGGGCATCGAAGATCTGCGCATGTGGGGACTTCGTGACAAGACCGTCGAGTTTGAGGACGAGGCAGAGCTCGCCGACCGTTTCCGCGCATTGATTGACGAAGTGAAGCCGGAAACCGTCATCTCGTTCTATCCGGGATATGCCGTCCACCCGGACCATGAAGCGACAGCTCGCGCCGTTGTACGAGCACTTCAAGAGATGGGAGAGGCACGTCCTGAGTTCTTAGGTGTTGCCTTTGATCGCCGCACAGAAGACGAACTCGGACAACCACACGTCATCGTCGATGTAACGGATGAGAGTGAACAGAAGAAAGACGCCCTGTTTGCTCATCGGTCTCAGACGGAAGGTCTACTTCGTGCGATTGATAACGCAGAAAACGCCCACGTCATGGAGTTACTCCAACGTGAGCGCTTCTATCATTATCCGTTCTCATGATTCATAGGCTAGACGGGTCATATAAAGCAATGCCCCAACGGTCCCAAGACCGATTAACGTTCCAAGTACTACAACGATTTGTCCCATGTTTTCACCTCTTCTATACTTTACGAACAATTCTATTCATTGGTTTCAAACACGTGCTCTTCGCACGTGTTTTTTTAGAAGTAAAGAACGTAAATCACAACAGCCAATACGATTCGATAGACCGCAAATGGCATCAATTTCACTTTGTTGATCAGTTTCAAAAAGAATTTAATCGAAAGAAGTGCGAACAAAAATGCGCTGATGAAACCGACGATAAACACGGGTAACGTATCGAGCGTGAAGTACGTCCACTTGCTATAGAGTGACAACGCACTCGCTCCAAACATGATCGGTACCGCCATGATGAACGTAAAATCTGCCGCTGCACGGTGACTCATCCCGAGGAGAACCCCTCCAGAAATCGTTGAACCGGACCTTGAGAACCCTGGCCATAGCGAGAAACATTGAATCAACCCGACCCCAAGTGCTTGCTTGTACGTGATGTCATCTAGCGTGGAGGTCGTCTGACGCTTCACGCCTGATAAATCTGCGGCAATCATAAAGAATGCCCCAATGACTAACCCAATCAACACCGTCTTGACCGAGAAGAGATGTGTATCGATGTAGTCCTCAAACAGTATACCGAGGACGCCGGCAGGCAACAATCCGATCAAAATATGTACGAGATTGAATTGGCGTGCGGTCCCGCTTTGCCTTAAGGTGAGCAGCGACTTCGGATTCAACAACGCTTTGAACCGGTCTCGAAAGACGACAACGACCGCTAAAATCGATCCTAATTGAATGACGATTTTAAACGTGTTCGCTACTTCCTGCCCTAAAAACTGACTCGAATTCAACCAGAGACCGTCCACGAGAATCATATGACCGGTCGACGAGACCGGTGCAAATTCCGTCAATCCCTCGACGACACCTAACAAAAAGCCTACAAATAATTCATACCATTCCACATTGTTTCTCCTATTGATTCATCAAGATTATTCTCATCATACACTTCTCGACACAATCTTTCGTCCGTCTTAAGACGTAAAAACAGACATGGCTTATGCCCCATGTCTGTAAAGGTTAGCGGATAATCGCATGAACGAACCAAACGACAAGCCCAATGAGTATGAACGCCCAAAATAGCGACGCTGTCGTCCCTACAATAAAGACTATCCCCAACACAAGGATACCGAGATGCCACAGCATCGAGACAGATGATTCGGTCGTCGCTCGAATGGATGAAGGAACTTGGTGGTGCAAAAGTCCATAATAGAGCGGCTCCATCGCCCCATACAATAGAGCTAGGAGTCCCATCACACCGATTCCAATCGGACTCGGGAACAACCCGACGAGGAGAAATCCACCGCCCATTAACCAACCGAACCCGTTTAACCAACGCTCGGATGACGCAAATCGTATAAGCGTCCCCGCAAAAAGTTGACCAGGTAACTGAATCAAAAGCAGGACGCTTGAAATGGCACCAAACCAGTAGATCGGGATGGATACATCACGTGCGTACAATTGCCAGAATTCATCGATGAAATTGAATGCGGACACAGCGGCCAAAAATCCGATGGTGACGTTACGAAGGGTTGTGTGCGACCATACAAATTCAAAACCTTTCAATAAGTGCCGCCACGTCAAGCGCTCTTCTGCTTCACTGTGAACGGGTTCAACGAGAAATACACTACACACGGTCGCCATCAATAAACTGAAAATGGAAAGTCTGTAGTTCCACTCCAAGGGAAGGTACTGAGCCAACATACTGCCGCTCAATGCCGCCGTCACAGCGGCAACAATTCCAATCGCGTTCAGTTTACCAAGAACCCGTTCGAACGACGACGCTTCATGACTTTCTTGTAAGGACTCGTATAGCAGCGCATTCTCTGCTCCACTTCGAATGACCGACCCAATGGCCGAACAGCTGATGGCGACAAAAAATCCGCTGAAGGTGAACGAGTATAACAAGATCCAAAACGATAACCACTCCAAGGCTACACCTACCTGGATCAGCCGACGCCGTGTCGTCCGGTCCGCCCACACGCCGGTCGGCACTTCGAACAGGACGATGATGAGCGCATAGATCATCTCCAAATAGACGACTTCTTGAATGGTGATGCCTCTTGACTCCCAAAACAATCGTTCAATCACGTATGCGGGAATTAACCCTTCAAACCAACGAATCCACCCTAACCAAATGATGTTTCGACGAACTTAACTCGGTGAACGTACTCGTTTTCTCATTTGAATCTCCTCCTTACTTGTCTATTCCCGAATACACAAAAAAAACCACGAGACGAATCTCGTGGTCGACGTGTTATTTTAATAAGTTGAGCATCTCTCGATTGAATGCCGGGATATCATCCGGCTGACGGCTCGTCACGAGCTGGTTTTGACAGACGACGACTTCTTTGTCCGCATATTTCGCACCGGCATACTCCATGTCGACTTTAATCGATTTGTAGCCGGTCGCGTCACGACCTTCTAACGTCTTCGCCGTAATTAACAGCTGAGGTCCGTGACAAATCGCAAAGACAGGTTTTTTTGCGTCCATAAAGGATTTGGCGAACGAGACGAAGCGCTCGTCTTCACGCAATAAGTCAGGAGAGAATCCGCCCGGTAAGAGAAGGGCATCAAAATCTTCCGGCGATACATCGTCAATCGATTGATCGATGTTCACTTTCGCCTCTCCTTGCTTCCCTTCTACCGTGTTGCCCGCTTTCTTCTCGATTGTCACGACGTCATGTCCCGCATCCACCAATGCGTCACGGGGACCCGTGAATTCTACATCTTCAAACATATCTGTAATGAGCGTTGCTACTTTTGCCATGTTCTAAACACTCCCTCTGTTTGTTTTATGCACATAGGGACTGTTCCACTGGCATGAATCCGTTAAACATCTCAAGTGGCGTTCAACGGAACTTCGAGACGTATGGATTGTCGCGTTCAAAGAAGCGATACGGGTAGTCACGCGCCTCTCCCGTGTTCGGGATCCCGATGCGCGGCCCCGCCTCGATCACTACTTCTGTCTCACCCTCCACGATGTAGAGTGGGTCTTGTTGAAAGGAATGACCATATAGATCCATGGTGATACCGAGTGCTTTCGTCAACTTTCCTGGTCCATTCGTTTGGTCATATCGCATCACCCCGGGACGGTTCGTTGCAATCCATTCATGTCCTTGAATCGGTTCGACGGCTCGAATCAACACGGCTTCCGGAGTACCGACCGGACCGCTGACCACGTTCAGAAGCGTATGCGTATGCATTTGGTATGTGTACACATGCCCGGGTTGTCCGAACATGACTTCCGTCCGCTTCGTTCGACGCCCTCCGAAGCTATGCGCTGCTCGGTCGATGGCACCGAGGTAAGCTTCTGTCTCGACAATCTTTGCGATGATGTCACCTTCTGGATGTCGCCTTACTAAATATTGACCGAGTAAGGCACGCGCCAAATCAAGTGTCGGTTGTTCATAAAATGCCAGATCGAGTCGCTTCATCGTTCCACCTCCGTTTCTCCTATTTTCTCAAAAGTCATATGGTGCATACAAAAAAGATGCCCTGCATAGCAGGACACCTCGATATTATGATGCGATTTTAAGTGACTCACGTTGCTTCCCCAATCGGACGTATCCCAAGATGACCGAGAAGACTGGACTGAGCCAAAGGAAGAAGGCAAATGGTGCGTACTCCAATACAGGTACACCGAGTGTCGCTGCGAAGAATGCACCGGAGACACCCCATGGAATGAGCGGGTTGATCACAGTCCCGCCATCCTCAAGCGCACGTGACAAGTAGCGTGGGTCAATCCCACGATCGATAAAGCCTTGTTTGAACGCCTGACCTGGCAAGAGAATCGACAAGTACTGTTCTCCTGCGAGCAAGTTGACACCGATCGAGCTGAGGACGACCGAGAGAACCGAGCTTCCTGGTGACTTCAAACGCTCGAGCAACGATTCAACGATGGCTTGGAAGACACCGAGTTCACGTAACAAGCCACCGAACGCGAGGGCGATCAAGACGAGACTGACCGACCAAAGCATCGATTCAAGACCACCACGATCGAGTACCGTCGCAATCGTCTCATTCTCGACACCTGACTTGAAGCCCGACTGCATGACACCGAGCCAGTTCGAGATGCTCCAGTTGCCTTGAACGAATCCAGCCGTCAATACACCCGCGAACATCCCAACGAGCATCGTCGGTAAGACCGGCATCCGACGGAACGCAAGCACTGCGACGAGCACAGGGGCAATCAACGTGAGCCATGAGAGGTCGAACCGTCCGCTGAGCGCGGCTTGCGCCTCTGCGATTTGAGTCGTGTCGGCAGTTTGACCGCTACGTCCGAGGAACATGAATAAAATCAACGTGATGATGAACGCCGGAATCGTCGTCCCCATCATGAAGCGAATGTGGTCGAACAGTTTGACACCCGCCACTGCCGGCGCAAAGTTCGTCGTATCCGACAACGGGCTCATCTTGTCTCCGAAGAGGGCACCCGATACGATCGCACCTGCGGCGAGCGCCGGCGAGATGCCTAGTGCCGTCCCGATTCCAAATAAGGCGACACCGACCGTTCCGACGGTTGTAAACGCACTTCCTGTGAAGGTCGAGACGATCATCGTGATTAATAAGACACTCGGTAAGAACCATTCCGCAGAGATTGTATTTAGACCGATGGAGAGGATCGTCGCGACCGTCCCGGACATTTGCCATACTCCGATGAGCATCCCGATCAACATCAAAATCAATACCGGCATGATTGCTTCACGAATCCCGTTGATCATCGCCGTTTCAATCTGTTTGAAGTCGCGTGAACGATAATACGCGTATCCACCTACCATTACCATTGTGCCAAAAATCGCCATATGTGGCGTCGCTTTGGCCAAAAACATCAGTGCGAGCAAGGTGATCCCGCTCATCAACACGACGAATACAGCTTCTTTTCCTTTCATCTGCATCGACGTCCCCTCCTTTCGTTATATCATGATTATTTATTATTTCGCCTAACCGCTTAAACGCTTTTATGCACAAAAGCGTGTCAGTGATGTTTTTTACTATACTCGCTTCCTTTCTCCCTGTCAAACGTCTTTTTATGATAAATTATATGCTTGAGGGTGACCTCCGGAGTTCGTAACCTCCTCCGACATCAAAACTAGCGAAAAGGAAGTGTGCTTCATGCAACACGAAAAAGCTTTGGTCGTCTTTAGTGGTGGCCAAGATTCAACCACTTGCCTGTTTTGGGCAAAACAACAATTCTCTCATGTGGAGGCGGTGACATTCGCGTATGGTCAACGCCATGATGCGGAAATCGAGGTCGCAAAAGAAATTGCGGCAGAACTCGATGTCCCACACCACATCCTCGACTTGTCTTTACTTGGACAACTCACATCAAACGCGCTCACGAGACACGATCTCGACATTGACAATGCGGATGTTCCAAACACGTTCGTCGATGGGCGCAACCATCTATTCTTATCATTTGCGGCCGTCATGGCCAAACAACTCGGTATGCATCACATCGTGACCGGTGTGTGTGAAACGGACTTTTCAGGTTACCCGGATTGCCGAGACCAATTCATCAAATCACTCAACGTGACACTCAATTTAGCGATGGATTATCCATTCGTCATCGACACACCGCTCATGTGGCTCGATAAAAAAGAGACGTGGGCACTCGCCGACGAGCTCGGTGCCTTTGACTATGTCAAAGAACGCACGCTCACTTGCTACAACGGTGTCATCGGTTCAGGTTGTGGCGAATGTCCGGCGTGTAAGCTTCGCCAAAACGGACTCATAGCCTATGAGGAGGTGCGCGTATGAAACATGCTCCGTTCCTCGCCCCGACCAGTGTCGAATCGAAACAAGAAGGGTCGCTCATCTACTGTCCGCATCGCGTTCAAATCGTCAAAGAAGTGACGTTCGACGCAGCGCACCATCTCTTTGATTATGACGGCAAATGTCGTGCCCTTCATGGTCATACGTATAAGCTCCAGATGGGTGTCAGCGGCTTTCTCGACAATCGTGGAATGACGCTCGACTTTGGTGACTTGAAAAAAATCTTCAAAGAAGAGCTTGAACCGTATCTCGACCATCGCTATTTGAACGAGTCACTCCCTTATATGAATACAACTGCAGAAAACATGTGTTATTGGATTTTTGAACAGTTGGCGACACACCTGCCAAATGAACGCGACGTGCGCGTCGAATTCGTCCGTTTGTATGAAACGCCGACGTCGTATGCTGAGTTCCGCCGTGAATGGTTGGTGGAATCGTGAAAATCCCTGTTCTTGAAGTGTTCGGACCGACCTTCCAAGGAGAAGGACGTGCCATTGGACAGAAGACGATGTTCGTCCGGACCGCCGGTTGCGATTATCGCTGTTCGTGGTGCGATTCTGCCTTCACATGGGACGGTTCAGAAAAGCCGGATATGCTGACAGCCGACGAGATCATCGCTCGCCTTGACGCACTCGGTATGTACGATTACGTCACCATCTCGGGTGGCAACCCGCTCCTCATCGCGGCCATGGAAGAACTTGTCGTGAAGTTGAAAGAACGCGGCGTCACTCTCGCCGTCGAGACGCAAGGTAGCCGCTATCAAGACTGGCTCACACAAATCGATGACGTGACCCTCAGTCCGAAGCCCCCGTCGTCTGGTATGAAGACAAACTGGCAGCAACTTGACGACATCGTCGAACGCTTACGCCCGGAGCAGACGACATTCAAGGTCGCTGTCTTTGATGAAGTGGACCTCGCTTACGCAAAAGAAGTACAACAACGCTACTCACCGGACGTCATGTATTTGTCGGCCGGTAACCCCGAGCCAGGTGCTGACGGAGACATCACCGATGCCCAGCTCCGTCGCTTGAAACAACTATGGGAGGACGTCGCACGCGACCCGTCATGGCAAAGCGTTCGCGTCCTACCGCAACTACACACATTACTGTACGCCAACGAACGTGGCGTGTAAGGAGAATGAACATGAGACCAGAAGACTTACAAGACCTCTCGCTCCTCGGACAGAAGAGCGTCCCTTATATTTTTGAATACACACCTGATGTACTCGAGGCGTTCCCGAACCGTCATCCGGAGAACGACTACTTCGTCAAATTCAACGCACCCGAATTTACATCGTTGTGCCCAATCACGAACCAACCTGACTTCGCGACGATTTACATCTCATATATCCCGGATGAGAAACTCGTCGAGTCGAAATCGTTGAAGTTGTACTTGTTCAGTTTCCGTAACCACGGTGACTTCCATGAGAATTGCATCAACGTCATCGGGAAGGACCTTGTCAAATTGATGGAGCCACGCTATCTCGAAGTGTGGGGCAAATTCACACCACGTGGCGGCATCTCAATCGATCCGTATTACAACTACGGAAAGCCGGGCACGAAATATGAAAAAATGGCAGAACATCGTCTGTTCAACCACGACCTCTATCCAGAGACGGTCGACAACCGTTAATCAAAAAGTAGGCGCTCCATCAGGAGTCGCCTACTTTTTTTGATAGCGATGAATCTGTCGTTTGATCGGTTCACGGAACACGGTCGCAATGAGCGTCAACACGAGCATGATTCCGAATGCCAAGGCAATCAGGGTCCAATCCCCGCTCGCAATACTGCTCCCGAGAAAATTATTCGCAAACGCCCCGGGAATCATACCGACGACGGTTGCCAACAGATACGCGAGTACGTTTACTTTGGCCAACCCGGAAGCATAACTGACCAAATCGAAGTTGACGAGCGGAATCAAACGTAAAATGAGAACATAGAAAAACCCGTCCTCTTCGATTTTGTGCTGGATGGTTTCATAATTCGTTGATTCGAAGTGATGCAAGAAACGGTCACCGAAATAGATGGCTACGTAATATGCGACGAGGGCACTCAATGTCGCTCCGATCACGGTATAGATGACCCCCGGTAAGATCCCAAACGCCAACCCACCAGCGACCGATAAGACGGACGTCGGAAACAGGATGAGCGGACGAACGGTAAATAAGAGGATATAAATCAAAGGTGCCAGCCAACCGAATTGAATGATATAGTCGCGAATATCGCCCGGACTTACATCAAGCCACTGATAGAGAAATGTCGCCGTCCCGAACAGGAGTAGGACGAGTGCAATCACCCACTGCGCTTTCCATTTCTTCATCGTCCTTCCTCCTTTCTAATTTATTTTATTCCCGCAATATGAGATGTCACCCATCTTTTTTCGTTATTCCCGATGTGGTACGGTTAGAGAAAGCAGAAGGAGGAAATCGATATGAACCTTGCAGATGCCCTAACATTGAAACAGTTGCTCCATGAGCAAATCGATACATTGACCGAAGAGATTGAGCATGTGGCATTCATCTCGCTTCAAGCGAATGAATCTATTCCGACCATTCAGTCCCGCTCCCTTCAAGACATCGAGATGGAACTCGAGCACATCCGTTTAGACTTGCGTCAACTCGACCGTCTGATTCAAGAGGCGAATGTCCGAGCCGTTGTTGAAACACACGACGGTCCGCTCCCGCTCGTCGAAGCGATCGAACTCGCCATTCAGTTACGTGTCCAAGCACGACTTTATGAAAAATTATCGCTTCGTCCGAAGAAAGAATACGTGCACGGGGTCGCCGTGATCAAACACGCCTTATATGACCCAGAACTATATCGCTTAAAAGCACGTGACATAAAAAAACGGGCTCTTCGAATCGAAAGTGCCATCCAGGCCGTCCGCTATCAGACCGATATTGAATTTGACGCTTCACGTTATATGTAAAAAGCGAAGGGATTCCTTCGCTTTTTACATATGGTCATGGTGATTATGATGGATATCATGGTGACTCGATGAGGAACGTCTACGTGGAGGTGCCTCATCCGCAAATTTTTCTCCGTCTAAAATCCCGAGACGCTTGTATTGTCGATCGAGCCGCTCTTTCGTCTCCTCGCGAACGGATCTCGACTCCATCACCAATTGATAGCATCCGAGTGCGACACGGAACGGTTCCATCCGTGTCCGTTCAATAGAGAAGGAATCGACGCCCCGTAAGTAGTCTGCCAATCGCTCAGCCGTGTCATCGTTCGGGTCATCGGCGAGCTGCGAGGCGAATTGTTGTAAGTCTTTCAACGTGCTCGATGTTTTGGAATGATGAAAAATCGTTTTTACGAACATAAAAATAATCAGACCAAACACAACCATGAAAATGATTGGAAACATACTAAACAATCCACTAAAAAATGAATCCCCCATCGAATTATCGAACGGATCTCCGCCAAATCCAAACACTGTCATTTCAAATTCCCCCTTTTTCTTTATGTACGTTCATTCATGCGAATCGGTTTCATCAAAAAAACCGCGATCACACGACCGCGGCAACCATTCATCTGTTCAATTGTTTTTCCATCATGATGCGCGGCTCGCCATCTTCTGTGTAAGCGCCCATGATGTCATATCCGCAAAGGAGATTCAAAATGATGACCCCTTTGTTCGTATTACGTGCTTTCGTCCGAATCGAATGGAACCCTTGCGCTTCGACCCATTCGAGTTGCGTGTCCATCAGCTTGCGACCGATGCCATGCTTTTGGAAGTCCGGATGGACGCCGCCCGCCCAGCTATAAAACCGATACGGCTCCGCCTCATAACCGATTTTAAAGCCGACCAGTTGCTCTTCAGAGAATGCTAAGAGCACTAGTGGATTGGCGTGTCGATACAGACGCTCTTTAAAGCGCAACTGATCGAGGTCGCCATATAACGTGCGATACAGTCGGAAAAAGTCCTCTTCAAAATCCTTAAAGTTGTTCGTCACATCTTTTACGATAAATGAACTCGTCGTACTCATCGTGCCATCCCCTTTCAGTTTCTGGACAAAGATTCCGTACGTCTGTTCATTTCGCCGTTCATTCTGAATTTCCTGTCTCCCGTTCAAAAGCCGTGACACCTTTTTGTTTATATAGTCCAAGCGTACGTTTCGGTAAACTCTTGACCATCCAATCTTTAAAGATGCGTGCCTGATCCTCGACAGGCAGTTCATAGCCATCCGTCACGATATGTCGCGACCGTGTCGTGACATCGTACAAAGAAATCGCCGCTGCCACCGAGATGTTCAAACTCTGCACATACCCTTGCATCGGAATAACAAAGTTCCCGTCCGCCTTATGGAGTGCTGTTTCCGAGACACCACTATGTTCATTCCCGAATAGAAGAACAGTCGGCTTCGACACATCCACTTCTTCGAGCGGAATCGCTTCCTCACTCAATGCCGTCGCATATACTTGGTAACCACTTTTTTTTAAGGAATCAATCGCTTCTTCAATCGAACCATGCTCGACGACGTCCACCCAGCGGTCGGCACTTTTGGCGATAATCGAGTTCGGTTTGAACTTCGCACGCCCTTCGACGACGTGTAACGTCTGCACCCCGAACGCATCGGCCGAACGCAATACGGCAGATTGATTGTGCGGATCGTCGACACCCTCCGTCAAAATCGTGATATGGTTCGTTCGTGTATTCAATACTTCATACATCCGTTTGATGCGATCTGGCATGAGCATCTCATATAGAGGAAGATCGTCCTCGTGCAATACACCCTTCTGCAATAACTCTTCTTTTAATTCAATCTGCTCGTCTTTCGTCAAAGCAGATGTCGTCTGTCTCCAACCCATCTTTCTCGCTCCCTTCAACCTATCATATTGTAGCTAGATTCGATTCGACTGACAAGTTCGCCTCACATTTACCATTCCCGCTTCAAAAATGAAAACAAATGAAAATAGCGAAAACGGTTGCATGAATTTATGCAATCGATTACAATCATTTATGCAAGCGATTGCACTATTGGCAAACAAAAAATAGATAAAACTCCCTCACAGGAAGGAAGCGTATAGCATGAAAAAAATGATCTCATTCGATTTTTGGCAAAAACTCGGTAAGGCCTTGATGGTCGTCATCGCCGTTATGCCAGCCGCCGGTTTGATGATTTCCATCGGAAAATTGATTGGAATGTCAGCCGGAGACGTCGGTATTCTATTAACAACAGCTCGTATCATTGAAGATTTAGGTTGGGGGATCATCGTCAACTTACATATCCTCTTCGCAGTCGCGATTGGTGGTTCGTGGGCTAAAGATCGTGCAGGTGGTGCGTTCGCCGCACTCCTCGCTTTCATCTTGATCAACCGTGTCACAGGTGCCATCTTCGGTGTCAACGGCGCTATGCTTCAGGATCCAGAAGCGACAATCGAGTCACTCTTTGGTGCAAATCTTGTCGTCTCAGACTACTTCACATCTGTACTTGGTTCACCTGCCCTCAACATGGGTGTGTTCGTCGGAATCATCGCCGGTTTCCTCGGTGGTGCGCTATACAACCGTTTCTACAACTTCAATAAATTGCCGAACGCCCTCTCGTTCTTTAACGGGAAGCGCTTCGTACCATTCGTCGTCATCCTTGGTTCGGTCGTTGCTGCCATCGTTCTATCAATTGTATGGCCAACAATCCAAGGGGCACTCAACAGTTTTGGTGAGTGGATTGCCACATCACGTAACACGGCTCCAGTCCTTGCTCCATTTGTTTACGGTGCACTCGAACGTCTTCTCTTGCCGTTCGGTTTACACCACATGCTCACAGTACCAATGAACTACACAGAACTTGGCGGAACGTATACGATTTTAACAGGTGCGACAGCTGGTTCGGTCGTTGCCGGTCAAGACCCGCTCTGGTTGGCATGGGTAACAGACCTCGTCAACTTGCGTGCTGCTGGTGACACAGCTGCATACAACGCTCTACTTGCTGATGTCGTACCAGCTCGCTTCAAAGTCGGTCAAGTCATCTTGTCATTCGCTGCATTAATCGGTGCTGCGTACGCAATGTACCGTAACGTCGATGCTGAGAAGAAAGAACAATACAAACCGATGTTCTTGTCAGCCGCACTCGCCGTCTTCTTGACGGGTGTCACAGAACCGATCGAGTTCATGTTCATGTTCGTTGCGCCAGTCCTTTACGTCGTCTACGCACTCATGGCTGGTGCTGCCTTCGCATTGGCAGATATCATCGATTTGCGTATTCATGCTTTCGGTGCAATCGAACTCTTGACGCGCATCCCGATGATCATCAAAGCGGGACTTCTTCAAGACTTGATCAACTTCGTGCTCGTCTCTGTCGCGTTCTTCTTCCTCAACTTCGGAGTATTCAACTTCTTCATCAAGAAGATGAACTTGCCGACACCAGGACGTAACGGAAACTACATGGAAGAAACGACAGAAAAATCATCTGTGACAGGTAATGAACAAGTCATGGGGATTATCACACTTCTCGGTGGGGAAGAAAATATTGAAGATGTCGATGCATGTATGACTCGTCTTCGTGTGACCGTCAAAGACGTTACACTCGTCTCTGACGAACAAGAATGGAAGAAAAATGGCGCCATGGGTCTCATTGTGAAAGACCGTGGAGTCCAAGCCATCTATGGCCCGAAAGCCGACGTATTGAAATCAGACATTCAAGACGTCATCGGTGCATAATCTACTGGCCAACTCGCTCGAGAGTTGGCCTTTTTCTAAAGGAGGACTACCGTGAATATTTTAACGCTCAATTGTCATGCCTGGTTAGAAGACCGTCAACAAGAAAAGATCGATGCCATCGTCGAACGTATTGCGAGTGAAGAATACGATCTCATCGCACTTCAAGAAGTCAACCAACATAAGGAGGCGCCACTCATCTACGGAAACATCCGTGAAAACAACTTCGCACACGTCCTCGTTGAACGTCTGAACGAGTTAGACCTTCACTATCACATGACTTGGGATTTTGCCCATTACGGCTATGATATTTACGAAGAGGGCGTTGCCATCTTGTCGCGCACACCGTTCCTATCGACCGAATCATTCTTTGTATCCAAGACGACGGACCCAGACAATTACAAGTCCCGTAAAATCGTTAAAGCCGTGATTGAAGGTCATGAAGCTCCGACGACGGTCTACTCGTGTCACCTCGGTTGGTGGCATGACGAAGAAGAGCCCGTGAAACATCAACTGGATGAACTATTGCATCGCGTGGAGCACGACGACCACGCGCTTCTACTCGGTGACTTCAATAACGACGCCTTCATCCGAGGTGAAGGATACGATTATTTGATGGAGAACGGACTTCAAGACTTATTCCATCTCGCCACAGAACGCGAAGGCGACGCGACCGTACAAGGAAAAATTGCCGGATGGGATGAAAACAAAAAATCGCTCCGCATCGACTTGATGTTGACGAATGCACCCATTCACGTCTCCCGGCATGCTGTCGTCTTCGATGGGGAGAACGGACCTGTCGTCTCCGACCACGCCGGTGTCGAAGCCACTGTCTTTTGGCGCTGATTCGCCTTTTTCTTCCGACTTGGGAGAAAAGGGTTTTTCTTTTGGGGAAAATCTTGTAACGTGATAGAAGACTGATGTCTAACTACTAATGAATGAAACAGAAAGAAGTGTTTGAACATGAAGACAAGCTCGCTCAGTCGAAGCGACTGGACTTTAGTTTTATCTCTATCCTTATTAACCTTCGTTCTCGGAACGAGTGAATTTGTCATCGTCGGGATATTACCCGACATCGCAAGTGGTCTATCTATTTCCATTGCAACAGCAGGAAGTCTCGTATCGGCATTCGCGATCAGTTTCGCCGTCGGCACACCCATCACGATGTCCTTGACGAGTCATCTTCCAAAGCGTAAATTGATGCTCGGCCTAACCATCCTCTTCACGGTCCTGAACTTGTTGAGCAGTCTTGCTCCCATGTATGAGTGGTTACTCGTCTTGCGTATGCTGACGGCCGTCGTCACAGGCGTCTTGATTTCGCTTGCCATGCTCGTCGCCAGCGAGAGCGTCCCTCCAACAAAACGGGGTGTGGCCGTGTCCTTTATTTTCGGTGGATTCACAATGGCAAACGTGTTCGGGGTTCCGATTGGGACGTTTATCGGACAACAGGCAGGCTGGGAGTCAACGTTTTGGTTGACGACTCTGCTCGGTGCAGTCGCCTGGATTGCCATTTATCGTGTCTTGCCAAATCAATTGTCTCAAGAAAAAGCATCACTCCGTGAACAAATGGCACTCCTGACGAACCCTCGCATCTTGATCGCCTTCTTGATTCCGGCATTCGGTTTTGGGGCGACATATGTCGTGTATACGTATCTCGTGCCGATTTTAAAAGATGTCCTCGGTGTACCGGTCGCTTGGGTCAGTCCGATTTTATTCGCATACGGCTTCATCTCGATTTTCAGTAATATCGCTGCCGGAAAGATTGCCAGTCACAATCCAATCGGACGCTTACGGTTCGTCTTTCTCGTCCAGGCGTTCGTCTTGGCCGCTTTATTCGTGACGACGTCGAATGTGACGCTCGGTCTCCTCAATATCGCCCTTATGTCGTTCATGGCGATTTTATTGACGACATCAACACAGATTTATTTGATTGATTTGGCGGAGAAGTTCAATCCGAACGCCAAAGGTCTCGCCTCATCACTTATGCCCGTGGCGAGTAACGTCGGGATTGGGCTTGGTTCCGCTCTCGGTGGTGTCGTCTATGCGACGAGCCCCATCATGACGCTCGCACTCGTCGGTGGTCTGGTCGCACTCGTTACGGCCGGATTGACCGCAGTCAGCTATTCGTTCGATCAACGCTAAAACGTGCGCACCTCGATGAAGGTGCGCACGTTTTTTCATAACCATTCGAGAATTGCTGATAATACTTCGTCGAGTTGTTCTTTCGATGTGAGCGGACTTTCCTGATCGCCTTTTTGAGGACCATACATTCCGAAATTCGCATGATTCCCGTCTTTAATTTGTACGAATTGACTATCGTCAGGAAGATCACTTCGACTCGCCTCGATGTCTTCTGGGACAGCCAATCCATCTAGCTCACCCGAGATAGATAGCACGCGTAAGTCACTATCGACCATCGAGCTGATCGGATATGATGCAAGGAAAATGACACCTTCCACTAACTCTTGATGCTCAAGCGCGTAACCAGATGCCGCTGAACCTCCGAGTGAATGACCGGCTACGATCCAACGTTCAATCTCCGGATGTGCTTCGATGATGGGATCGGCTGCGTCGATATCTAAAATGCCTAAATTGAGACGAAGCGATGGAATGGCAACGAAGTATCCTTCCTCGGCCAAACGTGTTCCATAATACGCATACGCCTCTTTCTCTACTTTCGCCCCAGGGTATAGAATGACACCGACTTCACTCGCCGTGTCTCCAAACTCGAGACGGTTGTCGACCACTTTCCCCTCTTCCGCATACTGGGTCGCTTCATCGGTCGGTCCATACGTAAACTGTGTCCAAATCAAAAAGCCAGCTACCGCGACAAGGAGCAATCCTACGATTGTGAGTGCGGTCCACTTGAAGAATTTCTTCATTATATAGCCTCCATTTGCATCCACTTCACCATAACGTTACACTAATAAGAAAAAGTATGATCAGGGGGACACCATGACCAAAAGTAATGTAACCACGACGATTCAGTGGTTTATTTTTATTTTAGCTACAAATATTGTACCACCACTCTCCATCGCCGCCTTGTTTGAACTTTCGCCAGATGAGACGATGACCTTCATATCCCGCTCACTCTTCATCTTCGCACTCTTCAGCATCATCCAGACAATGCTCGGCCATCGCCTCCCTATTCTCGAAGGACCTGCCGGCATTTGGTGGGGCGTCTTCACCTTATACGCATCCATCGGTCCCGCCTTATATGGAAGTCAACAAGAGACGCTACAGGCACTCGGATTCATGCTATTTTTGAGCGGTGTGATCGGTGTGTTGCTGACTGTCACCGGTATCTTAAGACGCATGCTCTCCCTCTTTACACCACAAGTGCTTGGCGTCTATATGATTTTACTCGTCCTCCAATTATCAGGAGCCGTCATTAAAGGTGGCTTCGGGGTGACGGAAAACGGAATCAATGTCGTCCAAGCTGTCGCGACGGCAGGGCTCGTTTTGTTCGCGCTCACGCTCGAACAAAGTCGCTTCAAACAATACGGACTCGTCATGACACTATTCGTCGGGTTCGGCTTGTTCCATTTACTCGACCTTGGAAATCCAATCGTTCGTTCAGAATCCTTCTTCCTCGTACCGGAACTGCTTCCGTTCGGGAATTGGATGTGGGATTGGAACTTGTTGCCGACGGCTTTCGTCATCACCTTGCTTCTCATGACAAACGTCCTTGCGAACATCAAGTTGATTGAGCGCATCGTCAGTTCTCGCGAAAAACGAGAAATCAAAGGGAACGTTCCCGCATCGGGTGTCGCCAGTGGCGTCAGTCAAGTCGTGGCCGGTCTGTTCGGTACACCGGGTCCTGTCGCCATCTCCGGGACAGCTGGTTTCCTTTCTTCGACGGAGAGCGTCCAGCGTGCTCCGCATTTGATTGCCCACGCCCTCATGATGGGGTTAGCACTCATCGGTCCATTCGTCTCGTTGATTGCGAGTATCCCGGCTGCTGTCGGTTATGCGATTGTGACTCCGCTTATCGCGACGATGATCATCATCGGAATCAATGAGGCCGCCTTCGAATTAAAACAATCGACGGCCTCACTTACGGTCGGTCTCCCACTCGTCATCGGTGCCGGGGCGATGCTTCTGCCACCCGGTTCCATGAATGACTTGCCACCGCTCCTTGCGACCGTCTTTTCGAATGGACTCGTCCTCGGAACAATCGTCGCCTTAACGACTGCCATCTTAAGTAAAATCAAGGATTGAAAAAAGAACTGGCCTATGGTCAGTTCTTTTCACGTACATGCATATGGTAACGGGCATCGTGCGGTAACACGGCGCCGTCTTCTTGTTCGAAATGTGCACGGTCTTTCCAATAACGAACGACTGACGAAGTATCACGGTGTAGGGCGCGCTGTAGTGCTTGTTTCGCCGTGACAGGCGTTTCGTCATCGTTTTTCAATTCAAGCCCCATCAGTTTATAGCCGATGGTTTGTCCGCCTCGACTCATTTGGCAGGCTTCCATGGCGTACGTCAGCAGTGTCGGTGTGATGACCGCATGCACGAACTCGCTCTTTACTTTCTTGCGTACGAGTTGTTCCACGCCAACGCTGACAAGACCTGCAATGACACTATCAATCAAGACGGCTTTCGTTCGTTTTTTCGTCAATGGAGTCATCGGCTCATCCTCTGCATCATCCCTGACGTCAGCACTTCGACCCCTTCGCCTTCTTCAGATGCCATGATCAAGGCACGGGCGACATGCAGTGCTTGAATCGGTGCGACTTCCGGTGCCTTTTCCATTAACCATGGTTGGAACGGTCGACTGAGAACTTCAGCCGCTTTCTCTCCGAGTCGGAATGAATCACGTTCCCCAAGCAATAAAGACGGACGTGCGATAATCAAATGGTGGAAGTTGAAGATCCGTAACGCATTCTCAAGCTCCCCTTTTACCCGATTGTAAAAGAAGGATGAACGTAACGATGCACCTTGCGCCGATACGACCGCATAGCGTGTTGCACCATGTGCCTTAGCGATCCGGGCAACTTCAAGTGGCAACTCCAGGTCGACTTGTTTGAACGCTTCTTGCGATCCAGCGACCGCAATTGTCGTACCGAGTGCGCAATACGTGTCATCGATATGCGGAAGGGATGCATCCATTTCCTCGAACCCGACGACTTCATGTAGCTTCGGATGGCTCCAACGCTTCGAGCGACGGACGACAATCCAGACGGCATCATAACGATCACTTTCTAACAACTGTTCAACCAATTCGCGGCCAATCAATCCGGTCGCGCCTACGACAAGTGCAGTTTTCCCCATTCAAGACTCCTCCTCGACTACTATTTCCTTCAGTCTAGCCGACTTGTCGTTCCTCGGCAATGATTGTCCCGGGACGGAAACGGTCCATCATACGGAAGAATCCGTTCAATAATAGTGCTGTGAAGGAGCCTGCCACGATGGCACTATCTGTGAACAATTGAAGCCATTCCGGCATATTGGCGACGATGGCCGGATTTGCTGTAATACCGAGTCCGACACCTATCGAAAGTGCAATGGTGATCAAGTTCTCGTTTTTCGAAAAATCGACTTGGCTCAGAATCCGAATCCCAGAAGCGGCGACCGTTCCGAACATGACGAGCATCGCCCCACCTAAAACAGGCTTTGGAATCAAGGTTGTGAATGTGGCCACTTTCGGGAGGAACCCGAGCAAGATGAGTAACCCACCTGTCCAGAAGATGACACGGCGCGATTTCACACCTGACAATTGAACGAGTCCGACATTTTGACTGAACGTCGTGTATGGGAAGCTGTTGAAAATTCCTCCGAGAATCGTTGCGACGCCTTCCGCACGATACCCTTTCGTCAATTCTTTTGCACCGATCGGCTTTTTCGTGATGTCACTGAGCGCCAAGAACACGCCGGTCGATTCAATCATCGAGATGATGGCAACGAGCGTCATGACGAGGATGGCAGACACATCGAATGTCGGCACCCCAAAGTAGAACGGTTGAACCATTTGGAACCAACTCGCTTCACGGACAGGACTAAAATCGACGAGACCGAGCGAAGCAGCGACCCCTGTTCCGATGAGGACGGCAAAGAGGATGGCAGCGGCACGTGTGAAGACGGTCCCGACTCGGTTCAAGAAGAGAATGAGTAAAATCGTCAAACCACCTAATCCGAGATTCTGCATCGATGCGAATCCAGGCTCACCCGGCATCCCGCCACCGATGTCATTGATGGCAACCGGGATTAGTGAGAGACCGATAATCGTCACGACCGAACCGAGCACGACCGGCGGAAAAAAGCGTGCAAGTTTCCCGACAAAACCGGAAATGAGGATGACAATGAGCCCGCTCGCAATCAACGCACCATAAATAGCGGTGATCCCGTTCGCGCTTCCGATGGCAATCATCGGCCCGACCGCCGTGAACGTACATCCGAGGACGACCGGCAATCCGACACCCGTGAAGCGTGTCGTCCATACTTGTAGTAACGTCGCTACCCCACACATGAATAAATCAATTGCGACGAGATAGGCGAGTTCGGTCGGTCCAAGCCCGATGGCACCACCGACGATGAGCGGGACGATTGCCGCTCCCGTGTACATCGCGAGGAGATGCTGGAACCCTAGACTGGCTGTCTTGAACGTATTCATCGAACGACCTCCACGAACGAGATATGGTCTTTCTCTAATTTCGCGATACGTGCCAACGATTCGACGCGATAGCCACGCTCCATCAATTTATCGCGCCCTGGTTGGAACGACTTCTCGATGACGATGCCAACCCCTGCGACCTCTGCACCTGCGGCTTCGACGAGTTGTGTCAATCCGAGTGCCGCTTCCCCGTTCGCGAGGAAGTCATCGATGACGAGAACACGTTCGCCTGGTAAGACGAAACGCCGGCTCAAGCTGATGCGGTTCGTCTCCTGCTTGGTGAACGAATACACGTCTGCTTCCACGAGATCATCTTGGAGCGTCAGCGATTTCCGCTTACGCGCGAATACGAACGGGATGCCCATCTCAAGCGCCGTCATCATCGCCGGTGCGATTCCGCTCGATTCAAGTGTGACGATGCGGTCTATTTGAGCGTCTTTGAAACGCTTCGTGAATTCTTTACCGATTGCTTGCATGAGTACGGGATCGACTTGATGATTCAAAAAAGCGTCGACTTTCAACACTTGGTCGGATAAGGCCCGACCCTCTTCACGGATTTTGTCTTCTAACTGCTTCATTGTTGTTCCCTCCAATAAAAAATGCGATTCGTCACCCCTCATCGGGAGGCAACGAACCGCATGGGAATCAACGACAGCATACGACAAGCGCCACCCGTAGTCGAACCATTTACGGTAGTTCGGTAGAGACTTGCGGACCATATTTCCGCTGATATACGAGTGCGAATCTATTTTTCTAAGATAGACCTTATTGTAGACGAGCTGAAGAGAAATGCAATAGGTTGGAATCAAACGGTGAAATGTTCGATTTTTCTGAAACTGCTGTATACTGTAGATACTGGATATGAGAGAGGAGCCCTGCCCTTATGAAGTTATTCGTATTAGGCGCAACCGGTCGGACCGGACATCAATTCATCGATCAAGCCATCGAGCACGGTCATGACGTCACCGCGTTCGTTCGTGAACAGAAAAAGTTGATTCGAACCCCACAACTTGAAATCATCGAAGGCGACTTATATGACATCGATGCATTGACGGAAGCAATGCATGGTCACGATGCGGTTGTCAGCTGTCTCGGTACGGATTTAAGCGACCCGGACTTTTTAGCGAGTGTCACAGACAAACTCGTCCCGGCGATGAAAGCGAACAACATCTCACGTATCATCTATCTCGCTTCAGCGGGAATCGACAATGAAATTCCGGGACTTGCGGGGAAAGCCATTACGTTCATGCTGCGGAAACCGCTCCGCGATCATCGGGCAGCCGTGGACTTATGGCGAAATTCGTCATTCGACTATACCATCGTACGACCGATGCAATTGACGGATGGTCCTCGCACCTCGACTTATCGCATGGCCATCGATGAAGTGCCAGAGAACGGGAAACACATCTCACGGGCAGACGTCGCTCAGTTCATGCTTCATGCGATTGAAGAACAAGAACACGTACGGGAGTCGGTCGGACTGGCGTACTAATTTAATCGGATTCATGCTACAATATCGGGTAGTTTACTTTGAAAGGAACGAAAACGAATTATGAGTATATTAACGGTACAAAACTTGAGCCACGGCTTTGGTGACCGCGCTATTTTGAACGATGTCTCTTTCCGCCTCTTAAAAGGGGAACACATCGGTCTCGTCGGAGCGAACGGTGAAGGAAAATCGACGTTCATGAACATCATCACACGCAAACTGCAACCGGATGAAGGGAAAATCGAATGGGCGAAAAACGTCCGTGTCGGTTACCTCGATCAACATGCGGTGCTCGAGCGCGGGATGACGATTCGCGACGTCTTGAAAGGTGCTTTCCAATACCTGATCGACATGGAGACGCGCATCGGCGAACTCTACATGGAGATGGGCGACGCGACACCGGAACAGATGGAAGACATGCTCGCGGAGGTCGGTGAGCTTCAAGAGACGCTCGACTCGAACGACTTTTACATCATCGATGCGAAAGTAGAAGAAGTCGCACGCGGTCTCGGTATTCTAGACGTCGGTCTCGACCGTGACGTCACGGACTTGTCAGGTGGACAGCGTACGAAAGTATTGCTCGCGAAGTTGCTTTTAGAGAAGCCAGATATCTTGCTCCTCGATGAGCCGACCAACTATTTGGATGAAGTGCATATCGAGTGGTTGAAACGCTATCTCCAAAACTATGACAATGCCTTCATCTTGATCTCACACGATATCCCGTTCTTAAATAGCGTCATCAACTTGGTCTACCATATGGAAAACCAAGAGTTGAACCGCTACGTCGGGGACTATGACAAGTTCATGGAAGTGTACGAGATGAAGCGTTCGCAACTTGAAGCCGCCTATAAGCGTCAGCAAGCCGAAATCGCGGATTTGAAAGACTTCGTTGCCCGAAACAAAGCGCGTGTGTCGACACGAAACATGGCGATGTCACGTCAGAAGAAACTAGATAAGATGGATGTCATCGAATTGAGTGCGGAACGTCCGAAACCAGAATTCCGCTTCTTGCAGGCACGTACATCGGGGCGCCTCATCTTTGATGCGAAAGGTCTCGTCATCGGATACGATGAGCCACTCTCACGTCCGCTCGACCTTCAGATGGAGCGCGGTCAAAAGATTGCCCTCGTCGGAGCGAACGGAATCGGGAAGACGACGCTCTTGAAGAGCTTACTCGGCTTGATCAACCCGCTTGAAGGAACAGTCGAACGTGGTGAGTTCCTCGAAATGGGTTACTTCGAACAGGAAGCCGCATCAAGCAACAACACGTGTATCGAAGAGATTTGGAGCGAATTCCCGTCACTCAACCAACAGCAGGTGCGCGCGATGCTCGCGAAATGCGGTCTCATGACGAAGCACATTGAAAGTAAAATCTCTGTCCTCAGTGGTGGAGAAAAGGCGAAAGTACGCCTGTGTAAACTCTTAAACAACGAAACGAACTTACTCTTACTCGATGAGCCGACGAACCACTTGGACGTCGACGCGAAGGAAGAGTTGAAGCGTGCGTTGAAAGAGTACAAAGGAAGCGTCCTCCTCATCAGTCACGAACCAGAATTCTATGAGGATATCGTCACAGACGTCTGGAACTGTGAATCGTGGACGACGAAAGTATTCTAATTCAGTAAAGGACGTGTCGTATGGCTGGCCCAATTCAAACGAATGAACGGATTATCTTGTATGACATTATCCGAGGGTTTGCCCTCTGCGGCATTTTCCTCGTCAATATCCCGAGTATGCTCGGGAGCGACTGGATGTTTGGTCGTCCCGACTATTACGGGAGCGACCTGTTCGTCCGCACACTCTTCGATTTGTTCGTGCAGACGAAGTTTTATACGATTTTCTCCCTCTTATTCGGGATCGGCTTTTCGATTTTCCTCGAGCGTTCTTACGCTCGTGGCGAATCGGTCAGTCGTTACATACGCCGGATTTTGATTCTCTTCTTGTTCGGTCTGGCACACCTGGCGATTTGGTCAGGCGATATCCTCCATACGTACGCCATGTGGGGCTTATTGCTTCCCCTCTTTTACGGATTGAGCAACCGCGCCATTCTGGCGTGGGCGTGGAGTTTATTGATTGGAAGTTTCTTCTTATTTTATGGATCATCTGCACTTGTG
This sequence comes from Exiguobacterium sp. s63, assembly GCF_018617335.1. Taxonomy (GTDB): domain Bacteria; phylum Bacillota; class Bacilli; order Exiguobacteriales; family Exiguobacteriaceae; genus Exiguobacterium. The sequence goes on along the minus strand of NZ_JACSKB010000003.1, from coordinate 217,734 downwards.
GAATGGGCAAATGGCGGTGACTTCAATAGTGGCGCTCCATTTCCGACACCATATAATATGGGATTCGGCATTTGGTTCGACTACCGTCTACAAATTGAAATATTCGCTGCTATGTCGAATTCACTTCTTGTAGGTATTGAGATTCTTAGCTTGTTCTTGTTCGGTCTTTATATCGGACGAGAACGAAAACTTCTCACATGGTCGATTCAAGGATTGACTCGTACTGCGACCATTTGTGTCCTCTTCACTCTGCCATTTTTCGGGGTCATCATCTGGCATCATTATGGTCAAGGCGAGGCCTATTACTGGGTGAATCTTGTTGCTGTTCTCGTCTCCGGAAAACTGCTCGCTACAACGTACATCTGCCTGTTCACCATCGCCGTTCGAAAAGGTCGTACGTTCGCCCCGCTTCAAGCGCTCGGACGAATGGCACTCACGAACTATCTGACACATACGTTGATCATTGTCTTGCCAGTGATCGCACTCGGGGCGTACGGGGCGCTTTCCTTAACCGAAGGTCTATTCCTCAGCATCGGAATTTTGATTGTCCAGGCGTTCTTCTCGATGTGGTGGCTGAAGAGTCACCGCTATGGACCGTTTGAGAAACTATGGCGTCTCGGAACGTACGGGCGACAAACAAAATCATCGTAAGATCGGACTTCATCGTCCGGTCTTTTTTTGTACAGGTAGGAAATCCCAGATTCACATGCTATTCTGATGAAGGAAAACGCTTGCATGAATGAGGAGGAACGTATGTCACAGTCAGCTATCGAGGTCCACGATCTCGTGAAACACTATCAAATTTTAGAACGTGATGCCGGCTTAAAAGGCGCCATCAAGGCTTTGTTTTCAAGAAAGTATCGCATTAAAGAAGCCGTGAAAGGAATCGACTTGTCCATCGCTCCAGGCGAACGCGTCGGATACATCGGCTTCAACGGTGCTGGAAAATCGACAACGATCAAAATGCTCGCCGGCGTCCTTCGTCCGGATGCTGGATCCGTCCGTGTCTTCGGCATCGATCCACACGAGGACCGGATTCAAAACGCTCGCCAAATCGGAGCAGTCTTCGGTCAGCGAAAACAGTTGTTTTGGGATATTCCGGTCCGGGAGTCATTCGACTTGCTTCGGGAAATCTATGAAGTGCCGCGTCCAGAGTTCGAGGAGACCGTTGCCTGGTTCATCGAGCAACTCCAGCTAGAACCTCTGCTCGACGTACCAGTCCGTCAGTTATCTCTCGGACAAAAAATGCGCTGTGAGCTCGCTGCCGCTTTCTTACACCGTCCCCGTGTGGTGTATTTGGATGAGCCGACAATCGGTCTCGATATTGATATCAAAGAGACGATTCGGGCTTTCATTCGGGAAATCAGTGATGCTTGGGGCACGACGGTCATTTTGACGACACACGATATGCAGGACATCGAGGAAGTGTGTGATCGGGTCATCGTCCTCGATGAGGGACGCATCATTTATGACGACCGCATCGAGACGCTCAAACAGACGTTCAACAATGAACGGACGCTTGAAATCACACTCGACGAAGGAACGACATTTACCATTCCGCCGTCGGTGACAGGACTCGTCACGGAACTCGCTTCAGAGACAGATACCATTCAACTGGCATTCAACCATCATGAGATTTCAAGCGGACAATTGATTCGTGAAATCGTGAACTGCAATCAAGTGAAAGACTTATCCGTTGTCGTACCGAAAATGGAGACGTTGATTCGAAACCTGTATCAACCTGAGGTGAGCGCATGAGGCTTCAAAAATATGTAGCGCTCGCCGCCTCACAAATTAAAGTCGATATGGCTTATACAGCCTGGTACTGGGCAAGTATGTTCTCGGTGACGATGCGCCTGTTCATCTTATATTTCTTTTGGCAGGCCGTCTATGAGAATAAAACCGACGTGTCAGGCATCTCGCTCTCGATGATGTTGACGTATGCCGTACTTGCAACGATGCTCGATCAATTCCGAGGAGGCGCCGGACGTGAACTCGCGCATCTCATCAAACATGGCGGGGTCGCCGTCGAACTACTTCGCCCCTATCATTTACTGGATAAATTACTCGCTCAAGACATCGGGACAAAAACATCGACCTTTTTCCGTTCGACGCTACCGCTTCTTGTCATCGCCATGCTGTTTATCGGCGTTGACCCACCGACGTCAATTGAAAGTGCCTTCGCCTTCTCAATCAGTGTCGTGCTCGCGATCCTCCTTGCGACACTGATTGATTTGCTCGTTGGGGTGTTGTCCTTTTATACGGTGAACGTGTGGGGACTTTCTGTCTTACAGGAGGCAATCATTACGATTATGTCCGGGGCAATCATCCCGCTCACCCTATTCCCGGATTGGTTCCAGACAATCAGCTTGTATTTACCGTTCGCCTCACTCGTCTATGTGCCAGTTGCCATCTATACAGGTGGGATCGATGCATCTGCTATATGGTCGTCGATTTTGATTCAACTCGCATGGGTCGGGGCCTTCTTTGTTTTTGTAAGACTTCTATTCGCGTATGCGGTTCGGAAAGTGACGGTGTTTGGCGGATGAAACGATATGCGAAACTGTATTGGCTCTATGCCAAAAATCATTTCAAAGTGATGATGGAATATCGGATGGACTTCTTGATTGGCGTGTTATCGGTCTTCGGTCAACAATTTGCCGCGCTCTTCTTTTTATCGATCGTCTTCCAACACATCGAATCGCTGAACGGCTGGGGCTTTTACGAGATTTTGTTCATCTATGGCATCGCGTTTTTAGGTCGAGCCGTCCATCATATCTTTTTTGATAATCTTTGGACGATCGGCTGGCAATACATCCGTACAGGGAACTTGGACCGTATTCTCATGCGTCCCGTGAATCCGCTGTTCCAAATCGTCGCCGAACGGGTTCAACAAGACGGGTTCGGTCAACTCTTGATTGGGGGGAGCGTACTATGGCTCGCCTCGAATGAGCTCGGAATGACATGGAGTGTGATGGACGTGATCGTTCTTCTCGTCATGGTTCTCGCGAGCGGAATGATTTATATCGCGGTCAACTTATTCTTTGCGACGTTCTCTTTTTGGATGATTGATAGTCTACCGGTTGTGTTCGCTGTATTCAGTTTGAGTGATTTTGCTCGATATCCGATGACCATCTATTCGAAAGTCATCATGTTCGTATTGACGTATATCATCCCATTTGGCTTTACAGCATTTTATCCGGCGATGTATTTCTTTGAAGGACGTGGGTTCACCATGTTTGCACTAGCGACCCCGCTTGTCGCAACCCTCTCACTCGTCATCGCCTATCGGTTTTGGTTATATGGACTGCGCGCTTTTGCAAGTACAGGATCGTAATGAAGAAAGGGTGAGGGGATGAAGATTGTTCAACAGTGGAATCAGGAAGATCGCGAATATATTCGACAGCGTTTGATTGAATATAACGCATCACAATTGCCGGATGAAGTGAAGCACCCCATCGAACACGTGAGTTTCATCGTTCGGGACGATGACAATCAGATTGTCGGGGGTGTAACCGGGACGGTATTTTGGTACTCGATGCATATTCATTTCTTATGGGTGGACGAACAGCTTCGAGGAGAGGGATATGGAACAGAGTTGATGACGCGTATCGAACAGTGTGCCATCGAGCATCAATGCCATCTCATTCAACTCGACACGTTCAGCTTTCAGGCACCTGACTTTTATATCGGACTCGGTTATGAAGTCGTTGGAGTAATCGAGAACCATCCGACAACAGAGCATAAACAATATTATTTGAAAAAGACTCTTCTTCAACAAAACGAAAAAACTGCAGACGAGTAATCGTCTGCAGTTCCGCTCGAGGCATTCGCTTCGAGTTTTTATTTTGTTGCCGCTTCCGTTAAAACAGGTACGATTTGCTTCTTACGCGAGACGACGCCCGGAAGTGTCGCTAATCCGTTTTGAAGCGTGACGTTGAACGCTTGTTCGAAGAGTTCTGGTTTTGGTCCGACGACGATGGCTTCCGAATCGTTCGTCAAAATATTCGTGATGGCAAATACGAACAAGTCTAAGTTTTTCGCTGCAACCGTGTTGGCGATTGCGGCTTCGACTTCCTCTTTACGGTTCAAGACATCGTTCGCATCGACCGTGTTCACTTGCGCGATTTCAACACGATAGTCGCCCATTGCGAATTCTTTCGCATCGAGTGAGATGAGTTCTTCAATCGTTTTTTGGCTAAGGTCCGCCCCGGCTTTGAGCATCTCAAGCCCGTATGCTTCTGCATCGACGCCTGCGATCTCAGCGAGTTCTTTCGCGGCTTTGACGTCTTCATCCGTGCATGTCGGTGATTTAAAGAGAAGTGAGTCCGAGATGATAGCTGAAAGCATCAAACCGGCCATATCCGCTGCGATTTCGACACCATGCTCTTTATACAACTTCAACAAAATCGTCGCCGTACAGCCGACTGGCTCTGCACGATAGTAGAGTGGGTCTGCCGTTTGGAAGTTTGCGATGCGGTGGTGGTCGATGACTTCAAGGATTCGCACGTCCTCGATACCATCCGCACTTTGTTGGAACTCGTTATGGTCGACCAAGATGACTTCTTCGGTCTCACCTTTCACGCTTTCAATCAAGCGTGGTGCTTTTACACGGAAGTGATCGAGCGCATATTGTGTTTCCCCGTTCACTTCACCGAGACGAACTGCCTCTGCGTCCATTCCTAATTTCTTTTTCAACTCGGCATAGGCGAGCGCTGACGTGATTGTGTCGGTATCTGGATTTTTATGTCCGAAGACTAGTACTGTACTCATATCTCATTCTCCTCACTAAATAGTTTTCCCTTATCCATTATAACGTCCACGGCATTTCTTTCAATTCCCAAACAAAAAGAGCCGTGTCGGCTCTTATGATTGTTCGTCTTCATCTGTCTCTTCGAGGTCGGAGTGATCTCCTTTTGAATCTTCTTCATGGGAGATGTCCGGTTGATCTCGTTTCAACTTTTCTTCTTGCTCACGCTTTTCTTTGTCTGACATATCGTGTCATCCTTTCGAAAATCCGACTTGTCGTAATCTGTTCCCCAAGCCAGATTTCGTCAAACGACATTTCATTAAACGTAAACAAACTGAAACGTCAGGCCTGCACGAAGACGATTTCTTCTCCGCGAAGTTCGACTTTCACGTCTTGTCCTTGGAACAACCACTCATCTTGTTCCGCCACGACGAAACGAATGCCGTCTTCTTCGGTCTCAACAGCCGCATTGTTCACGTCTTCCGTGATGACCCCAACGGAGAAACCGTGCGTCAAGTCTGTCGAACCCCCATATTTTGCAAACAAACGAACCGTTTGGCCCGCTTCGACTTCCATTTCTTCTTTAAACCATTGGAGCGCTTCTTCTGTTACTTGAATCTTCATAACATCTCCTCCTCTCGACTACTCCTTTCATTCTAAACGTTTCAAAAGAGTCGAGCGAGGATGTTGCCTAAAGTGTCATCCCCGCTTGGTAGCTGACAGTCATTCCGTGAATCTCTGGGATGGCTCCATTCATCTCAGCGAGCGTCGTTTCAAACAGGCGACGACCAATCTGTTCATTCGGAGAAAGCATCGTTGATAGTCCGAATGCCTGACCGATCGGATGTCCGTCAAACCCGAGCATGGCGACTTCCTCAGGAATCTTGATGTCTCGCCGTTGCATCTCTCCTAAAAATCCGAGAGCGACATAATCAGACGAGAAAAAGAGCGCTCGAGGACGCTCTTTTTGAGAGAGGAACGTTTCAGCTAACCGAATACCGTCCTCACTCGTCAAATAGCCGGTCCAAATCCATTGCTCACGCGCATGCGCTACTTCATCGAAATAGGCTTGCTGACGCGCAAGGGAACTTGGACTATGGCTTCTTGACAAGATAATTCCAATCTCTTCATATCCGTGTTCCTGTAACACACGAATACCTGATACGAACGACGCGTAATGATCGACATGGATCGACGAGATTGTCTCCGGTGCGCCGACGGTTGCCACAGCAATCGGTCCGTACGCACGATATGTCTCCATTTCTTTAAAAGACATCTCGTGAGACAAGACAATTGCCCCATCGACTTCACGATGTTTCAATAAATCGAGCGCTTGTCGTTCCTCGCTCAACTTATACTCCGTCTGCCACATGACGAGCCGGTAATCGTGCTCGAGCGCCGCCTTGGCAAGCCCATTGACGAAGAAACCGTAATACGGATGATCCATATAAGGTAGGATGACGACGATTCGTTGCGTCTTCCCTGTCGACAACGTCAGTGCCTGTTGATTTCGCAAATACCCGAGCTCTTTCATCGCTTCGTGGACACGGGTACGTTTTTCTTTCGATACGTACGGATGCTCGTTCAAGACGCGCGAAACCGTCGTCACCGAAACGTCAGCGTGCTTTGCGATATCTCGAATGTTTGCCATTCGTCTCACCTCAACTTGTCAGTCTTTGCATATAGTGTACCCACTCTGCTTGCTGACTGTCACCTCTTTCGATGACTTGACAACGAATCGCTTGAACGAGACGGAAGCGCTCTTCTAACGGCAGATGAAGAAACTCTTCACGGAAACGGGTACACAACATTTTTCCAAACGGTGTATACAACTGATTGATGACGAGCTCGTATACGATTCCACTGCACCATGTCTTCCACGTTGTCGGTTTCATATCGGTTCCCCTCCCTTTGTCTATACCGTATCTTCTGAAACGCGTTTCAGAGCAAGCATCTTTTTTTAAAAAAGTTTATTTCCGAACATTATTTGTCTTCAGCTTTCATTTTTCATGTTTTTTACTCAAAACAATTGACGGGAATCAAACATTTTTGTATAGTCATCAAGTTGATAACGTTAGTTTAAACATTTTTTCTCAATTAATGTTCGGAAATAGACCGAAATAAGGAGTTATATCGATGAATATTTTTCAATTGAAACAACATGGTACGAATGTTAAACAGGAAGTGACTGCTGGGATCACAACGTTCGTGACGATGGCGTACATCTCTGTCGTCAACCCAGCGATTCTATCTGACGCAGGAATTCCGTTCGCACAAGCATTCACGGCGACAATCATTGCCATCCTCATCGGGACTGGCTTGATGGCGTTTTATGCGAACTTACCGATCGCTGTAGCACCCGGGATGGGGCTCAACGCATTCTTCGCTTACACGCTCGTCGCTCAAGAACAGATTGCCCCGTCCGCCGCACTCGGCGTCGTCTTCGTCTCGTCCGTCTTCTTTTTAATCTTGTCGCTCTCTCCGATTCGGACGAAGTTGATTCAAGCGATTCCGACATCGTTGAAGCATGCCATCACGACCGGAATCGGTCTGTTCATCGCTTCACTCGGATTAAAACTATCAGGCTTAATCGTTGCGGATGAAGCAAACTTGGTGCGTCTCGGTGACGTGTCTTCTCCAGAAGTACTACTTGTACTCGGTGGTTTGATTGTCTCGGCACTTCTCTTCTCACGAAACGTACCCGGTTCTTTACTCATCGGGATGGTACTCACTGGGATTGCGGCGTACTTCATGGACATCTTACAAATCGATGGTGTCACGGCGATGCCGACGCTTCCCGAGGGACTCATGGTCAACCCTGTGACGGCATTTAGTGATGTCATTCAATACGGATTGTTCGGGGCCGTCCTCTCGTTCTTCCTCGTCACATTGTTCGATACGACAGGTACGCTTGTCGGTGTCGGAAAACAGGCAGGTCTCTTAAAGGAAGACGGAACGATTGAAAATGGTCACCGTGCACTCTTTGCCGATTCGCTTGCTACAATGGGTGGATCACTCGTCGGAACAAGCCCGTCTACGGCATACATCGAGTCTGCTGCCGGTGTCGCGCAAGGTGGACGTACAGGTCTCACGACGGCCGTCGTCGCTGGGTTATTCGGATTGACACTCTTCTTCAGCCCACTTATCGGCGCCATCTCTGGCGTTGCGGCGATTACGGCTCCTGCACTCATCATCGTCGGGGCACTCATGTTGACGAACGTCCGGTATATCGACTGGAGTGACTTTAGCGAATACTTCCCGGCGTTCATGACGATTTTGATCATGCCTTTGTCAGGAAGCATCGAACGGGGAATCGCCTTCGGCTTCATCTTGTACCCAATCTTCAAAGCGATGAACAAAGAGACGGTTCACCCGCTCATCTATTTGTTCGGCGCACTCTTCATCTTGGAAATGTTCTTCCTATAAATTAGACAGAAGATCCTTGTCATATGACGAGGATCTTTTTCTGTTGTACGTCCTTCATACCCGTTCGAGTCGCCTATGTGTTGGTGCATGACCTATAAATAAAGTCCCACCATCAATCGATGGTGGGACTTTATTTATCCTGATACCGTGACGCTCCCGTTTGAGCTTGTCAACTTCACTTCAATCGATCCGTCTCCAAATACGCATTCTTTCGAACGCTCCCCGAATACATTGACTTTCCCGTTTCGCGACTTCGCTCGGATTGTAACATCGTCCGGACGCTCATCGACTTGTAAGTCAATCTTCCCGTTGTTCGTTTTCAACCGAATTGGTGATTGAATCGATTGAACACTACAGTCAATTCGTCCGTTAGAGGTTTTGGCATCGATGGCTCCCTCGACATGATTGACATCGATTCGACCGTTCGAAGAATGGATGTTGATCCGCTCGAGTCGAGAATGTTTCGCTTCGACGCGACCATTTGAGGAATGGAGCTCCCAGTCGTGACCGTTGCAGCTCGATGCGACCACTTTTCCGTTCGAAGTGCGCAGGACACCCTGCTTCGCTTGAATCTGATGCGCGACGATTCGACCGTTCTCACTCTCCACATGGAATCGTTCCGCTTGGAGATCTTGTACATCACTCGAACCATGACGATTCTTCAACTGAATCTGATGATAGGCGTGATGTGGTAATTCCACTCGAAGTACTGGTGCCTTCGACCCAAACCATGAGAACAGGTCCGAAAGACCGAAACGACGTTCGGATTCAATGCGAATCTCCAACGTATCCCCAACGATATCCATCACGACCCCATGATCGGTCTCTGTTTCAAGCGTCGCATAAGCGTATCCGTCTTGTGAAGGAGTGACGAACACCTGCGCATGTTGAACTTGAACGAGGACACTTTGAAAAGCTACGGCCGAACTTTTCACAACCGCCGGAGGTCGTGTCGATACTGACTCTTCAAAGTCTACAGAGGCAAGTAATTCCGATGCGAGTACGCTCGGTTCCCCTAACTCACGTGCCATTTCTTCGTCACTTCTTCCTTCTAATCGACCGCTCGTGAAATATTCAGACACATCCCTTAATATATCGAGCCGATCTTTCACCTTCACGTTCATCAATAGTTGTTCGAGCTCTAACAAGTACTGTTCTTCATTCATCTGTCGTCTCCCCCTCGAATTAAGTCATTGACACCGTTCGTAAATACATCCCATTCCGTTCGCAAGTCAGACAAGTGCTCGCGGCCCTGTTCCGTAATTTGATAATACTTCCGTGGAGGGCCTTCCCCGGATTCCATTAAATATGTCGTGAAATAACCCTCTGTCGTCAATCGACGCAACAACGGATAGACCGCACCTTCTGAAATCGCCACTTTGGCCGAAATCGCCTGGACGAGCTCATACCCATAGCGGTCTTGTTCCGCAACGAGTGCTAACACACACAGATTGAGCACACCTTTTTTGAATTGAGGATTCATCATCCCACCCCCTATTATACATAGAACAATAGCATACTATCCACTACTGTTCAATGACCAATAGTGTTCATTACCTTGATTTCTCAATATCTAGCATCTGAAGAGTTGAATCTGTACAATGAAAGAACGACACACGTAGAATATTAGTCACAGTCGGAATGTTCAACATTCTAGGAAGGAACGGTCTTTATGAAGTCATGGATTGACCAACGGATCGGGAGACAATTTTTATTCGTCTTCTATTTATTCATCGGACTGATCCTCCTCACGTCGCTTGCCGTATATGTGTATACGGAAAACCAAATCGAACAGACGACGTCATCGCTTGAGAACATCAGTGAACGGCGCACAAATGCGACCGAATTGTTCGAGACATGGCAGTCGATGCAATATGAAATGCGCGGTTATGTCCTCCTTGGGGACGATGCGATGTTAGAACGTGTGCAAGATAAACAAGTCTTGATTGACGAACAGACGACTTGGTTCGAACAGAACGCAGTGACCGAAAAAGAAAAAACATACGCGAGCGATGCGCGTACACTGTTTGTCGCGTATCAGGAACGTGTCATGCCAAGCCTTGAACGTTATGTAGCAGGAAAACGGGACGGTAGTGTAACCGAGCCCTTTTTAAAGATGCCAACGCTCGGTAAGGTGAACCCTCAAAAAGAGCCACCGGCAGATCGTAAATTCAAAATCAATTCGAAAAGTGCTGCGGATATGAGCGCGAGCATCGTCGACATGGAGAGCGTCTTCACGGAATACCGGAACTCACTGAACGCAGAAGAGGATGCACTCCGTGCTCAACTTGCGACACATACGAAATGGGCACAGGCGCTCTGGCTCCTTTCTTTACTCGGGGTGCTCTTCATTCTCTTCATCGTCGCTCGACCTTACGTCAGACGCTTAACGGGTCAACTCCAGGAATTGATTGAAAACAGTAAACGTCTTGCCGGAGAGCGACAACCCGTCGCGACAGCTACCGTTCAATCTAAAAATGAAGTCGGGCAATTGACGACCTCTTTCCGTCAGATGGCTTCCTCTCTCACGACACAGCGTCATCGAATCGAGGAAGAACGCGAGAAGACAGCACGGCTCCTTCACTCCATCCGTGATGCCGTCATCTACGTCGAACATGCGACAAGCGAAAAATTAGCGAACCAAGCGCTCTTCGTGTTGTTCAATCAGCCGATTACGAAACGAAATGAAGTCGATTTATATCGTTTGGATGCAAGTCTCGAAGAGCTTGGATTACAAGTTGACCAAAAGGATGCCTTTTTCGCGTTCATGGAACGATCATTCGATGGACAATGTAAAGAAGAGAGCGTCACGTTCTCAATGAATCAGGAAGAACGTTTCATTCAAATGTATGCGGAAAAAATTTACTTGAGAGGGACGCGTCACGGGACGATGCTCGTTTTCCGTGATGTGACACACGAAACAGAAGTCGACCGTTTGAAAACTGAGCTCGTTTCGACCGTTTCTCACGAACTCCGTACTCCGCTCACGAGTATCATTGGATTCACCGAGCTTCTCCGTTTCCGAAAGCTTTCAGCTGAACGTTCCGAAAAATATTTAGGGATGATTCATCAAGAAACACTGCGTCTCGAAGACCTGATTTCAAACTTACTCGATGTACAGCGGATGGAATCTGGAAAACAAACGTACCACAATGAGCCGGAACGCCTGTCTGATATTTTGGAACAGGCCATCACAGTGCATCGAGGATCAAGTCAACATCATCATATTTCGTTTGATTGTCAGGAAGATTTGTATGTATTTGGGGACCGGTCGCGACTCAATCAACTGTTCATGAATTTGCTCCATAATGCCGTGAAATATTCTCCTAATGGCGGAGAAATCAACGTCCGCATCTCATGTGAGCAACCGGATTGGATTGATATTTCGATTGAAGATCATGGCATCGGGATTCCCCAAACTGCACTCTCGAAGTTGTTTGACAAGTTCTATCGCGTTGACAACTCTGCCAGTCGTAAAATCGGAGGGACCGGTCTCGGGCTTGCGATTTGTAAAGAGATTGCAGAAGGTCACGGTGGAACGATTCACGCGACATCGAGTATTGGAAAAGGCTCTACTTTCACCGTCCGTCTCCCTAAAATGGATATGACCAATCAAATGAGTAGCTAAACGAAAAGAGGGTGCATCAGCGCACCCTCTTGTTTATTGGACTTTGTTCTCTGGGCCGAATGACGGATAAAGCGAAAGTCCGCCATCCGCAAAGATCGTCGTCCCCGTCACATAGGACGATTCATCCGATGCGAGCCAAGCAGCGACGGCTGCGATTTGTTCCGGCTTCCCGATGACGTGAGATGGGATGAGCGCTTCTAACCCCTTCTTCTCTTCCGGGTCGCTCATCGTCTCTTCGTTAATCGGCGTATCAATCGCCCCAGGTGCGATCGCATTCACACGAATGTGATTCGGTGCATATTCGAGAGCGACTGATTTCGTAAACATTTTTACGCCGCCCTTACTTGCTGCGTAATGTGTGTAACCAGGACGTGGAATGACTTCGTGAACAGAAGACATGTTGATGATATTGCCTTCAATTTTGTTCTCAACGAAGTACTTCAAGGCAGCCCGGACACCAAGGAACGTTCCGTTCAAGTTGACGTCGATAATTTTTTTCCAATTATCGAACTCCATCTCATGTGTTTTCGCTTCGACTTGTACACCGGCATTGTTGACGAAGATATCCATCTTCCCAAACTCAGAGATGGCTTTCTCGATCATCTTCTCGGCGAGTCCTTCTTCAGAAACGTCCCCTTTTACGGCGACAGCCTTCCCACCACCCGCCTCGATGCCACGGATGACTTCTTCCATCTCTTTTTCACTGCTACGATAGTTCAGGACGACGTTCATCCCTTCTTTCGCGTAGCGTTCCCCAATCGCACGTCCAAGTCCCTTCGAACTTCCTGTGATGACCGCGACCTTTCCTTTTAACTCTGGATAGTTTGCCATATCAATTCCTCCTTCATCTTCTCGGATTTAGTTCCCGCATTCCCCTCTTCATCAAACATGTTTGACTGCATTTTGAATAATTCAAACAAATCAACTATACTGAAACAAACTATTCGTTTTCAGGAAACGCCTGAAAGACGTTTGATCTTATACTCAATGGAGGTGACTCCCCGATTTTTGGGGGAATTGTTGGACAGTCCCATGTTACTCAGCTTACTCGTCGTTGCGCTTTTAATCTTTCTGACTGCTTTTTTTGTAGCAGCCGAATTTTCAATTGTGAAAGTGCGTAGCGCTAGACTCGATCAGCTCGTGCTCGAAGGAAATAAGAAAGCGGTCAGCGCAAAAAAAGTCATCGAGAATATCGACGACTCGCTCTCTGCCTCACAGTTTGGCATTACACTGTCCGCACTAGGTCTCGGGTGGATTGGTGCCGATCAAATCGAAACGTACGTTCACACGTTGGTCGAACAGTTGAATATTTCACAATCACTCGTGACGTTCTTATCGTTCCTGATTGCGTTTCTCGTCATCGCGTTCGTTCACGTCGTTATCGGAGAATTGGTACCGAAAACGCTCGCCGTTCATGAAGCGGAAAAATTAACGCTCCTCGTTGCACGTCCGCTTTACGTGTTCACGAAACTTTTCTATCCGTTCATCCGTGCCTTGAACAGCATGGCTCGACTCACACTCCGTCTATTCGGTGTTCAGACGACTGCGCAGGAAACGGCACATTCCGAGGAAGAGTTAAAAATCATCATGACAGAAAGCTTCCGTAGTGGTGAAATCAACGAAAATGAGTTGGCCTATGTACAAAACATCTTCTCGTTTGACGAGCGCATCGCCAAAGATGCCATGGTTCCACGGATGAACATGGTCACGATCGATGAAGAAGATACGATTGAAGAGATTATTTCAGTTGTCGAAGAGCACCAATATACACGCTATCCGGTCACACGAGATGGCGACCGTGACGACGTGCTCGGATTTGTGAATGCAAAGCAACTCTTTACCGCGCAACTTTCAAAAAATGATGCACCGTTTGAGTCATTCATTCATCAATTGCCACTCGTTACCGAGTTCACGCCGCTTCAAGAAGCGATGGTGAAGATGCAAAACGCACAGACAATGATGTGTCTCGTCATCGATGAGTACGGGGGAACTGCTGGCCTCTTAACGATTGAAGACATCCTGGAAGAAATCGTCGGTGAGATTCGCGATGAGTTCGACCGAGATGAACAAGCAGAAATTACGGAAATTGCTCCGAAACATTATCGTCTCTCTGGACTTGTGTTAACACAAGAACTCGAGGAACGATTTGGAATCGAAATCGAAGACGATGTCGATACAGTTGGTGGATTTGTCTTATCGCAAAAAGCGAACGCTCGGACGGGCGAACGCTTCCTCTTACCTGGCGACCATGAATTGATTGTCAGTGAAGTTGATAACCACCGAATCGTCTTCGTCGACCTGATTTTGGCCTCACGTGAAGAGGAAGAGCCTCTCTCAGAATAAGGTTTCTATTAAACCCTTCTCTTTGATTTGGAGAAGGGTTTTTCATGTGTGAACCGAACTGTCGCTATATTTTCGCCTCTTGCCGTGATATACTGCACATATGTTGCTTATTTGAGTGTCACGCACTCAATGACACAACATCACCGTAACATGGCGAAATGTTCGGTTTAAACAGAAAGAAATAGAAAGAAGGTTACGCATGGAACGCAAACTATTTTTGATTGACGGTAACTCCATGCTGGCCAGTGCTTATTATGGTGCCGCCGCGAGCCGAACGAAAAAAGGACGCGAGGTATCCAAAAACGATCGGAGTGCCGTCATCGGAATGACCGGCCTCATTCGGACGATTCTACGCAGACATCGTCCAACTCATTTTGTCGTCGTCTGGGACGTCTCACGTGAAACATTATGGCGTCGAGAGTTATACCCGGGCTATAAACGCCGCAGACGCCAAACACCGCCTGAATTGAAAGCGCAGATGGAACTCATGCGCCAACTACTTGAGGATAGTGGCATTCCACAATTCCAAGTAGAGGGATATGAAGGGGAAGATTTGATTGCCCACATCGCACGTAAATTCAGTTGCAGTGCCCCTGTGGTCATCATGACAAAAGACAAAGACTTGTTACAGCTTGTCAGTCCACGAATCACCGTTTGGTTACAGACACAGGAGCTTCAGCAAATGCAGGCTCGCTGTGACATTCGTGATAACCGTCCGTTGCCGCTCAAGCGTCATTTAGAAATTCGACCAGAAGAGATTGCGGCGTTATACGAAGGATTGAAACCGAAGCAATTGTCAGCCGTCAAAGCGTTGACAGGAGACCGTTCTGACGGGATTCCTCCAGTTGCAGGACTCGACGAAAGCCAATCGGTTCAACTCATCAAGCGATTCGGTTCGCTCGATAAGCTGTATTCTGCCTTGAGTATCAAGGGTGACAAACGACAACAAGTAAATGAAACGATCGCGGCACTGACGTCAGAGGAGGTGCCCCGTAACTTGAGACGAACACGCAAAAAAGCAGAGCGCAACATGGAGCTCGTTCGTCTTGATGTCACGGTGCCGGCACTTGACCACTTGAAACTAGCTCATCTCGAGCTCAGTCTCAACCCAAAACGAGTCGAGCAAGCGTATCAAAAACGCGGACTTCGTCTCTCGTTTAACGCAAGTCAGAAGAAAACATCCGCACGTTAAAAAGAACGGACGCCTCAAGCGTCCGTTCTTTTAATATGCACCGTAATCCCATCTTCATCTGTCAATGACCATTCAGAAGACGTCCCTCCTAATGCCTGATTCGTCTCCTCATTGACGAGCAGCGTCCATGCCTCGATTCCAGCTTCCGCTCCGAGAGTTTCACTCGAACGGGCCCACACGTTCGTCCCAATGTGATGATGATAGCCATCTGCCGCAAGGAACAGCGCGCCTGGATAAGAATCCGTCGTGATAGAAAAACCGAGTCGATCATGATAGAAGCGTTTCGCCGCTTCGATGGACCGGACTTTAAAATGGACATGTCCCATGATCGTACCAATCGGTAAGCCATTGAACGGTCGATTGCTCGCCTCTTGAAGCATCGATTCATAGTCAACCGGTTCAGTCGCCATTTTCACATGACCGTTTGCTTCATACGACCATTGTTCTTTCGGACGATCGGCGTACAGCTCAATCCCGTTTCCTTCCGGATCATTTAAGTAGAACGCCTCACTCACTAAATGATCGCCTTGTCCGACTTCGATGCGCTGCTCAATGAGATGCGCCAATATACTTCCTAACTCCACGCGACTCGGCAAGAGAATCGCTAAGTGAAACAATCCAGCCGCACGCGGATTTGTCTTCGCCTGAGGGACACTGTGCAAGATGACAAGTGAACGCTCCTTCGTTCCGAGCGTAACCCATTCTTCGGCTTCTTCTAAAACGCTCATCCCAATCACATTTACATAAAATCGTGTCATTTGTGCGATATCTCGGACACGTAACATCACCGGTCCTAATTCAATATTCTCAATTTTCATTTCATCACCTCACCTTCACTATACCCGCTCGGCTCACATTGCAGAAGTAGGCACAAAAAGGTGGTATAGTTACCTCAACGATACTATTAGAAAGGAAGAGCAATGTGACCAATATAACAAGCTGCGAAGTCGATACGGCTCTCGAGCTGATCACAGGAAAATGGAAACACTCCATCCTCCTCGTTCTGATTAATGGAGATACGTTACGCTTCAGTGAGTTGAAGCGAGCGTTACCGAAAATCAGTCAAAAGATATTGACCGCGCAACTCCGCGACTTAGAAGAACAAGATATTGTCATCCGAACCGTCTATCCAGAAGTCCCTCCCCGCGTCGATTATCGCTTAAGTGAGTATGGAAAAACACTGATCCCGATTCTCGAAGCGATGAACGAATGGGGAATGCGTCATGCCGAACGGATGCGCTCCAACTAGTTGTCCACATGTGGATAACCTGCTTCTTTTACCGTACACATCACTTATCCACAGGAGGTCGTCATGATTCGTTATCCACAATTGACCGGGCATCACGTCGGTGTCACCGCCCCTTCGTCGGGCATACCAGAAGAACTACACCGTTTATTGCATCAAGCGGAACAGAAGTTTTCCAATCGAGGATTTACGCTACAGTTCACTCCGAATGCGTGGAAACAACAATTCGGGAAGTCCGCCCCGGCTCGGGTACGCGCCCACGAACTGTCACATCTCTTGCAGGACGATACTGTCGATTTGATCATTCCGCCTTGGGGTGGAGAACTTTTAATGGAAATCCTCAATCAAATCGATTGGCAGTCCTTACCCGCAAAATGGATGCTCGGTTACTCGGATACGAGTTTATTGCTCTTCGTCTATACGCTAAAAACCGGAATCGCCTCGGCACACGGTCCGAATTTAGTCGACTTGCGTGCGGATATGTGGGACGAGACGAGTTCACGCTGGCTCGATGTCCTCTCGACCCGCGTAGATGAGACGGTCATCCAACGCTCATCGGAGAAATTCCAAAAAGAATGGCAATACGACAATCCGACGCCACATCTGTTTCATTTGACGGAAACGACTGAATGGAAAGCCGTCGGTGGTCAACACGCGACTGGTCGATTGCTCGGTGGATGTCTCGATGTGCTCTTACATACAATCGGGACGCCATATGGAGACGTCAAGACGTTCCAGCGCGAACATCTGAATGATGAACCGATTCTTTGGTATTTTGAAAATGCTGAGCTAAACGTTCCGGCATTAAAAAGGACCCTCCTTCAAATGAAGTGGGCCGGTTGGTTCGATCATACGTCTGGTATTCTGTTCGGAAGGAGTGACGCCCCATCTATCCATCAAGACTATACGGCCGAGATGGTGTATGAGGAGCTCCATCACATGCTCGGAGTTCCTATCTTTTTCGATATCGACTGCGGACACGTTCCCCCGCAGATGACGCTCGTCAATGGGGCACACGCTTCTGTGCAAGTCGAGCATGGCAAAGGGACATTGATTCAAACGTTCAAGGGCTGATCCGTCAGCCCTTGATTTTAATAAGTAACTCCGTTAAGTTTTGGTGATAGTACCCTTCAGGGAATTGATCAATAAGCGCTTCAATCTCCTCTAACCATTGACTCCCACATCCGTAAAGGGTACCAAGTAACAGTCCTTCTAAATAAATGGCTTGATCAATCAAACTATGCTTCAGCTGCCATTCATTTCTTCTCTCCCACAATTCATTTAAGAATACATCTGCTTTTCCGATATCACCTTTCATCGCATAATACACTCCTTTGAACATTTCAAGAGGAGTAATGAAGCGTTTTTCTTCGTTCATCAACACATAACGTTCTTCTTTATGCAAGATATCTTCGATAATATTTAGTTGAACCCCCATCAAATCCACATTATTCTGCTTCATCGCCACTAAACCTTCTGTAAACGCCAACCTCATTTTAGAAGAATCATCTTCGGTAAAATCAACATACTGCCGAGCTTTCATGATTGCTTTCTGAATCAATTCGTTCTCTTTTCGATATAGTGCGCAAATGACGAGAGCTCGATATACATCATCTGCTCGATAATAAGTTCGTGTCTGTTTCATATAATTTAACGCTTCTTCTAAATATTGAATAGCGCGAGACAACTGAGCGTTATAAAGTAACTCTTTAAAAACGAGCAACATATAAAATTCGATACGTGTTTTTGTTTTCATCGCTTGAGAATCGAGCTGTTCAATCAATTCTATTTTTTCACTCGCTTCATCAAATCGATCCCAATGCATTAAATAGTATGCTTGACCGATTCGAGTCATTGCAATTTCATCTTTTTCTCCTAATCTTTCAAATAACTCAATCGCGCGATCATAATAATTTAATACTAAATCACGATTATCATTCGTCAAAATCGCATCACCATAAAAAACATACGCACGTCCCAACCAAATTGATTGCATGTCATTATCAAGAAACGGTTCTAAACGCTCGATAATATCTTTATTGTCCCATTTCATAAAACCCATATCTGCATATTCAATTTCCTCTACAAGTTCTTGTAGTTCAGACTCTCTAGGGTCTTTGAGCAAAAACTGTACTGAGACATCCAGTCGATTGGCGAGTTCTCGCAAACTGCGCATCGATGCCTCCGCTTTTCCATTCTCAATCATACTAAGCATTGATTTCGTGACAATGCCTTCCGCCAACTGTGTTTGAGTCATTTTTTTCTGTTTTCGCAATGTTTTAATGCGCTCTCCAATCATATGACACCCCTAAAAGTTAAATTATATTGAACTTTATATTTACATTTCATCCCGATACCTTTATGATAATGTTAAATCACATTTAACTAATTTGTAAAGGAGACTTCCTATGAAAAAATCATTTTCGAATCTACACATCTTGTTAATCGGAAAATTCATGTCGTTGTTCGCCTCAAACTTGTTCACATTTATCGCCGGATTGACCGTTCTCACCACTTCTGGGTCTGGGTTACAATTTGCGATTGTCTTATTAGCAGGAACCCTACCTCGCATCCTACTTTCACCTTTCGCTGGTGCTTATGCAGACAAACTAAATCGTAAGCGTGTCATCGTAAATATGGAAACATTAAATGGATTGCTCTTTGTTCTTGCCGGAATTGCGAGCTTAATTTGGACATTTAATGTCCTTACTTATCTTTTGATCACCGCATTACTCTCTGTTTTTTCAACTTTCCTATCAGTGACTTTGTCTAGCTCGATTCCTCTTCTGTTTAAGGAAGAAGAGTTACAACGAACCAACTCATTAATCCAAAGTATCATCTCATTTTCAAGTATCGGCACACCTTTATTGGCCGGAGCTTTATTTAAAATTCTACCGATTTCCGTATTCTTGTTCAGCTCAGCTGTCTTATTTTTCATTGCAGGATTAGTCGCCACCCATCTTAAATTTCAATCCCGTAATACTCAAGAGACGTCTCAGTCGACTTGGAAAGAAGTGCAATCCGGTTTTCAATATCTGAAAAAACAGCGCGTTTTATGGACCATCGCCCTCCTCGCTACATTTCTTAATTTCTTTTTTGTCGCATCCGAAGTCTTATTCCCTATTGCCGCATTACAAGAAGTCGGAGTCTCACCTCTTCAGTTTGGATTTTTAGAAAGTATGTTCGCTATCGGATTTTTAGTCGCTTCATTATTACATGCATTACCGTTCTTTAAAATTAAATACCGACTTTCAACGATGAGAAGTGCCTTAATTGTTTTAAGTTTATTGTTCATCGGTCCTGCCATCCCACTTTACTTTAAGTTCAGCGTATTGCCTGCTATCGTATTCTTTTCGTTTTTCGCTTTACTAAGTGGTCTCTTCGTTATTCGAGCCAATATCCCGATTCAAATGTATTTACAAACGAATACAGATCCCAATTATTTAGGTCGTGTAATGGGAGTTCTCGAATCGCTGGCGATGGGAATCACACCACTCGGTTTCATTCTTTTCGGATTTTTAAGTGATTTAATACTAGTCTCTCTCCTCTATACCATTTGTATGATTTGTTTGCTTAGTCTCACTTTATTTTCCATGCACCGTATCCGTCATGACATTCGAGCAGAACGAGCAACAGCTCAGTCAATGGAACAAGTGTCCTAACGAAAAAGACATCGAACGAATCAGTTCGATGTCTTCTCTGTTGACGGGAGTACCCGTTTTTCTAATAAAAATGGTCCAAATGGGATAACCGATGCCATCACGGCAAGCGTCAACACTTTGAATCCCCAGCGGTAGCGCCATGCCATATAGATGGCTGCAAGTACGTAGGCAACAAACAAGAACCCGTGTGCCGCACCGACGATACTGACCGCGAGTGGGATACCGGCCATATACTTGAGTGGCATCGCAATCAATAGTAACAACAGGAAGGATACCCCTTCTGTGTAACCAAGCCATTTAAAATGAGTCGTAGTCATATGCGTTCTCCTTTATCTCTGTAGGCTATATCTATCGTAGCCGAAACATGAGAGATTTGTCACAGGAGAGAGCACGGAATTTACGAGGCTATTTGACGATTTGGTGAACGGTGCATGACTTTCGTTTCGACAAAGCGACGAAGGAACAATCCATCCACACCGATTTTTCCAGCATTATGTCCAGCCACCAAAATCAATACAGATACGATTAACATGGTCGGGTTCGTACTGACCGTTCCAGAAAGTAAGAAGGCCATATTCATAACCAATCCGAAGAACGCCGCGCTACGTGTGAGTGCACCGAGCAATAATCCAAGACCGACTAAGAACTCGCCGTAAGGAATGAGGACATCGAATAATCCAGCGTTCGGAATCGCAAAGTTTTCCAAGAATGCAGCCCACCATCCTGCGACGGCTGGATGATCTCCAGTTGCGAGAGTCAGTGCGTTATTTAAAAAACCTTCCGTTCCAAAACCACCTGTGAGTTTACCCCACCCTGCTGTTAACCAATGATAACCGAGCCATACACGCAACACTATCAAGATGGCTGTGGCAATGTTGTGATTTTGCCAAAATTTCGTGAACATGATGATTCCTCCCTTTCAAGAAGTTGAATAAATGAATAATGTGATTACATTCACAATATACCATTCATGCTCACCTATTCACATATCTATTTCCCTTTGTTCATGATTCGTCCATATGTATGCCATATTCTATTCACATTCATCCAAAAAAAGACACCTGATTTAGGTGCCTTTAAGGAAATTATAGTGTCACTTCTTGAGGTGGCTGACCTTTTTTGTTCATTACACGCATCGATTCTGGTTCGATTTTGAGAATAACGAGTTTCGGATCGTCCGGTCCGTCGAACCAGCCCTCGAGTTTCTCGTTCCATACTTTTTCTTTCATCGATTCATCATCTGAAACGGTCGCTTTCCCTAAGATTTCTAAGTAGGTGTCGCCCACTCCATCTCCGTCATAACCAATTAAAATATGTGTATATGGATTCTTCTCTAATTCCTCCACTTTATCTGTCTCATTTGAAGTTGCCGTATAGAGTGTGAGATCATCATGGAAAAATGTCATGTATCGACTATGTGGTTTTACCTTATACACCGTAGCCATCGTACCGACATCACTCGAATCTAGGATTTTCAAAGCTGTTTCTTTTGCACTCATTCCAAATTCCTCCTTCATGATTTGTCGCTCGTATACTGTTCCCTCAAACTATAGGATTAAACACAAAAAAACCTGCTCGCCGATGCGAGCAGGTATCATATTCCTTAGAAAGGAAGATTAGATTTTTTCAACGTTAGAAGCTTGTGGTCCACGAGCTCCGTCAGTGATTTCGAAAGTTACTTCTTGGCCTTCTTCAAGTGTTTTGAAGCCGTCGCCTTGGATTGCTGAGAAGTGTACGAATACGTCGTCTCCGCCTTCCATTTCGATGAAGCCGTAACCTTTTTCTGAGTTAAACCATTTTACTTTACCTGTGTTCATGAATGAACCCTCCTGAAATAAACGCTATGCGTTATAGTAGTGCCTTACTAGAAAAAACTTGACCAAAAAAAATACAAGCCTTTGGATTATCTAATGAAAAATAATCCCAAGCACTTGTGAATTATGATTCCAGCTATTCTTAATTAAGCACATACTGAATATAACACGACTAGATGCTTCTGTCTAGTAAATACTTCTGATTGCTAAAAAACGGACCGAAACGGGTACAAGCTAGAGAAGATGACGCTAGGAGGATTTATGATGAACCACTCACCTGAACAACAGTCCATTGCATCAATGATTGCCTCTTATTCCGATTGGTCCGAAGAAGATTTAATTCCACAAACGCTCGAATGGCATAAAGCTACGCGTGAAACGTCTTACTCAAAGAAACAACAAACCATCCCTTGTCGGATTCCGTTGACGGAACGGATTACCCCTATCGAAACGTCACTCCCGCTCGAACTCGTTGACGGAATTGTTCGCCCCGTCTGGATGCGCCGACTCGATGCTGAATATTTGAACTTGATGCAGACGACGAAACAACACGTCGATGTTACGAACTATGGCGCTGTCGGAGATGGAAAAACGGATTGTACCCTCGCCTTTCGTCTTGCCATCCGCTCGAACCGGCGCGTCTTCGTCCCGGCAGGTGTGTATGTCGTGCGAGGCATCCGTCTTCCTTCGAACTGTGCGCTCGAAGGCGCCGGACAAGATGTCACGATTCTCAAACTATCTGACCGTGCACCGAAGCATCGCCGACTCTTGCGGAACGCTACGCCTTTTGCCGGAAATCACCACATCGAGGTATCTCATCTGACACTCGATTGGAACGTCGCGCGATTAGGTGATGTGAAACGGACGACGAGCGGTGACACGACATCGAGCGCCTTAACGTTTGCGCATGTGACGTATGGCTGGGTGCATCATGTGACGGCTAAACATGCCGGTCTTCATGCGTTCGATATCACGTCTCCGCACTATCATTACTTAGGAGACGGACTACGTGCGGCAAACGGGAGTCGATATATCCATCTCGACCATCTCGAAGCGACGAATTACGGGGATGACGGGATCACGACACACCACAGTGACGCCATCTACATCACTAACTGCTATTGTCACCATCCTCATGGACGGACACACGCCTTAGGGTTCTCCAACTCGAACGGAATCGAGATTGATGACGGATCGCGACACGTCACGCTCGTTCACAATAGAACGGAAGGGTGTTTTGGAGGCATCGAAGTAAAAGCACATGGAACGTCATCAGCAGCACACGATGTCCATATCTTCGGACATCTCTCCGTTCACGACAATCGCTCGTTTAACTTCCGCCATATCGGTCATCATTTGGCAGACGATCCGAATTCAGAAACGGCCCGCTTCCTATCTGGTACGAACTTAGTGTCCCTCGAGCCGATTCGCAGTCCGTTGTATGCAAAATCCTCACCCCGAAGTTTGGTCGTTTCTGCCTACCAGGATGTCTTGATTCATGGATTGACCGCAATCGGAGATCCACTTTACGATTACGAACAGCACCCGGCGCTTGCGATTCAATACAAATCGAGACGCGTTCAACTGAAGCGTGTCTCCGTACGGGGGTTCACCACAGCCCGAGCCGACCTCGAACTGTTCGGAGGAGATAACCGGACCGATGATGTGAGCATCGAACAATTACGATGCCACGAATCGGCACCCATCGCTTTAAAAATCGGTCGTCAACTCGAACACCTCGCCCTTCATCAGATTGAAGGGCAGAAAAAAAGCGGAGATGTGCTCATCTCCACGAAAAGTCCGATTGATGCGAAAGACTTGCTCGCTCAGGGATTTTCAGATCGTGTCCGTTCGGATGTTTGAGCCGCCTCCACGAGCTGGTTTAATTTGCTCTCATCGAGTTCAAGTGAGCTTTCTTTCTGTTTGGCCATCATGCGGACGATTGCTTTGTCCAAAAAGCCCATTCGTTCAAAGTCATAGCCGCTCCCGACGACCTCGACGAAATAAGCATGGTTGCGGAGTGTGGAACGATACGCTTCTTCTAGCTCACGAATCCGTTCGGACTCTGTCGGTGTTCCCGCGCACAAGTACAAGGCGAGAGGGCGCTCAAGCAAATGTGCTTCATGAAGCATCAACCATTCCTTCATCTCGTCTTGGATGGTGCCCATTCGAATCGAGCTGCCGACGATGACGTGGTCTACCATTTCCCACATGATGTCTGGCTCTTCTACGATATTTTGGACACGAACGTCACCCGATAGACGTTCGGCGAGTAAAGCCGCCACTTTTTCACTCGTCCCATATCTGGAAGAGTACGCAATCAAAGTACCCATGTCGTTCCCTCTTTTCATGTCAGACGTTACTTACATTATTCCCGAATCATCGAGAGAAGATACGTATGCACTCAAAAAAGCTCGCCGTCTGGCGAGCTTTTCGTCACAGTTTATACACTTGTGCCTCGTAAGGACGAAGGGTGAACGGTTCAATCGGTTCCATATTTCCGATGACACGTTCTTTCACGTCATATGGTAACTCTCGTTGTTGTGTCTCGTCGGAGAAGTTACAGAGTACGAGCCAGGTCTCACCTTCGAACGACCGTGTGAACACATAGACCGCCTCATCTTCCGGTAACAACAGCTCATACTTCCCGTAGACGACGATTGGGTTCGCTTTACGGAGCGCAATCAACTGACGGTAGTAATGGAAGAGTGAATTCGGATCTTTTCGTGCCGCTTCCGCGTTGATGTCGACATAGTTCGGGTTGACCTCAATCCAAGGCGTCCCTGTCGTAAATCCACCATGTGCTTCGTCTGACCACTGTACCGGTGTGCGTGAATTATCACGTCCTCGCTCATGGATGCCACGGAAAATCTCGTCGTGCGTCAATAACCCGTTTGATGTGTAATCGCGATAGGCGTTCAACGTCTCAATGTCCCGATACTGGTCAATGGAGTCAAAGGCGACGTTCGTCATACCGAACTCTTCCCCTTGATAAATGTATGGTGTCCCTTTCAATAGATGGAGAAGCGTCGCGAGCATCTTCCCGGAACGGACGCGATACTCGGGCGAATCGTTTCCAAAGCGTGAGATGGCACGAGGCTGGTCATGGTTACTCCAGTACAAGCTGTTCCACCCTTCCTCTTCGAGCCCTTCTTGCCAACGCGAGAAAATCGTCTTCAGCTCAGTCAACTTCCAGTCCGTCGGATTCCACTTCCCGAAGCTCCCGTTCCCGACATCCACGTGTTCAAAATGAAAGACCATGTTCAATTCGTTGCGGTCTTCTCCCGTGTAGAGCTTCGCTTCGTCCACACTGACCCCTGGCATCTCTCCGACCGTGATCGTGTCGTATTTCGACAAGACTTCCCGATTCATCTCCTGCATGAATTCATGGATGCGTGGTCCGTTAAAGAAGAATGGCGTGCCGTCACCATACCCCGTCCCTCGCGTTTGACCATCAGGATAGCTTTGATCTTTTGAAATCATATTGATGACGTCCATCCGGAACCCGTCGACCCCTTTATCGAGCCAATATGTCATGAGGTCGTACACTTCACGACGAAGCGCCTCGCTTTCCCAGTTCAAATCCGGTTGTTTCTTACTGAAGAGATGGAGGTAGTACTCATCGCTCGCTTCGTCATACTGCCACGCGCTACCGCCGAAGAAGGCCCCCCAGTTCGTTGGAGGTTGACCATCTTTCCCTTTTTTCCAAATGTAGTAGTCACGGTATGGGCTGTCTTTTGAAGAACGCGACTCCATGAACCATTGGTGCTCATCCGAAGAATGGTTGACGACGAGGTCCATCATGATTTTAATGCCGTGACGATGCGCTTCTTCAAGCATCGCATCAAAATCATCCATCGTACCAAACTCGTCCATGATGGCACGGTAATCACGGATATCGTATCCATTGTCGTCGTTCGGTGAATCGTACACCGGCGAGAGCCAGATGACATCGATTCCGAGCTCTGCCAAATAAGACATCTTTTCTGTGATCCCTTGAATATCGCCGATCCCATCTCCGTTTGAGTCATTGAAGCTACGTGGATAAATTTGATATACGACCGCTTCTTTCCACCATTGTTTCATGTTAGGTCCTCCTTGAAGTTCGTTTTCCGTTTCAACGCTTTCATCGTACTGCCTTCAAGTTTCCGAGACCATTCATGATATGATTAAAATATGCACAATTTTGCTATTAAATGAGGAGATTATTATGGAAATCGGCTTTTGTGGCTATTCGTACCATACAACGACTTATACTTTTCCATTTGCTACTACACTAGACACCTATTTAATCCGTCTGCAAACAGAAGGGACGGCACGGGTTGTCGTAAACGGAGAAACGATGTTGACACGCCCCGGTGACTTGTTACTCGTTTCTCCCGGAGATATGTATGAATTGCATGTCGATACGCCTGCGAGCGGAGACTATCATATTTTTTGTACCGGCTCCTCCATTGATTCATGGTGGAACGCCATTCCGCGCGAGCGCACCTATTCTATAAATGTTGACCCCCGACTACTTTCCCTTTGGCAACATATTACGGAAGAAGTACGTCGGCCACCCTCTGAACAGAGCGATGCCTTAATCGAAACGCTCGTACAGGCTCTTTTACTCATGCTTGATCGTTCGACGCAAGATGCCCATGTCCATTCTCGACCTCCCGTCGTCTCACGCATGATGCGCTTTATCGAGGCACGTGTAACAACTGACTTCAAAGTGGCGGATGTCGCCACTGCGGTCGGACTCAGTGTTTCAAGAACCGTCCATCTCTTTAAAGAAAACACTGGAATGACCATCATCGAATATGCACAATCAATTCGTCTTCAGCTTGCCGAGGAGCAAATGCGCTATACAAAACATTCATTAGAAACGATTTCAGAACTGTCTGGATTTCGAAGTTATCCATATTTCCACAGAATTTTTAAACGAAAATATGGCGTCGCACCGGGGGTTTATCGCACTCTTCAACAAAAAAACGAAAAAAAATAAAAAAAGAGTGATCCATTTTTTGAACCGCTCCGTTAGATGGGTGTAAATAACGACAACACTCACTTACGAAAAGGAGCGATTACCCATGAAGAAGAAGACGTTAAACAAAATCGTAGCCCCGGCACTTGCCTTAGGACTACTCGTACCAGTGAACGCGCAAGCAGCGGATCACACGCCGACAGCGAGCACACCAGCAGGTGACCTTCGCGCGACACTCGACCAACTGTTATCTGAGCACTACGTATTAGCCGTCACATCGATGATGAAAGGATACGACGAGGCCGCAGATGCTGAAGTTTCGATGAAAGCACTTGATCAAAACGCACTCGACATGACGCCAGCGATCTCATCAATTTATGGGGAAGAAGGCGGCATGAAGTTCGAAGAAATCTTCCGTGGTCATAACGACTACTCAGCTGATTTTGTAGAAGCAGCAAAATCAGACAACAAAGAATTACGCATGGAAGCGGAAGCAGAAGTCGATGAGTTCGTAGATGAGTTCTCTACTTTCCTCGATGCAGCAACAGAAGGTAACTTACCGAAGGAAGCAGCAGCTGATGCACTTGAACTTCATGAAGACCAAGTTCTCTCTGTATTCGATAACTATGTCGAAGGAGATTACGAAGAAGCTTACATGACGTTCCGTGAAGGCTACAAGCACATGTTCAACATCAGTAAAGCTCTCTCGGGGGCAATCGTCACACAAATGCCTGACAAATTCACGACTGGAGCCGACACACCAGCTGTTGAACTCCGCTCAACATTAAACAGTCTCGCAGGTGAACACTTTGCCCTTGCTGCCATCGGTATGCAAAAAGGGTACGATCAAGCAGAGGACTATGACTACGTGACATGGGCAGAAGATCAAAACACACTCGACTTTAAAGCAGCCATCGCATCCGTATATGGCGATGAAGGTGCCGCACAGTTCGAGAAAATCTGGAACACAGACCACATCACAGCACAAGGTGATATCGTTGCCGCAACACTTGAAGGTGACGAAGAGATGATTAAAGACGCTCGGATGCGCCTCGACACATTCGCCGTCGACTTCAGCACATTCCTCGATGCAGCAACAGAAGGTAACTTACCGCAAGCTGCTGGTGAAGAAGCGATCAAACAGCACGAAGCGCTCGTACTCGACACGTTCGATCAATATGTCGCAGGTGATGCAGAAGCGGCTTGGATGTCATTCCGTGAAGGATATGCGTTCATGTTCGGTGTTGGTGAAACACTCGGTAACGCGATCGTGACACAAATGCCTGACAAGTTTGAAGAAACAATGATGCCTGAAGAGATGCCTGAAACAGGTCTCGGTGGCGCTCAAGAACAATCAATGAACAGCCTCTACGCTGCACTTGCTGTCCTTGGCGGAATCTTACTCGCCTTCGTGACGCTTCGCAAACGTAAAGTGTCTGAACAATAATCAATAAGGAGGGAGTCCCATGAACAAGCGCCTTTTGTTTCTGGCGCTCTCTCTCTTTTGTTTTAGCTTCTGGACGTGGACGAGCGCCCAAGAATCGTCGTCACCACCTGTAGAAGAAAAACAAATAGAGGAGAGCCCGGATTTAACGGCTGAATTCTCACTTCTACAGGAAGAGGTGAAGAAGCTTCGGTTAGCAGAGGAAGAAGAACATGCGAAAGCCGTCACACCCGTTCAAATTCAAATTCCCAAAATCAAACTCGATACCGCAATCGAACAAGTCGGTGTGTTAGAAAACGGACAGATGGGCGTTCCAGAAGACGAAAATCAAGTCGGATGGTTCGAACCCGGTGTCACACCAGGTAGTAAAGGAAATGCCGTAATTGCTGGTCATGTCGACAGCAAGACCGGTCCAGCCATCTTTTATCAACTTGACCAATTGACAAAAGGCGATGACGTTCTGATTCAAGATGAGGCGGGAAACACCTTACGATTCCGCGTCACGAAAACAGAACGATATGATACGAAAACCGCGCCAATCGAAGAGATTTTCGGTGCCACATCAAATCGAAACTTAAATTTGATTACCTGTTCGGGTACGTTCGGGGACGGGGGCTATGATAAACGATTTGTCGTCTATACAGAGCTAGTGGAGACCGATCTGAACGAAACTGTCGATCTCGAGACACCAACGGCAGTCGAACTAAAAGGAAACTTGTTGACATGGCACGCCGTTCGTCAAGAGAGCGTGATTGGATATCGCGTCTATGAAGTCGTCAACGGAACAGCGACTCGTATCGAAAGTGTCCCATCCCATGCGAGAAAGAGTATCGAGGTCACAAATGAGAACAACGCATCCTACTACGTGACTGCGATTGATCAGCTTGGAAATGAGTCGAAGCCGTCCCAGACAGCACAGTAGTACGAAACGTCCTTAGTCTAACAGCTAAGGACGTTTTTCTATTTCTTATGTATAGTGAAGGTAGTAACATGCATCAACTTTAGGATAAGGAGTTTACATGTCATGAGGACTCAGCTTTCATCACCTCTCGCCAGTCAATTAAAGAGAAGAATTCGCTCCATTTGGGGTGTGACCGATTCACATTATTGGTACCCTCTATCGACTGCCCGGCGCCCCGATGTGATTGCGTTCGATAGCGACTATATTGACGAGGATGATCAAAAAATCAAGGAAATCCAACAATGGATATTGCGTCGAGGCGCGGATGTCGTCTTTGAACTACACGAGGACCTTACGCTCTGGCAAATCGATACCGATTCCTTGGATCCTTGTTACGATGGTCGTTATTTAGAACGTTATTGGTTTGACCAACACATGAACTGGGTCATTTATGCATATCATGAAAGTACGATCAGTTTCGGTGGGCATGAATTTCTCACATCACTTCAGTCCTATTGGCCAGATTGGCAGGAACATCTATCTGTTTTAGACAATCGATACGTCGAATGATGGAATCGACATAAAAACGCACTCATTTTATCAATGAGTGCGCCGAACTTATACGAAGCAAGGAATCTGCGGGTTGAACGTCTTGTTGTTCTCCGTCATGACCTGCTTTTTAATTTTGCCTTCTCCGAGATAGACGATGCGGTCAGCAAGCGCCTCGGCATCTTCCTCATCGTGTGTCACGAAAATCGTCGTCGTGCCCGTCTGCTTCAAGAGACGACGAAGGTCGTCACGGATCCGATGTTGAAGTGACGTATCCAAGTTACTGAACGGTTCGTCTAAAATCAAGAGCGCTGGTTTTGGTGCGAGTGCACGAGCGAGCGCGACACGCTGTTGTTGTCCCCCACTAAGTTCGTACGGATAACGGTGACGGAACTCCGTCAAGTTGACGAGCTCGAGCATCTCTTCGACACGCGCATTTCGTTCTTTACGACTCAGTTTATGAAGACCGAACCGAATGTTCTTTTCAACGGTCATGTGTGGGAAGAGTGCATAGTCTTGGAAGACCATCCCGACGCCACGATCTTCTGGCGGCATGAACTGGCAATCGTCGCAACAGACACAGTCATTCACGACGACGACGCCCTGGTTCGGCATCTCGAGTCCGGCAATCAATCGGAGAATCGTACTTTTACCAGAACCGCTATCCCCGAGAAGCGAGACGATTTCGCCTTTTGTGATTGAAATCGAGAACCCTTTGATGGTCTCTTCATGTGCACCTTTATAGCTAAAATGTAAATCGTTGATTTGAACGAACATTAGTCGGCCTCCTTATCAAGCACCTTATGGGAAACGAATATCAACAGTCCACTCATGAGGACGATGACGATGGAAGCGAGTGCCGCTTCGTGAATCTTCTCATCACTCACGTATTTGAACGCCTGTGTCGCAAGCGTTGAAAAGTTAAATGGTTGTAAAAAGAGCGTCAACGGCAATTCTTTCATAATATCAATAAAGACGAGGATAAATGCGCTCATGATCGCGCCCTTGATCATCGGAATATCGACGCGGAAGAACGTTTGGACCGTATTCCACCCAAGCATACGGGATGCTTCCGTGAACGACTTCCCGACCTTCTCGAATCCACTCTCAATCGAGTTATATCCAATCGCAAGGAAGCGAATCACGTAAGCAAAGATGAGCATGATGAGCGTCGTCCGAAATACGAATGTCTGGCTTAGGTCAAGCGCCCGTGCCATGTCGAGTACTTTGTCATCGAGCCACAAAAAGAGCGTGATGACCGCAATCGCAATCGCTGCTCCCGGAATCGAATACCCGAGTGTCGTCACCTTCGAAATGACACGCGTCATGTTCGACGGGAAGAGTCGTGTATAGTTCGCGATAATGAGTGCGAACAGTAAGATGATTACGGTCGCGGTAAAGGCGACTCGTACCGTATTCCAAACGAGTTGCCAAAATTCTTCCGTGAAGACCGTATCGAACGTCAGGAACGTCCAGGCCATCAACTGCGTGAACGGAATGACAAATGCGATCGCAAAGACGAGCGAGACATATGTGAATACAGCATAGCGATGCCAGCCTTGAAGCGGTCTCGGTTTGAGCGGCTTTACTTTCGTCGAGGCGTAACTGAACTGCTTCCGTCCCCGGACGAGCCGTTCCATCGTCAAGATGGCGATGACGAGAATCATGAGCGTTCCCGCCAGTTTCAATGCCGACGACGTATCCTTCATCCCGAACCATGTGCTGAAGATAGCGGTACTAAACGTCTGAATCCCAAAGTATTTGACGACACCATAGTCGTTCAGTACTTCCATCAATACGAGGCTGACCCCACCGATGATGGCAACTCGTGAAATCGGAATGACGACCGTGAAGAAAATATCCCACGAGCCGCGACCGAGGATTCGTGCATTCTCAATCATCGAAGACGATTGGTTGTGCAGGAACGCTCGTGTAATCGTATAAATGTAAGGATAGAGGAACAACGTGAAAATAAACACGGTTCCTTGAATCGACATAATGTTGAAGTACGATTGATCGACCGTGATCCCGAACTGATTCCGCAGCGTCGTTTGAATCACTCCGGTGTAATTTAAAATGCCGTGATACGTATACGCCCCGATATAAGGCGGAATCGCCAGTGGCAAGATGAGTGCCCATTTAAAGAAGCGACGGAACGGAAAATCATAGACGGTCACGAACCAGGCGAGGCTCGTTCCAATCACAGTCGTCAGGAGACCAGTAGCCACCATGATGAACAACGTGTTCCGCACATAACGGGGCAACAAATACTCTTGAATATGTTGCCAGTTGTCATTGACCGGTGCGAATAATTCCACGAGCACGACAATCCCCGGCAAGACGATCAATAAAATCGCAAGAAAGCTGAGGATCGCCCATCCATTCAGTTGTCGTTTTACCGCGTGCCAGTTCATGTCGTACCGCTCCCGTTCTGTAAACAATCAATTCCTGTCCCATCATATCAGTTTCTACGCGTCCCGTGTAGCGCTTAGGGTGTGAGAAACGCAAAAATCTCCGGCCTGAACTCGCGTTCAAGCCGAAGTCATCTTACTTCCAACCTACTTCGTTAAAGATGCGGATTGCTTCTTGTTGGTTTTCTCCAAGTGCAGAGAGGTTGATGTCTTGCTCTTTGAACTCGCCCCATGATTGAAGAAGTTCGTTCGGTTCGACTGACTCATTGACTGGATATTCGTAGTTCACACTCGCAAACTTCTCTTGAGCTGACGGTTCTGACATGAACTCCATCAATTTCTGAGCGTTCTCTGTATGTTTCGATGCTTTCGTCATCGCGATACCCGAAATGTTTACGTGCGTGCCTGTTGTATCTTGGTTCGGGAAGAAGACACCGAGCTGTTCAGCGACTTTCTTCTCTTCTTCGTCTTCAGAATTCAACATGAGCCCCATGTAGTACGTGTTCATGATGGCCACGTCCCCTTCACCGGCGACGACCGCTTTCGCTTGGTCACGGTCGTTCCCTTGTGGGTCGCGTGCCATGTTGTTCACTAAGCCCTTCGCCCACTCTTTCGCTTCATCGACACCGTTTACTTCGATGAATGATGCAAGGAGTGAGATGTTATACATGTTTTCAGATGGACGGACGAGTACTTTGCCGTTCCACTGTTCTTCTGTCAACGCTTCGTACGTCGATAACTCTTCTGGTTTCACGCGATCTTTCGAGTAGACGATGACACGTGCACGTTTCGTCAAACCGAACCATTCATTGTCCGTATCACGGTATTTTTCAGGGATGTTTGATTCAAGCTCATCGCTATCGACCGCTTGAAGATGTCCCGCTTCTTTCGCCTGGTACAAGTTACCGGCATCTGCCGTGATGAAGAGGTCAGCCTCTGTGCTCTCACCCTCTGTGTTCAAACGCTCGAGAAGCTCGTCACTCTTCCCTTCCACGACGTTGACCTTGATGCCCGTCTCTTCTTCAAATTGTTTATATAGTTGCTGATCGACATCGTAGTGGCGACTCGAATAAACATTCACGACATTCGAATCGTCCGAACCTTCATTTGAAGTCGTTTCGTCTGTGCTTGCGCAAGCGGCAAGGAGTGATGTCGTCAACGCTGCTGAAAGCCCTAACGCTACATATTTTTTGTTCATCTGTCATTCCCCCACGTTCGTTTATTTCTCTCTGGTAATGATAATTACTCTCAGTACCTATCATCACTGATAATCATTCTCACGTCAAGGGTTTTCTGTATTCGTATCCAAGACGAATATGCGCTTTCTAACAGTTTTAAAGGCATCATTTCTTGACTTCAAAAGAAAGCGTTCGCTATAGTGAAATCAAACAAACCGTCTGGTCGGTACAGAAAGAGGTGGAGGCATGACAAACCGATCGAACGTCACGAAACAAAAGCTTCTAGATGCGGCAACAGAGATCATCATGAATCATGGTGTGCATCACCTTACATTAGATGAAGTCGCCAAAGCAGCAGGTGTTTCAAAAGGTGGACTTCTCTATCACTATGCGTCAAAGGAAGCATTACTAACGGCCATGGTCGAACGGTTACAACAAGAGCAAAATGAATTGTACGCCTCCCTTCAACAGGAAGGGTTTGGTCCGATCGAGGCATTCGTTCGTCTATTCGATGAGACGAAGCTACATCCTGAGCGCGCAACCATTCAAATCGACGTCGAGAAAATGATTGCCTTTCTCACGTTGTTCGCTGTTGATCAAGAGTATGCGAATCGATGGAAAGAGGACTTGGATGCGTTTTTCGAACAGTTTCAGAAAACGGCAGATCCTGTTGAAACGATGATCATTCGCTATGCGCTTGAAGGCATGATGATGTCCGAACACTTCGGAGTCGGGGTGCCGCCTGCCGAACTCAAACAAGCCATCATCGCCCGCTTGATTGAACGGGCACACGATATCGACAACCAATCAGAAAAACAATAGATATAGGAGATTAAAAACCATGCAGAAAATCACATCCTTCTCCGTTAACAACAAGTTTGCGGTTTGGTTGATGACCATCATCTTGACGGCCGCCGGTCTTTTCGCCGGTCTAACGATGAAGCTCGAGACATTACCAGACATCACGACACCAACTGTCTCGGTCACGACCATCTATCCAGGTGCATCCCCTGAGCAAGTGCTCGAAGAAGTCAGTACCGTCTTAGAAGACCGACTTCAAAGCTTGAACGGTGTGGAACAAGTTCGTTCTTCTTCGTTCCAAAACGCCTCAAATATCCAAATCGATTATGACTTCAGTACAGATATGGATGAAGCGGAACAACAAGTCAAAGACGCGTTAAGTAACGTCGAACTACCTGAATCAGCTCAAGAGCCTCAGGTATCACGTCTCAGCTTTGATGCCTTCCCGGTAATCGGGGCTGCCATTTCCGATGAAAATCTGGATTTAGCAGAATTGACGAAACTCGTCGAAGAAGAAGTGCAACCTGCTCTTGAAGGAGTAGAGGGTGCGCAAACGGTTCAGATTGCCGGACAAGAGATTCGTCGGGTTGAACTTCAATTCGACCAAGACGCCCTCGCTGAATACAATTTGACCGAAGATGCGGTCAAGCAATTGATTCAAGCGAACGATGCGCGCATCGCACTCGGATTATACGAACTTGGTGACACGGAACAGGCCGTTGTCATTGATGGAAAATCGGAGACGCTCGAAGCGTTCCGTGATCTTCAAATCCCTTACTCACCGGCGCAGTCGACTCCAGCGACACCGTCTGCTCCAACTGACGTACCAACCGGTCAAACACCTGAAACACCGACAGAAGTTCCGACAGAAACACCGTCGACCTTACCGCCAAACGTTCCAACGACCGTTCCGACTGTCGCGTTAAGCGAGCTTGCAACGATTGAGGACAAAGGAATCGAAGAGTCGATTTCTCGCTCGAACGGCGAGCGTTCAATCGGGTTACAAGTGACGAAAACACAAGATGCAAATACAGTCGACGTCGTCAACGCTGTCAAAGAAGTACTCAATGACTTCGAGGCAGAATACGATACGGCGAACGTGTCAATCACACTCGACCAAGGTGAACCGATTGAAGAGTCGGTGAACACGATGCTATCGAAAGCACTACTTGGTGGTTTGTTCGCTATTTTAATTATCTTGGTGTTCTTACGAAACTTCCGTTCGACCATCATCGCCGTCATTTCAATTCCATTGTCGCTTCTCATGGCCCTTATCGTCTTGAAGCAATTGGACATCACATTGAATATCATGACACTCGGTGCGATGACCGTCGCGATCGGACGGGTTGTCGACGACTCCATCGTCGTCATCGAGAATATCTATCGCCGACTCACGCGTGCGAATGAACCGCTCCGTGGAAAAGAATTGATTATCGCTGCAACGAAGGAAGTATTCATCCCAATCGCCTCGTCGACAGTCGTCACAATTGCCGTCTTTTTACCACTCGGCTTTGTCACAGGGTTTGTCGGTGAGTTGTTCCTACCGTTCGCTTTGACCGTTGTCTTTGCTTTACTCGCTTCATTGCTTGTCGCGATCACGGTCGTACCAATGATGGCCGACTCGTTCTTTAAGAACCGCGATAAACTTAAGCCGGAAGAAGGTCCAGGGAAACTCGCAGATTGGTATCGTGGTGTCCTAAACTGGTCACTCAACCATAAACTAGTCGTTTTCGGACTCGCGACGGCGCTTCTGATCGGAAGCTTCGCACTGGTTCCGACAATCGGCGTCAACTTCTTGAACCAGGAAGCAGATAAGACACTTTATGTCACATTCGACCCAGAACCGGGGCAAACGCTTGAAGATTCGATTGCCGC
The DNA here is from genome assembly GCF_018617335.1 of Exiguobacterium sp. s63. Lineage (GTDB taxonomy): Bacteria > Bacillota > Bacilli > Exiguobacteriales > Exiguobacteriaceae > Exiguobacterium. The sequence continues at coordinate 181,545 of NZ_JACSKB010000003.1, read as the reverse complement.
TGCAGAAGTGGCAGAAGAATACTTCATGGATGAACAACCGAACGCAACGGACGTTCAGTTTACGGTCGGTGGAGAGAATCCACTGAACCCCGGAAACAACAAACAAGGAATCTTCATCGTTCAATATGATCCAGACACAGAAGATTTCGCTGATGTGAAATTAGCGGATATCGAGAAGTTGAACGAGCTCGCTTCGAATGGGGAGTGGAAAGAACAAGACTTCTCAGGTGGTGGCGCTACGAGCGGTGTCACGTATAACGTCTACGCCAACTCGCTTGAAGATTTAGAAGCGATTGTGCCAACCTTCATCGAAACAATCGAAGAAGAGACAGACTACGTCCGTCAGGCGACTTCTGACTTACGTGAGTCCTATGTACAATACACGTTCAACGTCGACCAACAAGCCGCTGCAGAAGCTGGTGTGTCAGCGGGACAAATCGCGCAAGTCATCAGCCAGTTCCAGGCACCAGAAAGCCCACTTGCGAGTGTGACAGTGGATGACAAACAGTTAGACGTCGTCATCCCGAACGAGCAAGTGACGTATGACAGTGTCGATGACCTGCAAGCACAAGAAATCACGACACCGTTCGGTCCACGTCCGATTTCAGACTTCATTGAGATCGAAGAAGGCACGACACCGGACACGCTCGTCGAGCGTGACGGGAAGCTACTCGCCCAAGTAAGTGTTGAACTCAGCACGGATAAAGCGACCGAGGCATCCGCTGCGATTGAAGAACGCGTTTCAGACATCGAGCTCCCGTCTGGCGTATCGTATGATGTCGGCGGTGTAACGGAACAGATCCAAGAATCGTTCACACAGCTCGGTCTTGCGATGCTCGCCGCGATCGCCATCGTCTACTTGGTACTCGTCATCACATTCGGTGGGGCACTCACGCCATTCGTCGTGTTGTTCTCACTCCCGTATGCGATTATCGGGGGACTCGTCGCCCTTCTCATCACAGGTGAGACGATTTCGGTTTCTGCCTTGATCGGAGCACTCATGTTGATCGGGATTGTCGTCACGAACGCCATCGTCTTGATTGACCGCGTCATTCATAAAGAAGAAGCTGGTTTATCAACACGTGAAGCGTTACTCGAGGCAGCGGGCACACGCCTTCGCCCAATCTTGATGACCGCACTCGCGACAATCGGTGCACTCGCACCGCTCGCACTCGGTCTCGAGGGTGGGGCACTCATCTCGAAAGGTCTCGGTGTCACCGTGATCGGCGGACTCACAAGTTCGACGCTCCTCACGTTGCTCATCGTGCCAATCGTCTATGAGTTCTTCGCACGATTCCGTAAGAAAAAACAAGCGTAAGCAAAAGAGAGTCGACCTTAAAAGTCGACTCTCTTTTTTGTGCTTAATAACACTGCATGATGATTTCGGTTTCTTCGAATCGTTTTGCACGGAGGGCATCATTTGGAATGAGAAAATAGAGCATCCCTGCATCTCCAAACATAATATCCAACTCCTCAGAGGTGTCCATTTGAAAGAGCAAGAATGGATCATCGAATCGTTCTCCATAGGTTTCTTGTACTTCTTCAAAGACGTCACCTTGTACTTCACTCGGGTGTCCACCGATTGCATGAAGTTCCTCACGATCAAACAACTCTTCAAATGCTTCGTATACTTCCTCTTCCATGAGTTCGTACAAATCATATCCATTCTCCGCATAGCTCTCTTTAAAAGAAACGGCACGTTCATTCAATGCTTCTCCAACTCGCACTCGCTCAAGTTGCGTGTCTTCCGTATACACGACACGCCAAAGATGACGTTCGTCCGCATCTCCCCAAGGTTGTTCTTCCAAGTCATAGAAGAAAGACAACAAACCTTCTTTCGGGAGTGCATCTACGGATTCAAACTCAGCTAAATCACTTAAACGGAACTGGGCTAAAAACGTCATATTCTCCCCTGGATGCAAGTCAGCATTTGGCAAATCAGGATGCCCACCGAATTTTGAATAACCGATTCGAACTTCTTCTCGTGTAGTTCGTGGTACAAGCGTCAAATTGACCCGCTTCGTGAACGCACGCAAAATGTCTTCCCCGTTTTGTAATTCGTGCTCTTGAATAAATTGCTCAATCGTTTTTAGTTCCATCTCGACACCCCGCTTGTTTATGATAGATGTAGTATAGCATGCCGAACGTATGTACCCATTACCTTTTTTGTTATACCCTATTCTTGACCTCTCTCGTTGAATTTGAGAAGATTCATACGTTTTGAATGACGTGAAAGGAAGTCATGCATATGAAATTATTAAAATGGATGATTGGGCTCTCTCTTTTATTCGGACTGAGCACACTCGGCAACTGGATCGTTGAGACGTTCGCTTGGAAAGTACCGGGCAGCGTCATTGGCATGGTGCTGTTGCTCATCCTCTTACTAACAAAAGTCATTCGCGTGGAATGGATTGAGGACAGCGCTGGATATTTGACGAAGCATCTCGCCTTCTTCTTCATTCCGATCGCCGTCGGCCTTATGGCATACGGTACCTTGTTAAAAGCTGCCGGTATCCCGCTCCTCATCACGCTACTCGCCAGCATGGCTGTCGGGATGGTCGTGACGGCGCTCGTTTCTGGGAAAGAAGGTGAGGCATCATGACATACGTTTGGATCGGATTGACGATTCTCGTGTATTCGCTCAGTCGTCAACTTTCGAAAAAGTGGGCATCTCCGTTCACCAATGTCGTTTTCTTAAGTACAGCGATTCTAATACTCTTGTTACTCATGACGGGACAGTCCTATGATGCGTATAAACCGGCTACCGATCTCATCACCATCTTACTGGGTCCGGCGACAGTCGCCCTCGGGTTACCGCTCTATCGCAACTTACCCGTACTACTCGCACGGGTAAAACGGGCCCTGAGTGCCATCGTACTCGGGTCACTCTCTACGATTTTTGTGGCTGTACTTTTCGGCAAACTGTTTTCGTTCACCGAAAACGTATTGATTGCACTATCGGTCAAATCGGCGACGTCCCCGATTGCCCTTGAGTTGGCTCGACAGCTAGAAGGGGATGCGACGCTTGCCGCTTCGATTGCTGTTGCCTGCGGTATTTTAGGGGCGATGCTCGGTCCGGTATTATTGACATCGATCCGTATGGACGACCCGTTCACGCGTGGGCTCACACTCGGGACGATTAGTCACGGGATCGGGACCGCTCAGGCGGCGACGGAACATCCGTTGTCCGGTGCGACAGGTGGGGCCGCGATGGGATTGACCGCCATCTTCACCTCGTTTATCTTGCCGATTCTATATCCGTTTCTCTTTTGAACAGGTCACGTCCATCGATGGGCGTGACTTTTTTGTTTCGACTTCGATTGCTCGTGATAAACTAATGAAGATGAAACTTTTTAGAGGAGGACAATCCATGCAAGCAAAATTAATTGAACGCTTAATGACTTACGCGAAGATTGATACACAGTCTGACTTCACGAGTACGACAACACCATCGACGGCCAAACAATGGGATTTGATTCGTCATTTAGAAAAAGAACTGAAAGAACTCGGACTGACAGACGTCGAGACGGACGAATACGGCTATCTCTTCGCCACACTTCCGAGTAACGTCAATCATGATGTCCCGACGATTGGATTCCTCGCTCACGTGGATACGGCGACCGATTTCACAGGAACGAACGTTTCCCCTCAACTCGTTGAGCATTATGAAGGCGGCGACATTGTCTTGAACGAATCCTTAAATATCGTCTTATCACCAAAAGACTTCCCAGAACTTGACGGGTATGTCGGACATACGCTCATGACAACCGATGGAACGACACTCCTCGGTGCGGACGATAAAGCAGGGATTGCCGAAATCGTCACAGCCGTTGAATACTTATTGGCTCATCCTGAGATTCCGCACGGACCGGTTCGCATCGCCTTCACACCAGATGAAGAAATCGGCCGTGGTCCACATAAATTCGATGTCGCCCGATTCAATGCAGACTTCGCTTACACGATGGACGGCGGTCCACTCGGAGAATTGCAGTATGAGAGCTTTAACGCAGCGGGTGCGACCGTCACCTTCCACGGCACGAACGTGCACCCAGGTAGCGCCAAAAATAAGATGGTCAACTCGATGAAGCTCGCGATGGCTTTCCAAAACCGTTTACCTGCTGATGAGGCACCGGAACGTACAAGCAACTACGAAGGATTCTTCCATTTGAACGGCTTCACCGGGGATGTCGAGAAGACGACGCTTCAATACATCATCCGCGATCATGACAAACAAAAGTTCGAAGCGCGTAAAGCGTTGATGGAGAAACTCGTCCTCGAATGGAAACAAAAATACGGGGAAGAACGGATTGAACTCCAGATGGAAGACCAGTATTACAACATGGCAGAGAAAATCGAGCCGGTCAAACACATCGTCGATACCGTCGCTGACGTCATGCGTGATCTTGGCATCGAATCGAAAATCGAACCGATTCGCGGTGGGACAGACGGTTCGCAACTTTCTTATATGGGCCTTCCGACACCGAACATCTTCACAGGTGGGGAGAACTATCACGGGAAGTTCGAATATGTCTCTGTGAATAACATGGAAAAAGCGACAACAGTCATCATCGAAACACTTCGCACATTCGCGAAGCGTGCACAAGCATAACAAATGCGCCTCCAATCATTCTCTTTTACACTAGAGACATTGGAGGCGATTTTTGATGAAACATACATTTAGCATGAACCTCGGCTGGGATGGTGGAAGAAATGACGTCGGTACCCTCGAGGCAGAGCGATTAAAGACACAGATTTCGATTCCACCCGAAATGGACGGTCCCGGAGTCGGCACGAATCCGGATGAGATGTTACTCGGGGCAGCGGCTACGTGTTATATCATCACACTCGCAGCCGTACTCGGTCGAAGTGACCTCACTCACCGTGGCATCACGATTGACGCGGAAGGCATCGTCGATGTGACGAACGGCATCTTCACTTACGAGACGATTCGCTATGCGACAACGATTCAAGTCCCGGCAGAGATGACGGATCGAGAAATCACACTTGTTGAACGCATCGCCAAAAAAGCGAAAGATCAATGTATGATTTCACGCGCGCTCGCAGGCAACGTGGCGTTCGAATTGAATACGACCGTTGTACGAGTCGACTAATGATAAAAGGAGCCACTTCCAGGAGAAACGGCTCCTTCTTCATGAAATATTTTCGATTGGTTGATCCGACTCTGAGTAATACGTTTCAGAGGATGGTCGAAAGACGAAATAGAACTGAATCATACTTAACAGCAAGATGGAGCTCGCCGCGAAGAGGAGCGTGATTCGTAGCTCTGCAATATCGCTGAGTAGTCCTACAAGTAACACTCCGATCACTTGTAAGATGCTTTGAACCATGCCATATATACTTGCAATCCTTCCCGTCATCTCTTCTGGTAGATTATTTTGATAAAACGTAATAAAACCCGCACCAGAAAAGGCATTAAAAAAACCTAATATGAGAAAACCAACTAGAGTCACCCAAAATGAATTGGATGTAGCATAAATCATATATCCAACAGCAACAAGCACCGACCCCACTCCAATCAACCATCTGATCGACAAGAATCGAGTAGCTGACGCGACGACCAGTGACCCCACTACCGCACTTAGTCCTGTCAAACTAATTAAAAGACCGTATTGAGCTTCGGATAAACCTAACGTTTCTTGCGTGAACACTACTTCCTGTGCATCCATCGCGAACGAGACAATTACCATCCCTTGGAACAGCATTTACATACCAAAAATAAACACATTCAATCGACTGAACGTCCATACTTTCTTCCAGTCCGTTTGAACCGTTTGTATCGATATACGCACTTTAGACGTTGTTGGCTTCCATTCAAGCTGAGGCAATCTCGTTAATAACAATGCCGAAAAGAAAAAGGAGGCAGCGTTGATCCATATCGCGACACTTGTTGTTGTCACGAGGAGAAGGAATCCGGAGAGGGCGGGACCAATCAAAAATGCACCTGACGTGATTGCTTGTCGGTAAGCATTAAATTGTTTGCGTCTTGTCGTCGGAATCAATTTTGCGATGTATGAAAATGATGAGACTTCAAAAAAAGATTTTGCGACAGCAAGCAGATACAAACTTCCGTACAACAGCCATAGTGATTCCATAAAAGGAATTCCAATTAATAAAACTCCCCGTATCACATCCGTCCAAATCATCATATTTTTTAGAGACGACCGATCAACGATACTTCCAATCCAGAACTTCGTCATGACTGAAGCGAGCGGACCAATCATCCACAGGCCTGCAACAGCCATCGCTGAATCCGTCAGACGATACACAAAAACATTGATTGCTACTAAATATATAAAATCACCCATACTCGAAATTCCAAATGCGGTTAACAATGAACCTGTTTCAAAACGATGCTTGTTTTCTGTTTGAATCATATGCTCCCCTTTACCTGCAACCTCGCCCACCCCACTAAATTTTTTATTCTTACTTGAGCGCATTTGCAGAATATCTTATTTGAATCAAATACGAACGGCGACTAAAGTCTTCGAAGTGTCAGCTACCTTGTTGATCGATAATCTCACCATTTACAGAAATTCCTCGTACAATCGCTCCTACCCCGATTTGAAAATAATATCGACCCAGACCCTTTCGAATCATCGTTGCCTCGGTGAACATGGTGTCGTGATGGGATTTCGTTTCAACTGTATCGATTTTTGGATTGTTCACTTCTCCAAATGTCACATCGAAAGCATATTTGACGTTGCCTTCATCGTCATAGTCTCTTAAAAAGGTGTCGTACACGGTGAGGTTGTCGTTTTCATAGTGGGTCCATCCTGCCGGTCCTATAAGCTCCCATCCCTCTTTATCATTCCCCTCAAAGAACTGGACGACTAATGCCTCCGTCTCATTTTGAAACTCAATATCATCTTGAAACTCCACGACATCTTCAAATTCTGTAGAATCCGGAATCGTCGTGTACATGACGATGGTCACCCCATCGTGTTGTGTTGTATAAATCAATTTATTCATGTCATAAGTTAGACCTTTAGCCAACGCCTCGTCAAAATCATCATATTTCCCAAATTCAAACTTCCCTACCTCAAACGTTTGAAGTTCATTCTTCAATAGCGAATTCACGATACTTGAACTGACCGCAATGAATAGGACGATCAGCCAGAGTCTAATTTGTTTCATAGTACCCCCCATTTGATTCACGTGCATTTCTGTTCTACATAATATTTCCATCTTACGTTGTAGAATCCTCTATCCTAATGCACAAGTTTTTCTTTAACCTTTGTGAATCATGACGTGACACTGCGCGATTTTCAAAAACGTGATACAATACACGTCGTAAACTAATCAGAAAAACGAGGGATACCATACATGATTACAGTAAATAACGTCAGCCTACAATTTGGCGGCCGTAAGTTGTTCGAAGACGTGAACATCAAGTTCACACCAGGCAACTGTTACGGATTGATTGGTGCGAACGGTGCCGGTAAATCGACATTCTTAAAGATTTTATCAGGTGAGCAAGATACGACGACGGGTGATGTCAGCATCACACCGGGTGAGCGTCTCGCGGTCCTCAAGCAGGACCACTACGCTTATGAGGACAGTGCTGTACTCGAGACCGTCATCATGGGTCACGAGCGTCTTTATAGCGTCATGAAAGAAAAAGACGCCATCTATATGAAAGAAGATTTCTCAGACGAAGATGGAATGCGCGCAGCTGAACTCGAAGGGGAATTCGCTGAGTTGAACGGTTGGGAAGCAGAATCAGAAGCGTCGATGGTCCTTCAAGGTCTCGGGATCTCAGAAGCGCTTCACCAGAAACAAATGAGCGAACTCACAGGTGGGGAGAAAGTCAAAGTCCTTCTTGCCCAAGCGCTCTTCGGTAAGCCAGACATCTTGCTTTTGGACGAGCCGACCAACGGACTTGACCTAAAAGCAATTCAATGGTTAGAAGAATTCTTAATCAACTTTGAAAACACAGTCATCGTCGTTTCCCACGACCGTCACTTCTTGAACAAAGTCTGTACGCACATGGCAGACCTCGACTTCGGAAAAATCCAATTGTATGTCGGGAACTACGACTTCTGGTATGAGTCAAGCCAACTTGCTACACGTATGGCGGCAGACCAGAACAAGAAGAAAGAAGAGAAGATTAAAGAACTTCAAAACTTCATCGCGCGCTTTAGCTCGAACGCCTCGAAAGCGCGTCAAGCGACGTCGCGTAAGAAGTTGCTCGATAAGATCACACTTGATGACATCCGTCCGTCGTCACGTCGCTATCCGTTCGTTGGATTCACGATGGAGCGCGAGATCGGAAACGATGTTCTCTATGTCGACAACGTTTCGAAGACGATTGACGGCGTGAAAGTGCTCGACAACGTCACGTTCTCACTTAACAAAACGGACAAAGTCGCATTCGTTGGTCGTTCGGACGTCGCCATCACGACACTCTTCAAAATTCTCATGGGTGAGATGGAACCAGACACAGGGTCAGTTAAATGGGGCGTGACGACGACTCAGTCATACTTCCCGAAAGACAACTCGGAATACTTCGAGGGCTCAGAAAAGAGCATCCTCGACTGGTTACGTCAGTTCTCTCCTGCTGATGAGTCAGACACGTTCCTTCGCGGATTCCTTGGTCGTATGCTCTTCTCAGGTGAAGAAGTCATGAAGAAGGCGTCTGTCCTCTCAGGGGGAGAAAAAGTACGTTGCATGCTCTCGAAGATGATGCTTTCGAACTCGAACGTGCTCGTCCTCGACGATCCGACGAATCACTTGGACCTCGAATCGATTACGGCACTCAACAACGGTCTCGAGTCATTCAAAGGTGTGCTCCTCTTCAGCTCACATGACCATCAGCTCATCTCGACGATTGCGACACGCATCATCGAAGTGACACCGAATGGCATCGTGGACAAAGAAGCAACATACGATGAGTACTTGGAGAACGAAGCGCTTCAACAACAAGTTGAATCTCTTTACCAAAATGCATAATAAAAAAATCGGCTCAACGTGAGCCGATTTTTTTATTTAACGTTTACCGTCTCCATGACGTGCTCATGAATATCATGACCTTTCGTGACATGGACTTGGACGTTGTATGCGCCTGATTCAGCAAAGGTGTGTACACCTTTATACATCCCAGCATCTGCTTCCTCTAACTTCACCCACTCATGCTTCTCTGCCCCGTCTTGGAAGATTTCGAGTTGTACTTCCGCCCCAGCGAGCATCTCGTCTTCAATCATGACGTGCACCATGAATGGTTGCTCTTCTCCCGCTGTCGCCTCTTTCGGGTCAAGCGTGATATCCGCTCCGGCATGGTGATGATGCTCACTCTCTTCTTCCGCTTCAGCAGCCGTTTCTGGATGTCCGACCGTCACATTTGTCGTAGGCATCGTATGCATCGAACGCGCTGTCACGTGCACTTGAACTGTATAAACCGCTTCTTCAGCGAACGTCGTCTCGGCTTCATAGACACCGTCTTTCGTGAGTGACGCCTTGATCATGTCACTTTCTTCTTTCGCACCGTTCTTCCATACTTCGAACTTGATTTCATCCGCATCGTCTACAGGTTGACCATCTTGCGTGACGTGAACCGACAAGGGTACAGCTTCTCCTTTTTCAGCTGTTGCCTCAACCATCAATTCTGCATCTACTGGCTCCATTGATTGCGGAACAGTTGCACTTTCCGCTTCTTTCTCCGTGCCGCACGCACCGAGTACAAACAGCCCGATGAGCCCAAACACGACCCCAAACCGTGTCATCATCTTTTTCATTATAAGTCCTCCTTATAAATCGCTTACATCTTTCACACATTGTTCATGATACCATCTCTTTCCAAAAAGAGTGTGAGCATTCTGTGATATAACCCACGATATGTTCTCACAAATTTCACACATATAGTTGAATCGAAATTTGTTGTGTACATTTCCGTATTTTAGTCCATCACTTCTAAAAAGGGGTATATAAAATATATTAAGGTTAAACATTTGGAAAGTCTTAACATCAAGGGAGTTACATCATGACTGGAGGCGAATTCAGATGAAACGTAAGGTCATTCGTGGGGCGATGGCACTGTTCATCTTATTAGCGATGGTGATCACACAATCGATTTCCGTCAGTGCCGCCGCTTCAACATTTATAACGAGCGTGAATACGACGAGCAAGGTCGTCGCATTGACGTTCGATGACGGGGCAGACGGGGCGAACACGAACAAGATTTTAGACATTTTAACAAAAAACAACGTCAAGGCCACTTTCTTTTTAACGGGTTCGGGCGCAAATAATCATCCACAGTACATTAAAAACATCGCCGCAAAAGGGCATCAGCTCGGAAACCACTCGTATACACACCCAGACTTCACCAAACTGACTGCCACTCAAATGAAATCCGAGCTCGACCGCACGGAAGCTTTGATTAAATCGTTGACGGGAAAAACAACAAAACCGATTTTCAGAGCCCCGTTCGGTGCCGTCAATAGTACCGTATTGAACGGTGTGGGGGCTGCCGGATACGGCTACACGATTCAATGGAACATCGATACGATTGACTGGAAAGGATTAACCGCAAGTCAAATCAATACGAAAGTTCAGACCAACATTAAGCCGGGTTCAATCGTCTTGATGCATACAGGTGCGGGTGCACCGGGTACCCCACTCGCATTACCGACGATGATTTCACAACTGAAAGCAAAGGGCTACAAATTTGTCACGGTCTCGCAATTACTGGCGTATCAAAACACATCGACGAACAAAACGTATACCGTGAAATCAGGCGACACATTGTATAGCATCGCACGGACGTATGGCGTCACCGTATCCGCTCTTGCTGCCGCCAACAACATCACGAACTACAGCTTAATCTACGTCGGACAAGTGCTCATCATTCCAGGAACAACCGTCACACCACCACCTACAACGACTGTGAAATATACCGTGAAATCTGGCGATACGCTCTATAAGATTGCAACGATGTACAATACGACCGTCGCAAAGATTGCAGCCGCCAATAACATCACGAACTACAGCTTAATCTACGTCGGACAAGTGCTCATCATTCCAGGAACGACTGTCACACCACCACCTACAACGACCGTGAAGTATACGGTGAAATCGGGCGATACGCTCTATAAGATTGCAACGATGTACAATACGACCGTCGCAAAGATTGCGGCAGCCAATAACATCACAAACGTCAACTCCATCTATGTCGGACAAGTGTTAACCATTCCGAAATGAGTGCACTGCGAATCTTTTCCTCTTTCTGTGACGTATGCTAGACAAACAGGAAAAGAGGAACCATTATGACTCGAATCGCAATCCGCGTTAGTATCACTGCACTCATCGGATTTGTTGTCTCCATTGCCACATTCTCGATTTTGATTTGGCTCGGTTATGAACAAGCACTCACATCCGGTGAGCCAATTCAATTCTTCACTCGTGACATTTATCAATTCGAAAACGGAATCGGGGTCGCCAACCAGAATCAGATGGCCATCCTCGGTGCCGGATTCGTGGGCATTGCCATTCTCATTGGAGAGATCGGGATACGTCTTAAACGAAAGTAACCGCTGCATACGCAACGGTTACTTTTTTAATGCTGATGTTCACCGCTATGGTCGTGTGAGTGAACGATTGGTTGTTGCAATTGGTCGATTTGGTCTTGCGGTACATCACCGACAATCATCCACGCTGAAGGCGTATAGACCTTCTGCCCTTCATGGACCATGCCGTTCACTTGATAGATTCCCTGGTCGAGCTTCACGCTCGTCACGAGATAGCTATCCTTTTCTGTCACTTCATACGTCCGGGTCTCTTCCGAATCGTAAGGTGTGACTTGGATATGGCTTTCCGTCACGCGTTCGTCATTCGATACTTTCATCGCAAGCGTTGTCGACCCGACTTTTACACGTTCAGGTACGATCAGTTGAATCCCGATCGGATCAATGGTGCGTTCTACTGGTTGAAGCTGACACGCGCCTAACCAAATCGTCGCTAGGATGACAGGAAGCACTGTTTTGAATCGTCTCATGCTGCCACCTCCGCTTTCAACTTCCGGCGTCCAATCAACCAATCAAATACAAGAACGACAAGGATACTGATTCCTGCGAGCGGTAATGTCACACCGAGCAGTAAAATCAAGATACCGACGATTCGTTTGATCCGGTCGTCTTCAAATCGTTTCATCTGTTCGATTGATCCGACTTTTCGTTTACGCCACATCACGAACGAGCTGATGACAACGAAAATGAGACTTAGACAAAGCGTGACTCCGACCAATTGATTAAGCAAACCGAATAGGCGACCTTCATGGAAGGCAATTCCGACCGTAATCAGTTTTCCGAGAATCCCGTAATCTGCGTATGTCACAGAGCTGAGTGTTTCACCACTGTATTGATCTAAGTTCACCGTCGCTTCTTTAAACGGATGACCCGCCGCCGAGGTGACGGTATAGACGCCAGTTTCGCCTTCCGGAAGTGAGATCGTGTACGGTCGATCGATCGACGTATTGTTCACGACCTGATTCAAATCAATTGGCAGAAGCGTACTTGGAGAAGACGTTGGAACGAGATCTGCCTGGGTCGCCCAAGGCACGTCTTCCGCCACATCTTTTGTCGTCACGGTCGATTCTGGCTTGGCGCCAAACGCATAGGCATATATTGGTGCTCCCGTGTTCGTCGACGAGGAAACCCACTGCAACATCGCACCCGAAACGGATGACCAGGCAAGACCTGAACTGATGATGATGACGAGACCGAATGATGTCCATAAAGCGACGCTACCATGCATCTGTTTCCACCACTGCCGGCCTTTCCCGAGCTTCGGCATAAGCATCCGAATCGGATTCTTACCGCGCGGCCAGAATAAGAACGTTCCCGTGATGAGTAGAATAATCGCCCATGACGCCGCGAGCTCGACAACCCAGTTCCCAATTTGTCCCCCCAACAGCGTGCCATGAATGACAAACAGTAAATCCATGCTACTTTCAGCAGTTCGTGTTCCTAAAACTTCTGTCGTTTCCGGATGAATATATGTATACATCATCTCGTCTTCGTTCATCCAACCGATTCGAGTCGATTCACCTTCATCCGGCAATCGAATTGAAGTGATCATCGCATCCGGATATTCTGACCTAAATGATTCCTTTTGAACTTCTATCGGCTGTTCTTCCGTGAATGATGCCGTCATCATGTCTTTGTACTGCATCTTCGTTACTTGTGGTTCAAATAAATAAATGCTCCCTGTCACAGCCAGGATAATGAAAATCGGTGCAAATATAAGACCTGCATAAAAGTGCCAACGCCAAACCGCTTGATACCAAGCGTTGCGTTTGTTCAATCGTTCCCCCTGCATAACGCTTCCCCCTTTATCATTGTGTCCAACTTGTGAACAGATTGAGTATACAAGGAATGGAAACGGTTTATTATTACTATTTGTGACAACTATTCGTCGAATTGGAGAAGTGAAAATGAACTTCGATTCACCCTTATTTCACATATTCATCGACTGGTCTCACACACTTTCACATAAAGAAAGAGACACCAACAAATTGGCGTCTCCAAAATATGATCAATTTGTGAACTGCTCTGCTTCTGTCGATCCAGCCAGTGCAGTCGTTGATGATTGCCCACCTGAGATGACGAGCGAGACTTCATCGAAGTAACCCGTCCCGACTTCACGTTGGTGACGTGTCGCTGTGTAACCATGTACTTCAGCCGCAAATTCTGCTTGTTGTAACTCCGAGTAGGCTGCCATGCCACGGTCTTTGTACCCACGTGCGAGCTCGAACATGCCGAAGTTGAGCGCGTGGAATCCAGCGAGTGTGACGAACTGGAACTTGTAGCCCATTGCGCCGATTTCTTGTTGGAACGTGGCAATCTCTTCGTCTGACAACTTCTTCTTCCAGTTGAACGATGGTGAGCAGTTGTAAGCGAGAAGTTTTCCTGGATACTTCGCATGAATCGCTTCGGCGAATTGACGTGCCTCTGCCAAATCTGGTTCAGACGTCTCACACCAGACGAGGTCTGCATACGGTGCATAAGCGAGTCCACGAGCGATTGCTTGCTCGATACCAGCTTCCGTACGATAGAAGCCTTCCGATGTACGCTCTCCAATGATGAACGGGTGATCGATTGGGTCGATGTCGCTTGTGATCAAGTTCGCTGCGTGCGCATCTGTCCGCGCTACGATGATTGTCGGGACGCCCATGACGTCTGCCGCGAGTCGAGCCGAAATCAAGTTTTTCACAGCCGTCTGCGTCGGGAGTAATACCTTTCCACCAAGGTGACCACATTTCTTCTCAGACGAGAGCTGGTCTTCGAGGTGAACACCGGCAGCTCCTGCTTCGATCATCGCCTTCGTCAATTCGAATACGTTGAGCACCCCACCGAACCCTGCTTCCATATCCGCGACAATCGGTGCGAACCAATGCGTATCGCCTTTTCCTTCTGCCGTTTGAATTTGGTCGGCACGTTGAAGTGCCTGATTGATTCGTTTGACGACACTCGGCACCGAGTTGGCCGGATATAGACTCTGGTCCGGATACATATGACCTGACAGGTTCGCATCCGCCGCTACTTGCCAACCACTCAAGTAGATGGCTTCGAGTCCTGCTTTTACTTGCTGAATCGCCTGGTTCCCTGTCAATGCACCAAGTGCATGGACGTAGTCACGCTCGTGCATCAATTGCCACAAGCGTTCCGCTCCTTTTGTCGCAAGCGTTTGTTCAATCACGATAGACCCTCGTAATTTCATGACGTCTTCTACAGAGTACGGACGTTCTACACCTTCAAATCGTTCTGACTGCCAGCTGTTCAATAATTCTTCGCGTTGTTTCATCAATAAACCCTCCTGTATTATATTAATTTTGATAAATTTAATTTGTTATATAACAGATATTACAAACGAAATGACTTAGTCGAGGTAAGCACAGCATTCCAATGCTGCCTTAAACGTCGAATGCTCCATCCCGCAACAACGACAGACGTTCTCTTCGTCCCGATCTTCCGGCTTGCGGAATACGACGACTTCATCGATCGGCTCTTTCATGATTTGAAGTGAACCGTCTGTCCGGTCCAAAACGAGGCGCATCAAGTCGTTACCATATACGAATGCTGTATTCGCCAAAGATGCAGTCGATTTTCCAGATACGATGCGGCGGACGACCCAACGTTCAATCAACTGTTCGCTTTCCATTTTTTTCGTTGTCATGATAAGGTTCCTCCTTTTAAATTGAACTCCACAGTTTGTCGTTTCATAAATTCACGGCGGCGGCGATGTAAGATTGGTTCCGTATACCCGTTCGGCTGTTTCAACCCATGAAACACGAGTTCGTGGGCAGCTTGATAGGCGATCGACTGATCGACGTTCGGCGTCATTGGTCGATAATTCGGATCTGACTCGTTTTGTTCGTCGACGACTCGTGCCATCCGGTAAAGCGTGACCTCCACTTGATCCGCTGAACAAATGCCGTGATGTAACCAGTTGGCCACGTGTTGGCTCGAAATTCGGAGTGTCGCCCGGTCTTCCATCAGTCCGATATGGTGAATATCTGGCACTTTCGAGCAACCGACGCCTTGTTCGACCCAACGAACAACGTATCCGAGCAATCCTTGCAAGTTGTTCTCAAGCTCTTCTTTAATCTCTTCTTGCGAATAGATACGCGTCGCGAGCGGGATATCAAGGAGCTGTTGCCGTTCATGTTTCAAATGAGGCTGCTTGATCAATTCTCGCTGTATGTCAAAAGCATCGAGTTGATGATAGTGCATCGCATGGAGCGTCGCTGCTGTCGGTGAAGGCACCCATGCCGTCGTTGCCCCGGAGCGTACGTGTGCCATTTTTTCACGCATCATGTCCTGCATCCGGTCGGGCATCGCCCACATCCCTTTTCCGATTTGTGCTTGATGATGGAACCCGCTCTCGAGACCGGCTGATACATTCAACCGTTCATATGCAGCGAGCCAAGGTGACGTCTTCATTTCTCCCTTCCGACGCATCGGTCCGAGTGTCATCGAGGAATGAATCTCGTCTCCCGTCCGGTCAAGGAAGCCCGTATTGATGAAGACGACTCGATCTTTTACTTGCGCGATGCAATTTTTCAAATTGAGCGATGTCCGTCTCTCTTCATCCATCACGCCGACTTTCAACGTATAGCGAGGAAGGTCCAGTAGATCTTCTACGGCGTCAAACAAGTCATTGGTGAATGCTACTTCTTCAGACCCGTGCATTTTCGGCTTGACGATATAGATCGACCCTTCCCGAGAGTTGAGACGACGATGGAGATGGCGACTTGCGATCAATGAAGTGAAGATGGCATCAACGATCCCTTCTGGCACCTCACGCCCTTCTGCATCAAGGATCAAATCCGTCGTCATCAAGTGTCCGACGTTCCGAATGAATAGAAGTGCGCGTCCTGGGAGCACGACTTCCGCCCCACCTTTTCCAATCAAACGCTTATCTTCGTTTAAACGTCGAGAGAGTCGCTTCCCATTCTTTTGGAATGAGGCTTCAAGCGTCCCATTCATTAGACCGAGCCAATTGCGATACAAATGAACTTTGTCTTCCGCGCAAACGGCTGCGACCGAGTCCTCACAATCCACGATTGCGGATAGGGCTGATTCGAGCTCGATGTCCATCAGTCCAGCAGGATCGACTTTGCCGACCGGATGTTCTCGGTCGAATTGAAGTTCCACATGTAAGGCATGGTGTCTGAGCATCAACGTCTTCAACTCGTTTGGTTCCCCGGTGTAACCGACGAAGAAATCATCTGCGAATGAATGCTCGTCGTCTCCAATCACCGCATAGGCGACATCGTCACGAACGACGTATCTTGTCACTTCCTCGTGCGATCCTGACGGCAGCGGGAACGTGTCATCCAAAAACTGTTTCGCCAACCGAACGACTTCCTTACCGCGAACGGGATTATATACTCGTCCCTTTTCCATACCGTCTGTCTCGTCAATCATGTCCGTCCCATAAAGGGCATCGTAGAGACTTCCCCATCTGGCATTGGCGGCGTTGAGTGCATATCTGGCATTATCTAACGGGACAACGAGTTGTGGTCCAGCTTGATGCGCGATTTCATGATCGACATGCGACACATCGATGTGAAAATCTTCGACGACCGGTTCGATATAGCCGATTGACGTTAAAAATGTCTCATATTCGATTGGATCGACTTCCTCTTGACGACTGTACCACTCCTGTAACAATCGCTCGTATGTCGTCCGTTGCTCTAGAAGTGTCTGATTCACTGGAATGAAACGCTCTAGAAGCGATTCGACGCCTTCCCAAAAAACGTTGATTTCATGGGGATCAAGAACGTTTTTATTCACAAGTTCAATCAGTTTCTCATGAATATGATACGTATTTAGTCGTTCATAGTGTTCCAAGCGTTCACATCCTCCTTTAATCATTGTTATATATCAGTTGATTACAATATAGTCTATTATATAACAGTTTGACAACCCATTTCTTAAAACTTTTTATTTGAAATCTCGTCACGATGGGTTTACTATACATTGTGTGACCCATCAATAATTGAGTCATCAATGATTTGAGGAGGCGATGTGCATGCGAGATTCTTGCTCGCTTCGTGATCAAATTCTCTATCACATCATCACCGTACAAAAAGAATTGGGGCAATTATTCGACTCGGAAATGGACGGACTCAGCTTGAGTCGCTACGACATTTTAAGCAACCTGTATCACGTCGGTCCATTGCGGCAACGTGAATTGCAGCAACGTGTCGATGTCGATCACGCCGCCATCACCCGACACCTGAAACAATTAGAGACACAAGGACTCATCACGCGGAGACGCTGCGAACAAGACAACCGTGTCATCTATGTCGAGTTGACAGACGATGGTCGTGAACAAATTGCACATTGGACTGAGCAAAAAGAGTGCTTAACGGACCGACTTTTTGTCAACATGAAGGTAGAGGATCAACAACAGTTACTAGCATCACTCACGATGTTACAAGATACTATTGACCATGAAAGGAAGACTACAATATGAACACTGCTACACAAAAAGACTTTATGGAGATTGTCAAAGGACGCCGTTCGATTCGTGTATACGATGAGAACGTCAAAATCTCAAAAGAAGAAATGACACAAATTCTTGAAGAAGCGACAACAGCTCCTTCATCACTTAACTTACAACCATGGCGCTTCGTCGTCATCGATAGCGCAGAAGGAAAAGAAACACTCCTTCCACTCGCAAGCTTCAACAAACGCCAAGTGGAAACATCTTCAGCTGTCATCGCCCTCTTTGCTGACTACCAAATGGCAGATTACACAGAAGAGATTTTTGATACAGCGGTAGAGCGCGGTATGATGCCGGCTGAAGTCCGCGACCGTCAAGTCGACATGATCAAAGGCATCTTCAAAGATGCACCGAAAGAAATGGTCAAAGACAGCATCATGCTCGATTCAGGTCTTGTTGCGATGCAACTCATGCTCGTCGCACGTGCGCACGGGTATGACACAAACCCAATCGGCGGATACGACAAAGCGAACATCGCTGAAGCGTTCGGTCTCGACAAAGAACGTTACCTTCCAGTCATGCTTCTCTCAATCGGGAAAGCAGCAGAAGAAGGGTATCCATCAGTCCGCTTCCCAGTCGACCGCATCACAGACTGGAAATAATTCAAAAGAGTCAATCGCCGAGGCGATTGACTCTTTTTTTTCATCCGATATATTTGACGACTTCGTTAAAGTCACGACGTGTTTTCGGTGCGAAATCGCGCGCTCGATACCCAAATGCAACCATGACTGAAAGTGACCATTCGCCTCGTTCCATCACGCCTTCTGAGATGAGCAACTCATCGATTTCCTCTTGATTGAACCCTTCGATCGGGCATGAATCAATCTCGATTTGTGCGGCAGCCGTCATCATATTTCCGAGCGGGATATATGTCTGACGCTTGATCCATTCTTGGAAGACACGCTCATCATCTAAGAGACGGTAGTCGTTCTCCTGGAACTCTTGTACCCGTTTCACGCGTTGTGCGTATTCTTCTTCCGTACGGCCCTGTACACCCGTCACGATATGACGAATATAGTCCGCATCATAACGCATGGCTTTAGGGGTTCTTGCGAGGATCAACACGAAGTGACTGGCAGTCAGTGCCTGACCTTGCGCTCCCCATGCATGATCTTTAATTTTTTGGAGTAAATCTTCCCGACGCACCACGACAAATTGCCATGGCTCGAATCCGAACGAACTCGGCGAAAGACGTCCCGTCTCTAAAATGAACTCCATGTCCTCTTCTTTGATTTTACGATCCGCATCGAACGCTTTCGTCGCTTGACGCCAACGATACGCTTCTAAAATGTCTTTCTTTTTCATCGTGCTCACTCCTCCATTACCAAGATGACTCCATCATATCAAACCGATAAATCAAAAATCGCTCATGAAGATTCTTTAGCGGCAATCGCACCGTTTGTACGTACTGAAAAGGCGTATTGTCGTTCAAATAATGGAGATACTCATCCGCCGGATAATATAAAATCACATCGACCGGACGAGGGACCGTTTCAACAGATTCGATGATGTTGGCGATCACTTGACGGAAGACGTTCACCGAGAACGGATTAAAGAAGTAGAATCGATTCGCATCCGATGGAATCGTGAATTCTTCCGCGAGTCCCTGTTCCAATTGAACACTTCCCCGATTACGATGTTTCTTCGTATAGCTCATCCAATTTTGAAGTGCCTCCTCATGAAATCCACCGTCCATCTCGACACCGATTGCCCGCACGCGAAACGTATATGCTAAATAGAACGGCAGACGTCCTTTTCCCGAACCGAAATCCACGATGGTATCTGTGGACTCTAACGGAAACGCATCCCGAAGCAAATCGAGTGCCTCGTAAGGAGTCGGCTCATAACGGTGATATTCGGCTGAGGACGGGAATCCTTGCTGTGGTTTGGCCGTCTCGATTTGTAACAGTTGTTCATATTGCTGTTCGTTCATGATGAACCTCTTTCTTGAATAGATTGGAAGAATGGATGCCGCTCCATTTCTCTCGTGAACGACGTCTGTTCCTGATAGGCGACATATAACAGATAAATCGGAACCACTAGTTTGAACCAGCTCGGGAGAAGAATCACGCTCGTTCCCCCGAGTGGAATGAGTCGAAACCATAGATTCCGATGACTCGGCGTTCTAAAGTACATAAGGAGCGCCGTCGTTCGTCTGACGGTGCCGAAGCGGTTCGGTCTCGGTCGATACAGGGGACGTTTCCGTTCACTCGTCTTCTCGATGGCTCCTGACGTCGTCAGCAGGACACGGTCGAATGAGGCACGCTCACGTTCCCCGATCTCAATCTCGCGACCGATATTCGGATGTTTCGACACCCATCCTTCCCCTACATATAACGCAAATGTGACCATCATGCTTCCGATCAACACACTGAGTAACATCGAATCAATCAATAACGCATACACACCTACAAAAGCAAGGAGTATAATCAATAATCGCTTCATGAGATGGGCGTGTCGGAGACGAAATTGATACTGAATCCATGCATGGCACCAACCGAGTAGAAATAGTGCAGCCCCAAACGCGAGTATCTCGCCCACACTCCTGCCCTTTATGTATAGAATCGGTGCAAGCAACAGTAGATAACATCCATATTGAACCAGGTGTTGAGTCATCTGATATACGACGGAATACCATTTCAACTGTCGAATGAAATGACGATCAGCTACAAGGATGAGATCGGCACGCTCAATCCAGACAAACATGCGATCTTGCCACATGAACCATCCAATCAGAAGTGCCCAGAGAAAATAAGGGATGTCACCTAACCAGGGGAAGCTCCCTTCCCAGACTTGCCAGTAGGAATAGCCTGCCCATATGAGAAGAGGAAGGACACCGTATAAAAAAATCGTCCAGTCGACAATCAATCGGATCGTCTTCCACTGTTGTTTTATATAACGGGAGACACGTATCCAAAACAATCGTTTCGCAATCATCGGAGCGCCACATCTTCCATCATATCGAACAACGTCATCCCCTCTGTGTCGAGCGCTTCACGAATCTCCGCTTTCGTCCCACTCGCCAGGAGTTGCCCGTCATCAATCCATACGAAACGATCACACAATCGCTCGGCCGTATCAAGAACGTGTGTGACTAATAAGACACTTGCCCCCCTCGTACGCTCCGCTTCTAACAGTCGAAGTAACTGAATGGTCGTCGTCGCATCCAATCCGATAAATGGTTCATCGACAATCAATACATGCGCTTCTTGAATGAGCGCCAATAAAATCATCGCCTTCTGTTTCATCCCTTTTGAATAAGAGGAGAGATACCGGTCGGTCACATGATCGAGTCGGAAAAGCTTTAGCAACTCCTCCGTTTTTTCTGTTGAATCGATTCCCGTTAATTCTTGGACGAGTGCGATATGTTCAGATAGCGTCAAATAATCATAGTAGACCGGTTGTTCTGGGATGTACGCATAGCGTTCCATCTCGACCGTTCCCGTCATCCAAGGAATCGTTCCGGTAAGACAGGCGATAGTGGTCGTTTTTCCCGCACCATTCGATCCAATCACCCCTAAAATCTCACCTGCCCGTACATCAAACGAAATGTCTTGGATGATAGGTTCGTTTATCTCGTATCCTGCTTGTTCAATTCTCACATCCACGATGGGTCCTCCTTACGAAAAAGTCGCCATCGCGGCGACTTTTACTTCACAATATTGACCGATGAAAACACAAATTTATCGTATCGGTGACGGGCAAACGAATACTCGAACGGTTTCCCGTTACTTAAATAGACGACTTGCTCGACTTCGATAATCGGTTCAGTGATATCATTCTTCAAGTAAGCCTGATCGTACTCATCCGGTTTATCTGCTCGAATCACTTTATGCGAGCTTGTAATCGTATAGCCTAAATCTTCTTGAATATACGCGTACACGGACTGTTCTAAAATTTCACGTGTGATTCCTGTAATGAGGTTAGCAACCATGTACGTCAATTCGATGACATACGGTTCCTCGTCTACGTAACGCACACGACGTATTTCATAGACTGGTTCTGTCAGCTCAATCATGAGATGATTGGCGACTTCCTGACTCGGAAACTTCACCTCAAAATTGAGGACTTCACTTCGTAACGAGCGATCTCCGATTACTTGAGTCAGCCCTCTCGTTTCTTTACTAATCACGTTGATACGATCTTTTTGGAAGCTCGACTGTAAAATGAATGTTCCTTTACCACGTTTACGATAGATTAGCCCTTCCATGACGAGAATCTCAAGCGCACGTTTCATCGTCATTCGGCTCACCCCAAACTCTTGGGCCAAATGGATTTCATCAGGTAATGCATGTTCTAGCGGATAAACGTGTTCAATAATTCTTTTACGAATTTCATCAGCAATGGTTTCATATTTCGGTTTTTTCTTAGTAGACATATAGCACCTCATGTATAGACATATATGTACAATATATCAAAAAAAGCTGACAAAGAGTAGTCTTTGTCAGCTTACTTCATTATTCTGTAAAACCATTAGCGTCAATCAACTGTTTAAACCAGTGCCCTGATTTTTTTACAGTACGTTGTTGCGTATCTAAGTCAATACCTACAAATCCATAGCGATTTTTATAAGCATTGCTCCATGACCAATTGTCCATGAACGTCCAAAGATGATAGCCTCTCACGTTCGAACCCTCTTCAATCGCTTGATGCATCCATTTCAAATGTTCGCGAATGAAATCAATTCGATAATCGTCTTGGACACTTCCGTTCTCGTCACGATAACGCTCTTCACCCTCAACACCCATTCCATTCTCTGAAATGAAGCAAGGAATATTACCATAGTTTTCTTTTAGATTGATTAAAATATCATAGATTCCTTTTTCGTAAATTTCCCATCCACGATAGGGATTCATTTTACGTCCAGGCATCTCATAAAAATCAAATAAGTTTTCCGGTAAGAATGGTGCGTCCGGATTCGGCAGTGATGCTTTTGCTTTCACGCGACGCGGCTGGTAATAGTTGATGCCAAGCAGGTCGACTGTATGTTCTCGAATGAGTTCAAGATCGTCTGTTTCCATCTGTGGCATCGCATTTTCCGACTTCAGCACTTCTACTAGTTCTTGAGGGAACGTGCCTAAAACAGATGGATCGAGGAACGAGCGATTGAACATCGCATCAGCAATACGCGCTGCGCTCAAATCAGCTGGGTGCTGACTTCTCGGATATGAGGGTGTCAGATTTAAGATGATCCCGATTTGCCCTGATTGTCCCATGTCACGATACGCTTCGATTGCCATCGCACTCGATAAGATCGAGTGGTACGCTACTTGGACAGCTCGCTTGAAATCAACAACATTTGGATAATGAAAGTCATATAAATATCCACCCTCTACCGGTACAATCGGTTCATTATGCGTGAACCATTTCTCGACGCGGTCACCAAACAACTCAAAGCATGTCTTCGCAAAGGTGACATATGCCTCCACGACTTCCCGTGACTCCCAACCTCCTTGATCCTGAAGCGCCATCGGCATATCAAAGTGATACAGATTGATGAACGGTTCGATACCATGATCGATTAAGCAATTGATGACATTGTTATAAAATGTGACCGCCTCTTCATTTACTTCCCCGACACCTTGTGGAAAAAGACGTGACCATGAAATGGAGAAACGGAACGTATTATGCCCGAGTTCTTTCATCAATGCGATATCTTCTTCATACAAATGATAGAAGTTTGAGGCTTCTGTTGCGCTCACGCCATTGAAAAAGCGGTTCGGCTCTTGCATGTACCAGTAGTCCCAGATGTTCAATCCTTTTCCACCTTCAAAAGCAGCACCTTCCATCTGTGTAGCAGAAGAAGCCGTTCCCCACCAAAAGTCTGTCGGAAATTGATAGGTCTTTTGCTCTCTCATACGTGTTTGGGTCGGGTTCGTCATTATTTATCTCTCCCTTATTTCTATTTTCTCTATTTGTTTACACTGCTTCTTGTTGATCTGTTGATTCTTCTAATTCTTTTTTCAAATTCATTCGGTCGATAAATTTCAAGAACGGGAACCAAATCGCCAAAATGATGAAGAAGTTCACGATTTGAAGAAGACCTCCTGCAAGCGAGTTCGTCGCCATGACACCACTCAAGAACATCGGGACAGTCCATGGAACCGCGACACCCGTTGGTGGTGGGACTAAGCCTGTCGACATCGCGAAGTATGTGACCGTCACCGTCACGAGCGGTGCGACAATCCAAGGAATCATGATGAGCGGGTTCATGACGATCGGAAGTCCGAAGATGACCGGTTCGTTTACGTTAAATAGTCCAGGTCCGATGGATAGTTTCCCGATTTGTTTCAACTGTTTCGATTTCAAGAACAACAAGATGGCCACGACGACAGCAAGCGTAGATCCGGAACCACCAAGCCCTACTGTGTAAATTTCAATGAACTGTTTACTGATAATGTTCGGAACATCTCCAGTCGAGGTATAAGCCGTCAAGTTTTCCACAGATAATGTGTTCCAAATCGGGTCCATCACCGAGTTGACGATGACCTGACCGTGGAGTCCGAAGAACCAAAATAGCTGAACGAAGAAGATTGCAATCAATGTTGGAATGAGACCATTTCCTAATGTCACAAGCGGTTGCTGAACAACGTTGAAAATGACGTCATGAAGATTCGTATTGAATAAGTTCGTCACGATGATGTTGAAAGTTAAAAATACAGTCAAGGTTAATAATGCAGGAACAAGTGCTGAGAATGATTTCGCAACAGCTGGCGGTACTCCATCCGGCATCTTGATCGTCCAGTTCTTTTGAACGACAAATCGATAAATCTCACCGGACAGGAATCCTGTAATCATCGCAAGGAACATCCCTTTTGCTCCAAGGCGATCCAATGGAAGGACATTCCCGACTGCCTCTGACATGCCGTCCACTTCAATCAAGAACGGCGTTAAGAGAAGGAATGACACGAGCGAAATCGCTCCTCCGAACACAGCCTCGACTTGATAACTTTTCGATAGATAATACCCGATACCGAAAACGACAAAGATAGACATAATCCCCATCGTTGCAGATGGTGCGTTTCCGAGTGATGTTTTAAATACACTGAGTGTACTTTCGGACATGAAACGGTCGAGGAACGGCAGGTTTGCAATGACGACGATGATTGACCCAAACATGGTAATTGGGAAAGCGAGCATGAATGCATCTCGCAATACTTGTAAATAGCGACTGTTGTTTAAATAGGTCGCCATCGGCATGAGCAGTTTACTGATCATGTTGAACATTTTATTGTCCTGTGACATATGATTCACCCTTCTTGATTAGGATTTACAATCTTTTGTTCGACCATTTCGACCAAACCCGCTGTCAAATCAAGCATCGTTTGTGTAGACATTAAATGGTCCTCTGCATGAAGAAGTAATAACGAGACGTCTGTTTTTTCTCCATTCGCTTCTCTCTGAATTTGTGAAAAGTGTGTTTGATGTGCTTCTTTTAATTGTTCGCGTGCCTCGCCAATCTTTTCTTCGAACGTTTCATAAGAACTCGTTTTATACAGTTGAATCGCTTCCTGAATCGTACTTCTCGCATTGCCACTGTGCAAAATCATCATGAACGCCATTTGTTCCAAAGTTAACTCATCTACCTGTTCCACGTTGTTCACCCCATTAATTTCATGGCTTGCTCGTATGCAGCTTTTCCGTTCGCCGTGCCGTACGCCATCATATCGATTACTTCAATCGGCGTTGATGTTTGCGCTTTCAATTTATCCAATAGGAAACGCATTTGTGGACCAATTAAAATCACATCTGCCTCGTCCATCTCGGTTACAACCTGGTCTTGACCAACTGCCCAAATCTTCGCCTCATCCCCAATTGATGTGGCGTGATCCTTCATCTTCGTCACGAGTAAACTCGTCGACATCCCTGAACTACACGCTAATAAGATTTTCTTCATGTGTCCTCACTCCTCATTTGAAATCGTTTACATATTTTATTATACACATGATTTATTTCATGTCTATACTTGATTTAAACTTTGTTTAGTTTTTAAATTCATAAGTGTATATTAAATAATAGGAGGATGGAATATGAGCGCTATTCTTTTACAACCACACTATCAACACCGACTTTGGGGAGGGGAGCGTCTGAAGCGATTTGGTTTCGAATTCAATGACCCTTCGATTGGTGAAGCCTGGACGGCTTCTGCATTAGAAAAAGGCAGTTCAGCAGTTGCTTCTGGACCTTACATTGGTCTTTCTTTGCATGAACTCTATCAACAACATCCAGAGTTGTTTCAAATTAGCTCGGATGTGTTTCCGCTATTAATTAAATGGATTGATGCAAACGATGATTTGTCTATTCAAGTTCATCCGAATGATTTGTTGGCAAACCGACTCGAAAATGAACCATATGGAAAAAATGAATGTTGGTACATTCTCGATGCTCCGGCAGATGCGACACTCATTTACGGTCACTCCTATACCACCTTGGAAAATTTCAACAAAGCGCTTGAAACAGGCGATTTGGAAAACGGCTTGATACGAAAACCGATTCATGCCGGTGATTTTTTCTATGTCCCAGCTGGAACGGTGCATGCGTTGACAAAAGGGGTATGCGTACTGGAAATTCAACAAAGTTCGGACACAACCTATCGTCTATACGATTACGAGCGAGTAGATGTGACGACCGGTCGTCCTCGTGAGCTTCATGTAGAGAAGGGCGTCCTCGCTTCTTTCGTCCCTCACCTTGGCTATAGCGAACCAATCCGTCAACTCGATCACTTTCGAACACGTTTGACGAAGAATCCATTCTTCTTCGTGGAAAAATGGCACGTTACAGTGAAAGAAAAGATTTCGACCGACACGTTTCGGTTACTATCTGTCGTGCAAGGAACATTAATCATTGATGAGATGGAAGTACCTACGGGAGGTACACTCCTTCTCCCGGCCAATGAGTCGTTCTTGATTGAGGGAGAAGCGACTTGTTTAGTGACTGGTGTTCCTTCCGATGAGAAGCAAGTCGTCCGAATCGGGATCGATTTAGGAGGGACGAACACTCGGATTGCGGCTGTTTCACTCAATGGTGAAGTACTAAAACAACTTACGTTTAACACGCAGCCTCACCTTCCTTTTGAAGAGGCATTACAATCTATCGAGACTGCGATTCATCAATTCAATGTTGAATTCGATATCCAGCATGTCGGGCTTGTGGCACCCGGTCCACTCGATTTGAAACAGGGAATGTTTTTAACTCCTCCAAATCTTCCGAATTGGCACAATCAAAAAATCGTTGAGCCTTTAACACAGCGTCTCGGCTATTCTGTCACCCTTGAAAACGACGCGAATGCGGCAGCTCTCGCAGAAGCCAAATTTGGGGCAGGGAAAGGATTCGATTCTGTTTTTTATGTAACAGTCAGCACAGGGATTGGTGGCGGATATGTCTATAAACATCAAGTCATTCGAGGGGCGAACGGCAGTGCCGGTGAAATCGGAAATATGATTATCCGTTCGAACGGACCAGCTCACCCTGTACTGAATCGAGGCTCTCTCGAATCACTCGCTAGTGGTACGGCGCTCATGAATCGCGCAAGCGAAAAGGGGTATACAAACGTCCCTTCGCTATTATTAGATGATGAGTACCGCCATCACTTCGTCGAGGAACTGGCCAGCGGACTAGCTAATATCATTCATACCGTCGATCCTGATGTGATTGTATTAGGGGGCGGCGTCATGATGTCGGCCTCATTATTTTGGAACGAATTACAACAAGCAGTTTCGAATAAAATGTATCCACATGCTAGTGGAAAAACGTGTCTATGCCTCACTCAATTGTCAGGAGATGCGGGCGTGATTGGCGCTGCCTTTGTCGAAGCATAATGAAATTTGAAAAACGGACGTTCATCGTGAATGTCCGTTTTTTCGTATACATAAATGAGAAATAAATCAACATTATACTTTACGAATCATTTGCGATTTCTTTTCTAGATTGAGTTAGATTCGTTTACTTTAGCGTGGTAACGTGAAATGATAATCATAACAACTCTTTAAAGCGAGGTGACGGTGTGTCTACCACAGAGCACGAACAAGCGACATCTATTTTGCATCACCTCTTTACCGCCTCTTCTTTTGTCGGAATCGATTTCGGTTCTGGCCCGAACCATCATCTTCTCTATTTCAGTCGTCAAGGACTGGAATCTTGGATCTCCATCGAGGGACCATGGCATGTCCATGCGACGCAAAGTACGTTTGACGAAGGTGAACAACTCGAACAGCTCATGCGCTTAAGACGAGAGCGCATCCATCACGTACGACTCGGTGACGAACACCCCCATCTCGAACTGGAATTTGAATCAGGTTCTCTCCTATTCATCAACGGATATCAAGAGCATTTTGAATGCTGGCAAGCGGGAGACGCACGACCACTTGGTGGAGACGCCTATCTTTTGGTCGCGATGCCGCAAGGGGAGCTCGCTGTATTTGCTGATGGGGACGACGAATGAGCACGTGGATGGAGATTCTCTTGTACATGTTGATTGCCGGGGGCGTTAGCCTTGCGATCATCTTATTGCGAAAAATCACGAAAACATGAAAAAAGGCGGCCGCGGCCGCCTTTTTCATTTGACTGATTCTTCTTCATACAAGCTTGCGCCTTGTGAACGAATCACCTCTTGATACCAGAAGAATGACTCTTTCCGTTTTCGCTCTAACGTACCGGTACCGTCGTCATGGCGATCTACATAGATGAAACCATACCGTTTGCTATACTCGCCTGTCGAGGCACTTACTAAATCGATACAACCCCAACTCGTGTACCCCATCACTTCGACTCCATCGTCGATTGCATCCATCATCCCTTTCAAGTGATCACGTAAGTAATCGATGCGATAGTGATCATGAATCGTTCCGTCCGACTCAACTTTGTCATATGCGCCTAGCCCATTCTCAACGATAAATAACGGAAGCTCATAACGCTCATATAATTTGTTTAAGATGACACGTAGTCCCGTCGGATCAATTTCCCATCCCCAGTCGCTCGCTTGTAAATATGGATTCTTCACCCCGCTCATGATATTTCCTTCCGCTTCATCCTGACCTTTTTCAGCCTTTTCAGTGCGCGACATATAGTAACTGAGTGAGAAGAAATCAACTGTATTCTCTTTCAGGATTTCAAGGTCTCCATCTTCCATATGGAGCTCAATTCCGTTATCTCGGAAGAATCGTTTCGCAAAGCTTGGATATTTCCCACGTACATGGACGTCCCCGCAGAAGAAGTTCATCATTCGTTCAGCATCGTGTGCATACCAAACATCGTCCGGGTTTGAGCTGTATGGATAAACCGGAGCTGCAATCAGCATACATCCGATTTGCATCGATGGGTCGATTTCACGGGCCGCTTTTGTCGCAAGTGCACTTGCGACCAGTTGGTGATGAAGTCCCTGGTACGTAAGTTGTAATGTGTTCTCTTCTTCTCGAACCGCAATTCCGAGACTGAGCATCGGCATGAATTGCGCTCCGTTGATTTCGTTGAACGTCAACCAGTATTTGACCTTTCCTTGATATCGTTCAAACAAGACACGACTGTATCGTTCGAAATATGTGACGAGACGGCGATCACGCCACCCTCCATAATGCTTTGCAAGATGTAAGGGCATCTCGTAGTGAGAGATGGTCACGAGTGGTTCAATGCCTTGGGCGACTAATTCATCGATGACACGATCATAAAATTGAAGTCCTTCCTCGTTCGGTTCTATTTCATCCCCATTTGGGAATATTCGTGACCACGCGATTGACATGCGGAACGTCTTGAATCCCATTTCCTTAAAGAGAGCGATATCTTCTTTATAACGATGATAGAAGTCAATTCCTTCATGGTTCGGATATGAATGTTCATCATGTAACTCAAAATCAAAGGCTGGATCATGAATAATTTTCATTCGCTGTTTCCCACCTGGCATGACGTCAGCAATCGAAAGTCCTTTTCCACCTTCTTGATAACCGCCTTCTAACTGATTGGCCGCAGTGGCCCCGCCCCATAGAAAATCACTTGATACTTGTTTCATATTGTCTCCTCCTTTGTTATACAATGACGCGCAATACGCCATGATTGGCTTCAACCACACCTGTGTAAACCGGTAAGACATCGAGATAGTGTTCGGTATTTGTCACGATAATCGGGGTGATGGTGTCATATCCCTCACGAGCGATGGCATCTATATCGAATCGGACGAGCAATTCACCTTCTGTCACTTTCTGCCCATCCGTAACGACCGTTTCAAAATACTGTCCTTTTAGCTTGACCGTATCTAATCCAATGTGAATCAATACTTCTACACCTGTATCAGATCGAAGACCGATTGCATGCTTCGATGGATAGACTGTGACGATTTCTCCATCAAACGGTGCATATACCGCACCTTCTGACGGCATAATCGCAATCCCTTTCCCCATCGCCCCGCTTGAGAACACTTCATCACGAACCGTTTCAAGCGACACGACTTCTCCTTTCAATGGAGCCGATACAGGAAAGCCGACTTGTTCAGAGATTGATTGTGCGACCACTTTTTCTGTCGACTCGACCGTCGCTTCTTCTTTGTGGAAGACCATAGTCAAGACGAGCGCGACTAACGTCGCAACCGTCATTCCAATAAATGCGCCATAAAAGGCTAAATCGACTCCCGTTGGAGGAATCATGACCGGAATGCTGAAGATTCCGAGTCCTCCCATCGCATAAGCCGCCGTGCCGAACAAACCTCCTACGATACCACCAGCCGCTCCACCCACAACCCCAAACACAAATGGTTTTTTACGCGGAAGCGTCAAGCCATAGATAGCCGGTTCCGTGATTCCAAAGACACCCGCAATGGTAGAGGAAGTCCCTAAACCTTTCACTTTTGGATTTTTCGCCTTTAACGTGATTGCTAACACAGCACCGACCTGACCAAATGTGGCCATCAACACTCCGACAACAATCGTATCCGTACCGACAACCGATAAGTTATTGATGATGATTGGCACAAGTCCCCAATGCAAACCGAACATGACGAGCACTTGCCAGAACGCACCGATGAATGCGATTGCGATGGTCGGACTTAAGTCATATAAGAATGAGTATCCGTTCGCCAACCCTTGACTCGCATACGTCGCAACCGGTCCGATTGCTAAAAACGTCAACGGGACAACGAGTAACAATGCCATCATTGGCGTCGTGAAGTTTCGTACAGCTTCATGCGTATGACGGTTGAAGAATGTTTCTACTTTTGAAGACACGTATGTCGCCAAGATAATCGGAATTACCGAAGACGCATAACTCATCAAGACGACTGGTACATTGAGAAACGTTAATGACTCACCTGCTCCTTGAATCGCGACAATCGAAGGATAAACGAGCGCGCCACCGATAATCATCCCAATATACGGATTCCCACCAAATTTCTTCGCAGCTGAATGCCCCAAAATCACGGGTAGGAAGTAAAATAGCGCGTCTGCTGCGGCGTTTAAGACGACATACGTCCCCATCTCTTGCGTTAATAATCCGAGCGCGACGAGAATCGCAAGCAATCCTTTCAACAAACCACTACCTGCCATCGGTCCGAGGATTGGCGTAAAGATTCCGGCAATCACGTCAATCAGTCGGTTAAACACCCCTGTTTTTTCTTCATCGTCGGTCGAAGATGTCTGGAATCCGCCAACGTCAACAACCTCTTTGTAGACGTATGGCACATTATTACCAATGACGACTTGAAACTGTCCGCCACTTTGAACGACGGTAATAATCCCATCTTGTTCCTTCAACTTAGTCGCATTAGCCTTTGATTCATCTTTTAATTTGAAACGTAGTCGTGTCGCACAGTGAAAGACGCTTTTAACGTTCTCCTTGCCACCGACATGTTGCACAATCGTTTCTGCCAGTTGTTTGTATTGGTCCATTTTGTTCACTCCTCATCATTCTGAATAAAAAGAAAAACCTAAATCACCACACAACAGGTTGTGTAGTCATTTAGGTTTGGCCTGCATCATCAGTAACCATCCTTAGGATCGTCGCTCTTTCATTAAGTTTTCGATGTGAATCATCATGTATAATCGTTCGTCCATCGACACGTCATAATGATATTTCGTCGCAATCAACCCGGCGATTTTTTCGACGCATTCAAACGCTTCCGGATATCGCTGTTTTACCATGAGAAATAAGGTTTCGTCACCCGTGGACTTGACCTTTTCTCCCGATGCGAGGCGCTGCACAAAATATTTCAAGTGGGTCAGGAATCGAGAATAGGCGTATGATTCTTCGTCCAATTCAATTTGAAAATGATACGTAATAATCGTCAAAATGGCTTGGGTAGCCCTTGTCATTTCCGTGACGAGATGCAAGTTTTCGGCTTTTACACCCGACATCGTTGCATTGACGAGGTGCAAGGCGATCGCAACGGCCTCGTCCTCATCTAACGTGACCTCATGTTGCTCATTGATCAGTTTTACTGCTTCTTTTCCAATGGCGAACTCTGGCGCATAAAACCGTTTCACTTCCCAAACGAGAGGATTTCGAATCTGGATTCCATCCCGATACCGACTGAGTGCAAAATGAAGGTGGTCCGCTAGTGTCACATAGAGCGAATCATGGATTGGTTGATTCAATCGTTGTTCGGCCAACCTGACAATCTGTTTCACGGTCTCCATCTCAGCTGTCGGCATTTCATTTAAAAAGTGCACGAAACGTTCATAACTCTCTTTACTCTCGAGCGTAAAGATTTTTTCGATTCGCGTCTGATCAATCGCATCGCCCGGTCGTTTTTGAAACGCAATTCCACGTCCCATCACGACTTGTTCTTGACCGTTCGCATCAATCGCTACAACGTTATTATTGAACACTTTTGAAATCTGCATGGTTTCCTCACCTCACTCTCATTCCACTGAACTGAAAAGAAAAAAACCTAAATTCACACCAGTATCCAATATGGAGTCGTGGCGTCAATTTAGGTTTTGCCTGCATCACCAGTAACAATCCCAAAGTGGATTTTCTTCTTTTCGATATAAGCATACTCCCTAGAAATCTTGACGTCAACACAAAAAGTAAACCGCTTACATCGTGACCGTTTTACTCTTCAAATAAGATTCGCTGCATCCGCTCTGGCGCATCCAAATAGTCTCGCATCACACGTACATGTTCGAGGTCGTCAAACGACGTCGGAGTAAGTCCCGTCTCAACTTGTAAAATCATCGCACCTGGATACGACATCAAGATCGGTGAGTGGCTCGCGATGATGAATTGACTGCCGGACTGGACAAGTTCATGCATGCGTGCGAGCATCGTCAGTTGACGCATCGGTGACAATGCGGCTTCCGGCTCATCTAAAATATAAAGACCTGACCCACGGAATCGATGCAACATGAGGGAAAGAAACGCTTCCCCGTGAGACTGTTCGTGAAGGGAACGTCCTCCGTATGCTTCATAGAACCGCTCCATGTCAGGTCCAAGTTTCGCCATCTCATCTACGTAACTCGACAACTGATATGCCGTCTCCGCACGTAAGAAAAATCCGTCTTTCGGACGATACGGTCCTCGAATCGGGCGTAGCGCTTCATACAAAGAACTATGCGTTGACTCCGTTTCGAATTGGAAGGAAGGTGCTCCGCCTTCTGGGTTGAATCCAGCCGCGACCGCCATCCCCTCAATCAACGTCGACTTTCCACTCCCGTTCTCTCCAACGAGAAACGTGACCGGATGATGAAACGTCAGTTCATCGAGTGTCTGAAAGATGGGTAACGAGTACGGATAACCCGTTGATTGGATGCGGTCTTTCTCTAACCGCACTCCTCGTAAAAATAAAGTCATGTCCATCCGATCCAAAACGTCGCCCCCTTATCTGAATCGACTCCATATGAAAGTCCTTGTGCATCAAGAAGTAGTTTCGTGATGGCGAGACCTAAACCATGTCCGTTAGAGCGGTCCCCTTTCACATACATACCCCAAATGGAAGATTGGACGGCAGGGTCAATCCCTTCCCCTTCGTCTATCACGTCTAGTCGATTCGGTGTCAGTTTGATGGTAATGCGTCCCCCAATCGGGCTCGCCTCATACGCATTTCTCAAGAAGTTCGAAAGAACCCGTTCCATCGCTAGTCGATCGGCTTGTATCGTCACAGGTTCTAATTGTAAATCGAGCGTCACGTCTTTTTGTCGGAACCACTCGGACATGCGTGGCGTCAATCGACGAACCAATTCATCGAGTTGAATCGATTCCATTTCAAGCGGAATGGAACCTGCGGACAATTTGGAGTATTCAAGCATCTGATTGACGAGTCGGTCGATTCGGTCGACTTCCTCGGTAATACTTTTTCCGGTCGCTTCAATCTCTTTGTCGTTTACAACGCCAAGCTCTAATAGTTCCGCCTCATTTCGAACGATGGCGAGCGGTGTACGCACATCATGCGTCACGCCAGAGATGAACGATTTTTGAAGCGCTTCTTTTTCTTGAAGTGATGCGTTCATTTGTCCGATGGTAACAGTCAAATCCCCAATCTCATCGTTCGTCACATTCGGTAGAGTGATGTCGTGTCGTCCCTCCATAATTGATGCGGTCGCTTGTTTCAACTCGACGAGCGGTCGCGTGAGTCGACGACTCATCCAAAACGTGACAGCGATGGCGACCAGCAGGGCCAGAATAAATCCGCCCGCTAAGATGAGGTAGATTTGTTGGAATTGTGGATTCGAGAACGGAACGGGGCTATAGGTCACAATTTGAATGTCCCCTTCTTCTTGTAAATATGTCAAAAAGCGAGTTCCGTTCACACTCACTTCATCTTGAATCGCTAAATCATTCGGATTAAGGGTGACGAGCGGCATGCGATGCATCCGTCCACCTCGTTCGAACTCAATACGCTGCCCGTTTTGGAATATCAGCACGTCAAGCTGCCCCGGGATTCCACGCCCCTCTTGAATGGCTTCATACACAATCGCTGCCTCTCGCTCCAATTGTGTGTATGTTTCCTCTTCTGCGAAACGTCCGATTAAGAGAGAGGTGAGACCAAATGTTAAAAGGGCCATCACGGCAAGCGGTAGAATGGCCGTCCAAAGTAACTTCTTCATTAATCGATTCATGACAGTCCCTCTAATCGATAACCGACCCGGTGAACTGTCTTCAGCCGCTCTTTTAATGTTGGTGATTTATCACGCAATTGTTTAATATGCGTGTCGACCGTACGTGTATCTCCGACAAATGCGTAATCCCACACATCATCGAGCAAACGGTTTCGGTCTAACGCCTCCCCGACATGCTTCCAAAGATATAACAGCAATTCATACTCCTTGTTCGTCAAACGAAGAGGATGACCATTTTCTTGCACCATTCTCGATTTGATGTCGATGGTGAGTGCGCCGAACTGAATCACATCTGTCTGTTTGACGAGACGCTTTAACCGAATCTCCAACTCTTTCAGGACGATCGGTTTGACCAAGTAGTCATCCGCTCCAAGTTCCAATCCAAATACACGATCATCTGCCTCACCACGAGCCGTCGTCAGGATAATTGCAGGAGCAGGCTGTTGCGCTTTTAACGTTGGAATCAAGGTCCATCCTTCTCCATCAGGAAGACGGACGTCGAGTAAAACTGCATCAAAGCGCTGGTGTAACTGTCGCTTCGCTTCTCCAAGGGTCATCGCCACGGTCACATCAAACCCTGCATATGTTAAAAAGCGGGACATGCCGTCCGCAAGTTTCTGTTCATCTTCCACAACGAGTATGTTCATCTCATATCGCCTCCACATCCATTATATCGTACCCATCAATCGTCCCACCGTTTCCCAAAGACAATTTGCAGAAATCTTGCAACTCCCTCACAACTTCCGAAGCCTTCAGTTCTACACTTGAAGTATCAAAAGGAGGAGATACACATGAAATCAAAAAAACTAGCAATCGCCTTAGCCGGTCTTTTGGCTGTATCAGGCACTGGCGTATATGCCGCGACGAATGACACGACAACTGACGAAACGACAACGACAGAATCCACACAATGTGATCGTGGTGAAAAAGGACCCGGTATGTTCGGGGACCGAGAAGCGGGTCATGCCGCTCTCATCGAAGCGCTCGGTTTAACGGAAGAAGAAGTGGATGCGGCTCGTGAAAACGGGCAATCTCTCCCTGAACTCGCAGAAGAAAAAGGAATTTCCATTGAAGCGTTCATCGACGCCATCATGACGTCGCATGAAGAAAAACTCGCGACTGCTGTGGAGGAAGGAAATTTAACGCAAGAAGAAGCGGATCAAATCCTTGCTGACCATGAAGAGCGTTTTGCCGATGTGACAAGTTACGATGACTTAGAAGATGCTCGCGGTATGCGTGGTGGACGTGAAGGTGGTCGCCATGGACATGGGCACGGTCCACATCATGACGATTCATCTTCTTCAGATGAGGATGCTTCAACAGAGAGCGACAGCAACGTAGAAAATCAAAGCAACAGCTTATAAGTCAAAAGGCAGTCACTCGAGGTGGCTGCCTTTTCATATGACGAGTAACAACAACGCATAACCTAATAACCCAACCAAAAATGCACCGAAACTACTTTCTCGTTCAGCAGGTAACTCCTCTTTCATGACATTCAAGATGACACCTCCTGCTAAAAAAGCGACAACAATCGATAATCCGAGATCATTCACTTCCGCAAAGGTGCCAACTGCCCATCCGATGAGTACAGCAAGTGATAAAAAGATTCGGCCACGCTGATCATAGAGTTGCTGATGATGCTGACGTAACCCTTGATCAACCGTTACAAAGTGTATCCCGAGTGCCACAAAATAGAGGAACATCGTCCCATTCGATTGGAACTCACTTTCTGCGAGCACATAACCGATGCTAAACGTATAAAGCGTGAAGGAACCGATGTGAATCCAAAACACATACGGTTTTTGTTTACGCTTATTGGCCGTTGCGAATCGTTCGAGCCCATAAAAGACAGCCAGTCCTAACATACTGATGATCAAGATATGGTTCTCGAGGGAAGCGAAGATATTATTTCCAATCTCTCCTTCGAGTTCGCGTTGATACTCATTCAACTCGGGCAACAGATGAAGAAACACATAAGCAACGGCAATTCCACCTGCTATCGATAAAAAACGGCTTCTCGGCACTTCATGCACATGAATGAGCTTTCCCGAAAAAAAGTGAATCACCGCAAAACCGAGTGCAAACCAAAAGCTTAAGTCGAACACATAAGTCCCTCCCACATTAAGATTTCTCTCTATGTGCTCTTACCCGTTCGCTGTATGCTACATTCACTTTCGATTCGATTGCTCTTGTTTCTTTCTTTCCCGAATCTCTTTCTCCACTCGTCGTAACGCTTTTTTCGATCCGCGTGCAAAGTCGTGAGCTTCCTTACGTTCTTGATACGTCGTGAACAACGTATCCAAATCATAATCAGCCGGATAGAGTTCCGTCGCGCGCGCCTCCAACCGGACACGGCGACTCGGTAACTCTACATAATCGTCGTTCACGAACACTCGGACATGCCGACGAGATGCATCGAACGCATAGACAAGCCCGACTTGATTCGTCTCTAACAACCGGACACGGTCACCTTTTTCAAAGCGTTCCGCCTCTTCAAGCGGTACCGCTTCGATTTCGCGTGTGATTTTAGAATCATCGACTTTCGTAGTGTCATACGTTTTCTCGTTCATGTAACGGGATGCTTGTTTCAGAATCGCTTCCGGTAACTTCATCTTACGGGCGATAAAGAGGGCGTTGCTGTCGCCAGACTGCCCCATGAGCAGTCGGTATTTCGGTTCGAGCGTTTCCGGGTCGAACTGCATCGCAGCGTTCATGAAATCCGGGTGGGATTCAGAATACGATTTGATTTCTCCGTAATGCGTCGACGCCACAACGATCGCGCCCCGTTTATATGCCGCTTCTAAAATGGCAATCGCAAGAGCGGCCCCTTCGTTCGGTTCCGTCCCGCTTCCGATTTCATCGAATAACAAGAGCGACCGTTTTCCAGCGGTCTGCATGATACTCGCTACGTTGTACATGTGTGCAGAGAACGTACTGAGTGCCGATTCCAAGTCTTGATTATCTCCGATATCGACGAACACCTCATCAAATGTCGAAATGACTGTATCGGTGTGCGCCGGGATATGCAGTCCTGTCATCGTCATCAGACTAAGGAGTCCAATCGTTTTCAAGACGACCGTCTTCCCGCCGGCGTTCGGTCCGGTGATGATCAAGCCACGATAGTCTGTACCGATGGCAAAATCAAGTGGCACAGCGCTTTCTAAGAGCGGATGGCGTACTCGTTTCAATCGGATGTGACCGGTCGCATTGACGTGTGGTGTCACGCCATCGATTGACTGACTGTACTTCCCTTTGGCGAAGACCATATCGTACTGGGCGATGACGTCGAGCGTCGATTCGATGTCAGGAAGAACTTCTGTCACCGCTCCCGTCAACGTCGCTAGTACTTGATACACCTCTACCGCTTCTTCCGTACGCTTGACGACGAGTTCAGCATTTAACTTCGCAATTGCTTCCGGTTCGATAAAGACCGTCGTCCCTCGATTCGATGTATCCACAATCGTCCCTGCCACTTTATGCTTATAAGAAGCTTTGATTGGAATGGTGAAGCGGTCCTGTTTTTTCGTGACAAATCCGTCTTGGATCATCTCGCGATTGGCCGCGCTCTTTAAAAACTTGGTCAATCGTTCCTCGATTCGTCCTTCTAAAATGTCGACTTGCTTACGAATCCGCTTCAACTCTTTCGATGCTTCATCGACGACCTGTCCGGCTCGAATCGCTTGTGTGATGTCTTCTTCTAATGTCCGCCATTCGCCCATACCGGCAGCATAAGCCGAAAGAAGCGGTGCAAAGAATTCATGTTCGAGCATGAATCGCTTCAACTTGCGCGCCCCTCGTAAAAACTCGGCGACCGCTTCGAGCTCATTTGCTTCGAGTTGGATGCCTCGTTGTAGTTTCCCGATGATCGTTTCCATATCAGATACCCCGATGAATGGAACATGTGACGTCGCATCTAGAATCGCGCGGGCTTCAGACGTTTCCTGTAGACGTTTCTTCACCGTCGCAATATGGCTTGTCGGACGTTGCTGTCTGAGTAATCGTCTTCCGAATCCGCTGATGCAGAATCGCTCTACTTTCGTCATCAATTCGTTGTATTGTAATTTTTCAAATGTTTGTTCGTTCATGTGTCTCTCTCCTCAAATCGTAGAATCGAGATACCGCGCAAACAAAAAAGCGTCGGTCGATGACGACCAACGCAAAAAGACAGACGGGTGTCTGGCAGTTTTTGATGGGCGGTATCTGTAACGGAACATGACGGCATGACAAAAAGACGTGTCATCCGACATTTTTCAGTTCGTTAGGCAGATACAACCTCACTCATCAACATGCAACACCTTTCTTCAATAGATTCGCCCTTACTATACAACAGATTCACCACCTTGTAAAATTTTAGAGAACGCTTTCAAAAAAAGACTTGTGTCTCAAACCGACACATGTTATGTTGAACGTGAAGAAACGAATAGCGATCACATGTGACTGATTCGATCAGGCATGGGGTAAGACGTACGGTGCATGCCACCCGTCTATACTCCATGCCTGTTTTGTTTTTCGGCGTTTTGTTTCAAGAAAGGATGTAGTAGATATGCTATGGAATAAGTTAATGAACCGACACAAACCGACACTGCACTCACCAATGGAAGGAGACGTCATTCCACTCGAACAAGTAGCGGACCCGGTCTTCAGTGAAAAAATGATGGGGGATGGCATTGCCATCACACCAACAGACGGCGCCGTCGTCTCACCGGCTGATGGGGAGATTGTACAAATCGCTCCGACCAAGCACGCCATCGGCATTCGGACCGAGGATGGGGCTGAGATTTTGATACACGTCGGTCTCGATACCGTTGAACTCGAAGGTCGCCCGTTTGATCTTCAAGTAGTTGTGGGTGACCACGTCAAAACGGGACAGCTGTTACTCACAGCAGACTTGGCGCAAATTCATCAGGCTGGTAAAGACACGGTCACGCCAATGGTCGTGACGAATGGTAGCGCACTCGCTCATCATTATGCCTTCACGTTCACGAAAGAAGCTGTTCCGGGCAAGACGGTTGTCGCCCGAGTGGAAGCGTGACTCCGGAATAAGGAGGACACATGATTAAAATCAAAAAGATTCTAAACAACAATGCGGTCATCGTCTCAGACGAGGGTGAAGAAAAGATTGCGATTGGGCCAGGCGTCGCATTTAAAAAAGCGAAAAACGACATCGTGAATCCCCACAAAATTGAAAAACTATTCATCATGCCAGAGAATGACAAGTTCCAACAGTTGTTGAGCAGGATTCCTGTTGAACACTTTACCGTTTCCGAGGATATTATCTCGTATGCGGAAAAACGTCTCGAGACATCGTTCAACGAACATATCCACCTTGTGTTGACCGACCATATCTCGTTTGCCATCGAGCGGGAAATGGATGGCATCTCGTTACGCAACAAACTGTTGAATGAGATTAAAATCCTCTATCGGAATGAGTACGAAATTGGACTATGGGCAATCGAACATATTGCTGAAAAACTGAACGTTCAAATGCCGAAAGACGAAGCCGCGTTCATCGCGCTTCATATCCATACGATGAAAGTGAAAGGAGGTGATTTACGCAAGACGGTCAAACAGACAACGATTGTCCGCGACATGATTCAATCGATTTCACGACGACTCGATGTATCCATTGAAGAAGATGACTTATCCTACCAACGATTATTAACTCATTTACGATTCGTCATGGATCGGGTCAACCATTACGATCATCACACGATTGATGAAGACATGCTTCGCATGATTCAGACGAAATTCACGTCTGCCTATGCGTGCGCATCTGATGTCGCGAAAGAAATGGAAGAGACATATGGCGTCGTCTTGCCCGAGTCAGAACTTGGTTATATTACGCTCCACATTCAACGTCTACAAGATCAACACCATCAAAAAGGAGGAAATTAACAATGATGAACTTTTTCCAACGTCTCGGACGTTCCCTCATGTTACCGGTCGCCGTACTTCCGGCTGCTGCCATTCTCATGGGGATTGGTTATTGGATTGACCCAGTCGGCTGGGGATCTGAAAACATTGCCGCTGCATTCTTAATTAAAGCAGGGGCCGCTATTATCGATAACATTCCAATTCTTTTCGCAGTCGGGGTTGCGCTCGGAATGGCTAAGAACCGCGACGGTTCAGCAGCACTCAGTGGGCTCGTTGCCTTCTTGACGGTCACAACGCTTCTCTCTGCAGGAACGGTTGCGTTATTCCAAGGAATTGACGTCGAAGCCGTTAACCCGGCATTCGGCAAAATCGGGAACGCATTCGTCGGGATTTTATCTGGTCTCGTCGCCGCTTCCATGTACAATCGCTTCAGTCAAGTCAAACTACCGGATGCTCTCGCCTTCTTTAGTGGGAAGCGTCTCGTACCAATCATGACAGCCTTCTCGATGATTCTCGTATCGGTCGCCCTTTACTTCATCTGGCCGGTCGTCTATACAGGTCTCGTCGGATTCGGAGAATCGATTTCAAAACTCGGCGCATTCGGTGCTGGACTTTACGGATTCTTTAACCGTCTCTTGATTCCAACTGGTCTCCACCACGCCCTCAACTCGGTATTTTGGTTCGACGTCGCAGGAATCAACGACATCGGAAACTTCTGGTCAGGTCAAGGTGAAAAAGGTGTGACGGGGATGTACCAAGCAGGTTACTTCCCAATCATGATGTTCGGTCTTCCGGCCGCAGCACTCGCGATGTACCATACAGCGAAAACAAAACGGAAGAAACAAGCGGCTTCGCTTCTTCTCGCAGCGGCATTCGCTTCATTCTTCACAGGGGTAACAGAACCACTCGAGTTCTCATTCATGTTCCTCGCACCTGTTCTTTACCTTGTCCACGCCGTCCTTACAGGAATTTCGCTCTTCGTTGCGGCAACGTTCCAATGGACAGCCGGCTTCGGATTTAGCGCAGGCTTGGTCGACTTTATCTTAAGCTCACGCTTGCCGCTTGCGAACCAACCGTACATGCTCATCGTTCAAGGTCTTGTGTTCGCAGTCATCTACTACGCCATCTTCCGCTTCATGATTGTGAAACTCAACTTGGCGACGCCAGGTCGTGAACCAGATGAAGTTGTCGATGCGGTTGCAAGTGAGACAGCAGACGGTGAAACGAAAGTGGCTCCAGTCGCATCTGCTTCAGGTAGCGAATACTCAGCGATGGCAAATATGATTTATGACGGTCTTGGCGGTGACAGCAACGTCACAGGCATCGAGTCTTGCATCACACGCCTACGCGTCGATGTGAAGGACATGGATACAGTCAACCAAGATCAAATCAAGAAAGCGGGTATCCCAGGAATCAAAGTCGTCAGTCCAAACCACATTCAAGTCATTGTCGGTACAAACGTCCAGTTCGTCCTCGATGAGATTGAAAAAATCCGTAGCCACCGTGTCGGATAAACGTCGAAAGCCACCTCATTCAGGTGGCTTTTCTTGTTTGGCTGCATATTGTTGATAGAATTGAATGAAATAGTAGAGGAAAATCCACGGCAAGATGTATTGCGTCAGCCACATGATGACACGCATCAATTGCCAAATTGGATTATTGAATATCGAACCCGATAAGAAAATGACGACACAGAAGATCAGACCATACCCTATGTATTTCTTTTTACTCAACTTACCCACCTCCTTATTTTCCCAATTCAGTGTAACATAAAGAGCCTACCGCAACGGATAGGCTCTTATTTACATTTGACGAAGTCGGGAAATACGCTCGACCGGATCCGGGTGCGTCGAGAACAGACCGCTCACTTTCTTCTTAAGTGGGTCGGAGAAGTAAAGCGGTGCCGAGGCACTCGACGCTTGCTCGACCGGCGTCTCGACGTTCGCAATCTTCTCAAGCGCTGAAGCGAGCGCATCCGGGTTCCGGGTCAGTTCCGCCCCACTCGCATCTGCCAAGAACTCACGATTCCGTGAAATCGCCATATTGATGAGCATGGCGATAAGCGGTGCTAATACTAACAAGACGAGTCCGATAATCAAAAAGATGGGATTCTGATTCTGATCACGTCGTCCACCACCAATACTTCGGAAAAAGAGCATTCGCGATCCAATATCGCTCATGATGGCGATGACTGACACGAGTGCGAGCGTGACCGTTGAGAGTCGTACATCATAATTTTTAATGTGTGCGACCTCATGCGCGATGACACCCTCTACTTCTTCTCGTGAGAGTCGTTCTAATAGTCCTGTCGTGACGGCGACGGCTGCCTTTTCCGGTTTCAGTCCGGTCGCAAAGGCGTTCGGGGACGGGTCGTTGATGATAAAGATACGAGGCATCGGTACTCGCGCGACCATTGCCATGTTTTCGACCGTATGCCATAAAAAACGATGCTCTTCCACCGAAGTCACTTCTTGCGCCCGATTCATCTTCATGACGATGTTCGTGCTCGACATGATCACGATGCCAACATAAAACAACGAGAAGACGGGTGTGAAAATCAATCCTGGGAGTGCGTCCCCATAATTGACATAGGAAATGGCCGCTCCGACAAGAAGGACAAACAAGACAAATCCTGTGACGATGAAGACCGTCTTGATTTTATTCTTACGAATTTGTTCATAGAGGAGCATAGCTGCCACCTCGATTCATCAAAACGAGACGCGAACGTTCTCGCGCTCTTCGGCACGAGCCTCGAGCATATCGCGCTTTTCGAAATGATGGACGGAAGCGATGATGTTCGTTGGGACCGATTCGATTTTCGTATTATATTTCATGACCGTATTGTTATAGAGTTGGCGCGAGTACGCCACCTTATTTTCCGTCTGTGTCAATTCTTCCTGTAACATCTTAAAGTTCTCGTTCGCCTTCAAATCCGGGTACGCTTCACGAAGCGCGAACAAATTTTTTAATGCTCCGCTCAGTTGATCGTTCACCGCCATCTGATCCTGACGATTCGACTTTTCTCCGAGCTGATTTCTAAGCTCGACGACCTTCGCAAGCGTTTCTTGTTCGTGTTTCGCATAGCCCTTTACCGTTTCAACCAGGTTTGGAATCAAATCATACCGCCGCTTCAATTGCACATCGATTTGAGCCCATGCCTCATCGACCCAATTTCGATATTTGACGAGCCCGTTGTACATTGAAAAATAGATGAGTACGAGCACGACAACCGCTACAATCGCAATAATCCACCCCATGATAGCACCTCATTTCTTCAGTTTCTCCTGTATTAATTCCCTTTACTCGTATAAGATAAGCTTAACTTTCATAAAAAACTGTAAATGAATTCAATTCTTGACGCGAGGGTCACAAAGGAGTGTACGCAATGGTTGTCACGAATGCCGAAATACGTTTGACTGAGTTGTTCGAAGAGATGGTGTCGCTAAGACGTCATTTTCATCAGTATCCAGAACTATCTTTCCAAGAAGTCGAGACACCGAAGATGATCGCTTCTTATCTCCGTGAACTTGGAATCGAAGTACGTGAGCACGTTGGCGGTAATGGGGTCGTCGGTCGAATCAAAGGCGGGGATGGTCCGACCATTGCGTTACGTGCTGATTTTGATGCGCTTCCCATTCAAGATCTGAAGGACGTTCCCTATCGTTCAAAAGTGAACGGTGTGATGCATGCTTGTGGACATGATGCCCATACGGCGACACTCCTCGTTCTTGCAAAAGTACTGACCGAGATGCCTCTTCCTGGAGATGTCGTATTGATTCATCAATTTGCTGAGGAATTGGCTCCAGGTGGTGCCAAACCGATGATTGAAGACGGTTGTCTCGACAACGTGGATTATATATACGGTGCGCACATCTGGACGCCACTCCC
The DNA here is from genome assembly GCF_018617335.1 of Exiguobacterium sp. s63. GTDB lineage: Bacteria > Bacillota > Bacilli > Exiguobacteriales > Exiguobacteriaceae > Exiguobacterium. The sequence continues at coordinate 136,723 of NZ_JACSKB010000003.1, read as the reverse complement.
GTTCGGAACGATCGGTGTAAAAGCTGGACCTGTCATGGCTGCGGCTGATCGCTTTGAATTGACTATTACAGGAAAGGGCGGACACGGCGCGATTCCTCAACATACGGTCGATGCCCTTATGGTCGCTGTGAACGTGGCGAATCATCTCCAACAGGTGGTCAGCCGCCGAGTCGATCCGCTTGAACCTGCCGTGTTGACCATCGGGACGCTCCACTCCGGACAAGCGTTCAACGTCATTGCCGAAGAAGCGAGATTATCTGGTACCGTGCGTACATTCACTCGGGAGATACAAGAAAAAATCATCTCTGATATGGAACGGATCATCCGTTCCGTCTGTGAGGCGAGTGATGCCGATTATGAATTGGAGTATATAAAAGGATATCCGGCTGTCATCAATCATATGAGGGAAACAGAACTCGTTCGCGAGAGCGCACTTGACGTCGTCGGCGCAGACGGTGTCATTGAGATGGCACCGCTCATGGTCGGAGAAGACTTTGCGTATTATATGGAACATGTTCCAGGTAGTTTTTTCTTCACAGGGGCAGGGAATCCCGAGCTCTCCGCAATCTTCCCTCATCATCATCCTCGCTTCGATGTGGATGAACGGGCGATGTTGCACACGGCTCACGTCTTGTTAGGCGCGTTACAACGAACATGGATGACATACAAAAAAGAGGGCTGATGCGATGCATCAGTCCTCTTCTGTGATTGGTTCTTGTAGCTCTGAGACAAGAACCTGGTCGACACGCTTCCCGTCCATATCTACGACTTCAAAGCGAAGTCCGTACGCTTCAACCACATCGCCCCGTTTCGGAAAATCGCCCAGTGCATAAATGACGAGTCCTGCGAGCGTATGATAGGAGTTACGTCCTTCGTCGAATCGGTCATCCCGAATCTCGAACGTTCGTTTCAAATCCTCGATTCCGAGCAATCCATCCGCTAAATATGATCCATCTTCACGACGAACCACTTCCGGTGTATCTTCTTCAATCATGACTTCTCCGACGATTTCTTCTAAAATATCGAACAATGTGACCATGCCGAGGAATCCACCATATTCATCTAAGACGAATGCAATTTCGACACCATTTTTCTGCATCATCTGAAGCACTTGACTCGCCTCTCGCTGTTTTGGGACGATGAGCGGCTGTTTGATGCGCTTCAAAATCTGTGACGGCTCACGCAACGTCGGTAACGTCAAAATGTCACGTACATCGATGTACCCGACAAAATCGTCAAGCGAATCACGGCCGACCGGCAACTTGTTATGTTTACTTTCATAGATCGATTTCTTCATATCGTCCATGTCATCTTCTAAATCGACCCATTCGAGTGTCGTCCGTGGTTGCATGAGCTCATAAATCAATTGATCATGAAACGCAAAGACCCGTTCAACTTGCCGAACTTCTTCATGGGCAAACTGTCCTTGCTGTGCGCCTTCAAACAAGAGTTGTTTGATCTCGAGTTCGGTCTCCCCACTCGTCTGTTCCGCCTTCAATCCAAGTAGCTTGAATAAGAAAAGCGTCGATTTCGATAAAATCCAAATGAACGGGCGCATCACCTTACTGAATAGATCGAGCGAGGGAATAATCGCCATCGTGACTTTTTCAGGCGAGACGAGCGCGATCCGTTTCGGGACCAATTCACCAATAATCAAGGATAGATATGTGATGATGGTAACAACGGCCACGTAAGCAACGGTTCCGGCATATTGCGTACTCATTCCGGCTTGTTCAAACGCCGATGCGAGCGGTGCCGAGAAGCGCGCGCCCCCGTAGGCCCCGTTAATAATCCCAATCAATGTGATTCCGACTTGAACGGTCGACAACAAATCTGTCGGGTCTTTCGAATAATGAAGCGCAATCTTTGCACTTCGCTTCCCTCGATTTGCTTCAACCTCAAGTTTTGCAGGTTTCGATGAGATGAGCGCAATTTCTGTCATCGCAAAAATCCCGTTCAACACAATCAAAAACAAAACAATCAACAAATCAATCACTATGGAAGAATCCACTTTTTTCATCACCTCAGCTATTTTTAAACCATACTGCTTCATTTTAACAAAAAATCGTTACCAACCTGTACCCGTTTTGCTCGAAAAAATAGCCACTCCTTATGAAGTGGCTTCGTTGACAGCTTGTTTGGCGAGGGCTGCCGTCTGAGACTGTTTAAAGAGAATCACTCCGACGAGCAGGACCGTAAGCCCAACGACTTGTCCAGCTGATAACGTGATTTGAGGCATCCCGAAGGCGCCGTACAAATCGACGACTAATGCCCAAATGAGTTGTGACACGAGAATGAGTGACACGGACAAAGTCGGTCCAAGTAGCTGGATGCTTCGCATGACACAGTACACGACACCGACCCCAAGCAAACCACCGAGCCAATAGATTGGAGACAAGTCACGTAATCCAGCAAGATTTCCTCCAAATAATACTAACGGGATGATGGATCCGACCAAACCAACGATAAAGACCAATACCGTGGTGGCCCAAGCCCCTAAATTTGTATTCATTTTCGCGTTGACCGCCGCCTGTACGCTAATAAATGCCCCAGCCACTGCCGAACAGATGATCCCAAAAATCATATAACCCCTCCTCACTCATAAAACATGCCGTTCGCACGTTCCTTTAATCGCTCACTGTTTAAGATGATCACTTCTTTTCTCGTTCGTTTGACCAATCCTTCATCGACGAATGCCTGTAGCGTTCGGTTCAAGTGACGATAACTCGTCCCAAGCCATTCTGCGACTTCTTTTCGTTTCAGTTGACTCATCTCCGCTTGAAACAGTTCATTCCCGGATTCACTGAGAGAAATCAAGTAACCGGCCAACCGCTCTTCAAGAGTCGACATGAGATGGTTGGATGAAGCGTTCGCCTCAATGAATAATTTTTCGGATACGCCTCGTAACAGATGCTCCGTGAATTCGACCGTTCGATTATATCGTCGAAGCGCCTCGAACGGGATACGCAGACACGTAACGGGACCGACCGCTTCAACCGTATGCAAGACGTTACGCCCGCTCGCATACTCGATATCCCCAATCAGCGTAGGAGCTGCTTTTAGCCGTAATAATCGAAGCTTCCCTTCTTCACTGAGCGTATAAATTTTGACACGCCCTTCAAGGACGACGAATAAAGATTCAATATGCTGATCGTTCGAACATAACATGGTCCCGGACGCATATGTCACCAAAGACGAGGACTCAAGCGTTTCATTCGAAAATAGATGATTCCACTGCAATCGTGTCAGTGCATCCATAACATTCATCATGTAAAGTGAACTCCTTAAGAAAATGTATAAATTCCGATGCCAACGACCATCAAGACGAGTCCCATGACCTGTCCCGTGTTCATCGGTTTCCGTTTGACCCCAAACCAGCCATTCAAATCGATGATAAAGGCTCCTATCAATTGCGCTACAAGCAATACACAGATGGCCCATGTGACCCCTAGTTGTTGAATCGCCGTCAATTCGCCGAATACAACGAATACGCCGAACAATCCTCCTAAACTATAATACCAAGGTACACGCTTGAAGGCTGTCATGTCCGCATCCCGCTTGAAGAAATAAATTGCAAGTGCCAATAAAAGTCCAACGAAGTGAACGATGGTGACCGACATCCATGCCCCGACCGCATCTCCTAATTTCGCATTAAAGATTCCTTGGAGGGCGATGAACGTCCCAGATAAGATGGCAAATAAAATTCCCATGTCATTCCCCTTTCTCTCCGTATGACTTTACGAAAAGGAAGAGGACTTGAATAGGACATATGTCCAAAACAAAAAGCAACTTCGACATTCGAAGTTGCTTCACTCAATTATCCGAGTAATTTGACAAGCTCTTTCCCGACTGCTTCAGAAGACTGCGGGTTTTGTCCTGTGACGAGTCGCTCATCAACCGCCACGTTCACCGCCCAGTTGTCAGCTCCTTTGAACTGCCCACCTTGATTGCGTAGTCCCGTTTCAAGTAAGAACGGTACGGCAGAATCGAGCTGCATTTCTTTTTCTTCTGCATCAGTGAACCCAGTCACTTGTTTATCCTTAACGAGTGGCTCATCATTGCTGAGCTTCACATTCACCAAACCAATTGGTCCATGGCAAACTGCTCCAACAATATTCCCACTCTCACATACGTCACGAACGACACGTTGTAACGTTTCATTTCCTGGGAAATCAACGACTGTTCCATGACCACCTGGTAAAAAGACAGCATCGTACGACTCGTCTGCCACTTGATCGAGTCGGGCCGTATCTTTGAGCAACTCACGAGTATTTAAAATCTCTTCGGACAAATCATCTTCTAAACTATTCGCATCGATTGGCACGTCTCCACCTTCGATACTTGCGACCGTCACCTTGTATCCTTCTTTTTCGAATAACAAGTAAGGTACGGCAAACTCCTCAAGCCAAAGTCCCGTTGCATGACCGTTTGATAATTGATTCGCTGACGTTGTGACAATCAGTACATGTTTCGACATACTCAATTCCTCCTTAAAAAATCAACATACGATTCTACTGTTCCCGATTCATCACCCGTTAAACCCGCTGACCTGTGATTGAGCGATGAGCTGCTTCTTTTTTTAACCTGGTGATTTATTCATCCTACTCTCTTTTAAGAGGCTGACTATACTAAGAACGAATCAATATTCAGTTTTATGAAGGAGACGTTCAGTATGACGAAACGAATGAACGACTGGGGATTTCTCATCGTCGTCGGCATCATCCTCCTCTTGCTTTTGTTCGGCCAGATCCAACTTCTGATGCACTAAAAAACAGCAGGAGAACGCTCATTCGGGTTCTTCTTGCTGCTTTTGAAATGGCATGAATGAAAGTAAGATACCAATCCCCATACAGCTAACGGTCAAAAAGAAGAACGTCAACTGATTCATGTAAATGATATTTGTGAATTGATTCCATCCTTCTGCGAAAGACTCATTCGTGGATACCCGAATTCCTTCTCGAAGTGACGCCGCTTGCGATTGATTCGTTACCCAGGCAATCCCAGCCATGATGAGACTACCGATTGCTAGTCCAATCTTTCCAAATAGTCGAACAGAAGCGACAACTCGAAGCGTTAACCGGACAGTGATCCACATGAATAGAAGAACAAATGGCCACCCAATCAAGAGCACAATCCAATATACATTCCCCTCACTCGGTGCTTCTGAATAAGGTTGCGTCATCACTTCGCCAAGTTTAAAGATCCCGAACGTGATCAACGTCACGATGAACCATGCTTTTATTAATTTTTCCATCTCAACACCTCGTCCTTAGTATAGCAAAAACACCGTATGCGTCCGCATACAGTGTTTAGTCTTTTGGTCGGACGACATAGTAAATCAAAATGACAAGCCATGTCCAAACTCCTGTGAAAATTCCGATAATCCCGACGATGAAAAAGCCAAGTGGAATCATCGATTTTGTCCGGTTATAATCCTTCCACATATTCGATAGCCCTTTAATATTAAAGTATAAAAAGGCAAAGAATAGGACGAGCAACAACAGTGGTAATCCAAATAAGACTTCCATTCGCTCACTCCTTTCTACGTTCTCATTCGTTATCTTTATTGTAACGGATTCCGTGCCCACCTTCATCGGGCCCTAGCCGTATCCTCTTCCCACCTGCAGATGGATAAAACATGTGCAGTCTCTCAGAAAACAGGGAAAAGGAGAATTATCCAATCCTTGAGGAGGCGTTCGCTATGAAGTCCCTGCGTGTCTTGATTATTTGTTTGCTATTGTTCCAAGTATCGCCGGTGATAGCGGCGTCCTCATCTCCACAACCAGGTTACACGATTAAAACGACATATTTATACGGTCGGGCCATGCAGTCTTCTCCCGTCCTCAAAACGTTACGCACGAACGTCCCGGTTCGCTACGCGACCTATAACCGAAGTTGGTCGAACGTCTATATCGGGAATACAAAGTACTTCACTCCCTCTGCCAATCTGAAAGCTGGTATTCCGAAGATGCCATCTGCCGATCGTTTACGACTGGTCAACAAGTCACATGGGCTTCCTTCAACTTATCGTTCCCCTCAACTCGTCACATTAACCATCCCAACCGTTTATCAAAAGGGAAGTGAACGTACTCTGATGACGGCAGAGGCTGCTTATGCTTTGGCGAAATTGTACTACGCCGGTCGAAAACAAGGGTATACGCTATATGCCCTGAGCGCTTATCGATCATATGCGACCCAAAAGTCACTCTATACCTACTACGTCAACACACGTGGAGTCTCTTATGCCTCAAAATATGTAGCCATCCCCGGACACAGCGAACATCAAACAGGTCTAGCCGTCGACATGACCAGTCAACGAATGCGCTTAGGATTATACGCATCCTTCGATCAATCACCGGAAGGGAAGTGGATGATACAAAACGCACATTCCTATGGCTTCATCATTCGTTATCCAAAAGGAAAAGAGAAGATTACGGGATACAACTATGAACCATGGCACTTACGGTATGTCGGTGTGAACGAAGCAACGACCATGAAACAAAACAACTGGACGTTTGAAGAGTGGTGGAATAAACATTGAATGAGCATCCTTTTTCAGGCAATTCCCCGTTCACGTTATAATGAAGTCATCTTATTCATTTAGGGGGAACTGCGGAATGTGGATTGTCATGAATAAACTAGATGTTGAAAAAGGAAAAACCGACGTGGTCAAAGCGCGTTTTGAGACAACGAAAGGAATCGAAGCGATGGACGGCTTTGTTCGCATGCAAGTGTTGACGGATACGTCTGATGCAGCGATGGACCATGTCGTCATCATGACCACGTGGCGTGACGCGGCAAGTTTTGAAAACTGGCGCGACAGCAACGCCTACAAACATGCCCATAAGAAACGTGATGACGGGACGTCAGAAGTGAAGCCGATTGTTCTCGGTAATACGGTTACCCAATACGAGGTCGCCATTGAACATCTCGCCTCAACGGAGCGCGTTCAATAAATCTTGAGGACGGATGATGCCAAGTAGTGGCTCGTCTGGATTTCCGGTCTCTGTGATGAGCAGGGCATCGTATCGTGCGCCCTCTTTCATTTGAGTGAAGCAGTGCTGCGCCTCGATGACCGTCGCATCCTTGCGAATGAATCGATATCGGTGCATGTGTGGATCGTGGTGGAGCACGTGTTTCACCCGAACGCCTTTGAGTGACAAGTTGGTCCCGTCGATTGTCTCGGCTAACCAACTCGTCACTCCTTTTTTCGTCAATAGCCCACGCCACGAACCATTTTCGTGATATACCGGGAATTGCGAATAATTTTTATCTCGAATCTCCCGGAGTACTTCCGTCAAGAAATCTTCTGACTGAAACGTCACCACCGATTTCGCAAACGTAGGGATGACGAGACGTGGATGAAGCAGTTCACGCTCCACCTCTAAAATCAATTCAACGAGCGACTCGTGGGGTTCCGCGATAATGAAATCGGGTTCACGCCGCTCATGAACAATAGCATTTCGAAGTTGACTCATTTGATGTAAATCTTCTTTATAGCGATCGATGATTGGATTTTGTTTTGCGAGACGATTCACCATGTTGCTAAAACTGAAATGCTGGCCATCTCCCATCTCTCGACTCAAGTAATCCTCGATTCGATGATAGGACGCCAAAAATTCTTCCGCACGACTCATGTCATCAACCTCCTTAACGATACATGTATACCCTCTTTTTTGTCGTTTGAGCAGGAAACCAATCTTTCATCCCGAATGACATAGAAATCATCTTGATCATCGAGGAGGGCTGTTATGGTAACTTCTATACAATCTACACCTTCTAGTTCCCCGCGCCCCACTTTTCGGGCAGGATTACGCGCAGGGATTCCCGTCGCCATCGGATATATCCCGATTGCCATCGCGTTCGGTCTTTTGGCACAATCGTTTCATCTACCAAACGTCATCACCTTATCGATGTCCTTTTTAATCTTTGCCGGTGCGAGTCAATTCATTACCGTACAATTGTTGATGACTGGTTCGATGTATTGGGAGATTATCTTGACCACGTTCATTCTAAACTCTCGTCATTTTTTGATGTCCGCCTCCCTGTCCCAACGAATTGAGAGTACGTCTCGAAAACTATTGGCTGCTATCGCGTTCGGTGTGACGGATGAGACGTTTAGTATCGCCTCGACTCGGAAGGAAGCTAGCTCCGGTATGTTCGTACTCGGGTTGAACACGGTTGCCTTTCTCGCATGGAATGTCGGGACATGGATCGGGGTCTTTCTCGCCTTCGGTCTTCCGAGTTCGTTACAGGCGAGTATGGGAATTGCATTGTATGCGATGTTCATCGGGTTACTCGTCCCATCATTAACGACCCGTCCCGTCTTTGTCGTAGCGAGTTTAGCCGTTAGCATTCAAGCGATGCTCCAGTGGTGGATTACACCGTTTTTCCCGATATCAGACGGAATCCGAATCATCATCGCAACTGTTTTAGCGGCAGGAATCGGTGCTTTGGTATTTAAGGAGGAAGAAGCTACATGATGTCGCTATTTCTACTCGTTTTAGGTCTTGCCCTCGTCACATATCTTCCGCGACTCGTTCCACTACTTTGGTTAAAATCCTTAGTGTTGCCGCCGTACGTGAAACGATTTCTCGCTTTTGTTCCTTACGCCGTGTTAGCCAGCTTGATTTTTCCAGGAGTCTTATCGTCTACACCTACCTTCTCCTCTGCCTTGTTCGGCGGGATGGTTGCCGCCAGTTTGGCACTCCTCCGGGTCAATCTCGTCGTTGTCGTCATGGGTGCTGTCTTTGGGGTATATATCTTTCAAACGATATGATAAAGGAGCGGCACACAAGGTGCCGCTCCTTTTTTATGCCGATATGTCCTGACGGCGAAGTCGGATGAATACGTCTACAAACTCCGCGTCCCATTGTGTCCCACGACCACTTTCCAATATGGAGAGCGCCTTCTCCACAGGCATTCCTGCGCGATAAGGTCGATCTGATGTCATCGCATCATACGCATCGGCAATGGCCATGATCCTTCCGAACAACGGAATGTCGACCTCACTTAAGCGGTCAGGATACCCTTTGCCGTCGATTCGTTCATGATGCGACCGAACCCCTGCTAAAATCGGTTGAAGGGATGCCGGTAAATGAATTTGACTCAATATATGAATGCCAATCGTCGGATGTTCCTGAATTTTCGCAAACTCTTCGTCTGTCAACTTCCCTTCCTTCAACAACACATCATCTCGTATCCCAATTTTTCCGATATCGTGAAGAAGTGCCGATTTGTTGAGTAAATCAACTTGTGCATGAGGTAAGCCAATAGCACGTGCTAGTTCAACCGAGTACATCGCCACACGTTCTGAATGACCGGCCGTGTATGGGTCACGTGCATCGAGGGTTGCCGCAAATAAAATGAAAAGGCTGTCTAAAAGTTGCGCATTCTCTTGTTCCCGAGCGTTCACCGTCTCGACCATTTGGTTGAAGCCCCCGATCAATTGAGCGAACTCATCTAAATAGGGATTTTCGATTTTTTGGAGTTGTCCTGATTCCATCTGTTCGATTCCTGACGTCAAGAGACCAATCGGACGTTTGATATTGTCATAGAGCAAGAAACTGCATAGCACCGCAATCCCGACGATAATGACAAGAATCACGAACGCCCAATTCCAATACGTATCCGTCCGATTCGAAGTCGACAATTGCACACTTGATGCTAACATGAACAACATGATGGGAAAGACACCCGTAATGAGCATGCTGATCAATAATTTAGTTCGGACACTGAATGACCGATATGTTGCATGGATAGGCTGATGATACAGTTCGAAGTGCCTTTCTTTCATGTATATAAGTAACGGCTCAACCGAACGTACTGTCAAAAAGTACTCAATCAAGGCATGTAACACCGCAATCATGACGGCGCCAATGGCAGCGAGACCAATCAAACGATACGGTAAATCAATCCAGCCATTATAAATACAGACGGTCGTCAAACCAATTGACGGGATGGATAATCCAAACAAATGTGGACCTAAAATCCGTTGCATCGTCAAAATAGGAAATCGACTCGCTTGTTCGAATGCCGACGTCAATTCGTCAATCGATGGGGACTCAGTCATAAAAAGCTGTCGTATCGGTCGAATATGGCGATGGTATAAGAGCAGTTCTGAAGAAATCATAATCATTCCCGACCCCAACATGATGCCTAACAGTAGTAAAATCTCTCGAATGGAAAGGTCAAGCGTCTGAAAAATAAAGACACCACCCACTCCAAAGACGGCTAATCCTGAGCCGATGATATAGTTAATCACGAGCGTCCGTTGAAAACGTTCAAACACTTCCCTCACCCCTACACTCTTTTCTTTTACTATCGACCAAACTGACGTCCGAGTTGAACATAAAAAAACGGATCTCCTTGTGGGAGATCCGTTTAAGAATCACTTATGGGCGTAACGGACCATCGTTATCATCAAGTGATCGATTGTCCTGATCCGGAGTGATGTTCTCGTGGAATGGATTCGGTTCTGGTCCCTCCACATGATCAACCGTCGGATTTTGAACATCTCGCTTCATCTCATGCTTCGATTGTTCCGCTTCTTGTTTCGATTGTTCCATACCTTGTTTCGCTTGTTGTTTCGCAGCTTCCGCTTCGCGGCTCATCTGTTCTTTTTCCTGCTCGAGCCCTTCTTTTGACACTTCTGTGTCGTCAATGCGTTGCTCTGCCTTTTTCAAGTAGCGCGCTGCCGTCTCACGACCACCAAGACCAAAGGCAAGACCGAAGGCGAGGGCGACGGCTCCAAGAATAAGAAGGAATGCTGTATTGACAATCATCGGTGCGATGCCGAGCTGACTGATAGCCATGAAGAAGACGAGTCCGAGAATCGCATATTTCGCTACGTAGCGAAGCGCACTAGGTTGTCCTGCTCCATCGACAAGGACACTACCAACCAAGCGTTCGGCCATGTTGGCTAACCAGAAGCCAACTGCCAAGATGATGAGTGCCGCAATGACCATTGGCAAGTAAGCAAAGATGGCTGTCGCCAGGGACGCCATAAATTCGAGATTCGCGACCTGAAGTGCTTCGGATACGAAGAGCAAGATCACGATGACTTGTACAATGACACCGACCACTTGGGCGATTGACATCGAAGACGCACGTTCCCCGAAGCCCATTTTTTGAGCCAACGAATTGACACCTAGGTTCTCAAGGAGCGATACGACGACACCTTTCAACCATCTTGCGACGAACACCCCTACGAGGACGAGTACGATTGCAACGAGAATGTCTGGAATCATGACCAGTACATCATTGAGCATCGCAATGGCCGGTTCCGAGATGCCTCGAATATCGAGCGCCTCAAGAGCTGAAATCGTGACCGGAATCATGATGAAGATGAAGACGATTGTACCGATCGCCTTCGCAAGACTTGATCCCTTCACATAATCAGACAGATGGAATCGCTCTGCCAAGCGATCTAGCCCTGCTGCTTCGAGGAACTTCGTCAAAATGTCGCGGACAATCTTCGCGACGACATAACCGATTGCAAAAATAAGAGCTGCTGCGACAAGTTTCGGAATGAATCCGAGGAAGCTGTTCAACAAGTCTTCGAATGGTCCACTGACCCCACGAAGCCCGAGTGCATCAAGTACAGCAGGTAACGCCAATAAGAGAACGAGATAGAAGACGATGTTCGCGACCGTATCAACCCATTTCGTTTGGTTGACACTTGTCGATTCTTGACCTGTCTTCTCCATCAATTTGCTTAAATTTAAGCGATGTCCCGCCATTTGAATCCCTTTTTTCAAAAGGGTAGCGATGACCCAAGCAACGAGTAAAATCAAGCCTGCTTTGATCACACCGATAATCAATCCGGAGAATCCTTCATAAATCTGACTGAACGGCTCTGTGATTGCAGGAACGTTCATAAATTCAAAGATGATTAGGAATGCGAGGAGTAACACCCCGAAGAACACCACTTTTCCAATAATGCGTTCGGGCGTCCATTTTTCTCCTTTTTCCCCATCCTTTTTGATACCGGCCCGCTCATCGAGTCGTGCCTTCTTCAATGCTTTTCGCGTCACGTTTTCCAATACTTTTGCCAAAATATAACCGACTACGAGAATGACAATTGCCAACAAAAGATCTGGTAGCCATGACATGAACGAATTGAAGTTATATGTCGTATTGTTCATCCAACTTTCCCCCTTTACCGAATTAAATTATGAATTCAACTTACAGTGTTATTCATTACATACCTATATTTCAAAACCATCAAACATGATTGAAAATAACTCTTTCTGAATCATTATTACGATTCGCTGGAATTGGGTACGTAAGTTAAGAGAGAAATCGTGTCAAACGACGCGAGATATGATACGAATAACAAGAGAAGTCAAAATAGGAGGAATCGCTATGAATATCGCTTTAGTGGCTCATGACAAAAAGAAAGATGATTTGATTGTGCTAATTAAAACGTATACGCATATTCTAGAAAAGCATCAGCTATTCGCAACGGGCACGACGGGAAAACGAATTTCAGAAGCAACCGGGTTGCCTGTTCATTGCTTTCGCTCAGGACCACTCGGTGGAGATCAAGAGATTGGAGCGGCCGTCGCTCGCGGTGAAATGGATATGATTATTTTCTTCCGCGACCCATTGACTGCCCAACCTCATGAACCGGATGTGAGCGCATTGATGCGGCTTTGTGACGTGTATTCCATCCCGCTCTCGACAAACATGGGAGGGAGCGAGATTTTGATTCGAAGCATCGAGCAAGGTGACTTTGAGTCACTAAAACTTTCCCATAATGACGAACCCCCTGCTTGATTATGACAAACCAAGAAAGGAGAGGAATCTCCCTGGAACCGAATATGATTCACGACCCGAACGTTCAACAGTTTTTTAATGCCGTACGTCAGCGTTTGATTGAACTCCTTGGAAATGAGGCAGAGGCAGACCGCCATCTACTGGCACTCGCTGGATACATCCGACACGCAGAGAAAAGCGGTCAGTCTTTAGATAGTCTTTTAAATCAAGACCCTCAAGAATACGCCCGTTTTCTCATTGAGCAACCGGAGACAAATGAAGAATATCGTCGACGCTATCACGTGTTGATTGATGCCTCGGATGAATTAAAACCACATGAAAAGGTGCAAGCCAACCGAGACTTTGATTGGGCTGTCAATCAATTGGATGAAGCGAAGTTGTCGTTAAAAGAAATCGAGGTACGTGACCTCGCCTTCCTCGCCTACACAAAAATTCAAGCGCTCAAGTCATCGCGCAGGATTTGGAACCGTTTCGGCTGGTTGCTCGGAATGATTTTAGCGTTCGCTTATGCCAACTTACTACTCGTCATCGATGATATCTTTAGTGGACGTCTATTCAGTGCTCCGATGTCGACATATCCGGTCGACTATTTAGCCTTCCTGTTGCCCGTCCTCGTAACAGGCGCCATCTTCGGTTTATTGACTCGCTTTCGCCACCACATTCAGACGCTCGGACGACGAATCGTGTTCGCCTTACTCATCGTCGTCGTCTACATCTCGTCCATCTTTTGGATTCAGCCACTCTTGATGACACTTGGTTGGTCATTCGTTATTCAATTGACGCCACTTTACGCGCTCATTTTACTGACAATCAGTGGTTTTATGGCGATTTGGACGCTACTCGAATATGTCTGGAAGAGCACACGGTGTTCACTCGGAGACGATACACTGATGCTTTATTATTAATCGCGCCACTCCTCAGCGGAGATGGCGTTTTTTGTTTCGATTATGGTAAGAACGGAAATTACTCCTATTGTGACGCTTGTTTTAGATTGGAAATTCTAAAGGGGGAATTCGATGTCAGATCGAAAAATGATTGGCCTGTTTCAGACCGAACCGGAAGTCATGCACAAAGTCGAAGAATTGAAGGCTGCAGGGGAAGCCGAAAAAAATATGCATGTCGTCGCCAAGCGGGACGGGGAAATTTCTGCATTACGTGACCATACAGATGTGAATGCCGAATCCGGTATCCGCGACGTCAATTTACTCGACCGTGTCAAAGCCTTTCTACATGGGAGTGACCGGATACGAGACGAACTTCGTAATATGGGACTGAACGATGCAGAGGCAGAGCAATATTATAACGCCATTGATGAAGGGCAAATTTTACTCTACATCGATCGACACTCATACGACCGCTACCCGAACATGTATAAAAAAGACAGTGAGCTCGACCATGATAAAGGGGAAAAAGCGGACGGGATCGCCTTTGATGCAAAACCGTTCAACGACCATGACGAGAATCCACGAGGTACGAAAGATGACCCGATTGTACGCGGTCATTCTGGCTTAGAAGACCACCGACGATTATAAGGAGGAACGACTATGAATGAGAAACGATTCATCAGTATGCATGAGACACAGGATGCAGCAATCGGCAAGATTGAAGAATTGCGCGCCAAAGGCTATGAGGATTCACATATTTATGTCGTCACGAAACATGAAGACAACGTCTCTATTTTAAGACGTGATACCGATGTCCATACGGAAGCGACCCACCATGCGAGTTGGTTCGATAAGGTCCGTGCTTTCCTGAGTGGTCATGAGGACGTTCATGCCGGTCTACGTAACATGGGACTTAGCGATGATGAAGTGAAGCGCCACTATGACGATGTGGAAGCCGGGAAAATTCTCGTTTACGTGGACGAAGATTTCGAACGTCGTCATCATGAAGGTGTGACGGTTGATGCGAAACCGTATCAAGACGCATCGTCCACCCATCTCGGTAGTCACACAGATGACGGGTTAGAAATCGACTCAAAACCTTACCATGAGGCCCAGACCGTCGACCCGAGTCACCCTGTGGATCCGGAACAAGACAAGCTAGATGAAGAAACGAAGAGAGCAGACCGTGAGGAAAAACTACGGGGACTCGACGATCGCGCGTATCGTAACGATGTCGAAGACCCAGACAATATCCGACGCTTCTAATGAAGAAGAGCCTGACGCCATGCGTCAGGCTCTTGTTACGTCAATCGATTCTTCGGTTCTTTCCCTTCGAGCACATTCGTGATAGCATCTCGGTTCAATGCCATCATCGCCAAACGTGTTCGAATCGAGGCACTTCCGATATGAGGCAACGTCGTCACATTCGGAAGCGTCAACAGCGGATGATCAAGGTTGACCGGTTCTTTCGTGAACACGTCGAGTCCCGCTCCCCAAATCTTTTTCGCCTCGAGCGCTTCATACAAGGCTTGTTCGTCAATGATCTCTCCACGAGCGACATTGATGAAAATCGAGGTTTCTTTCATTTTGGCAAACTCTTCGGCTCCGAGCATACCACGCGTTTCATCTGTGAGCGGTGCGAGAACGACGACGAAATCAGATTGCGCCAATAGTTCATCGAGTTCTGCATAAGTGAATCCGTACATCGACTCGGACTCATGGCGTCGTGTCCGGTTATGGTATAGAACTTCCATGTCAAATCCGCGTGCCCGACGTGCGACCGCTTCACCAATTCGACCCATCCCGATGATACCCAATTTTGCTTGATAGAGATCCATCCCAACGTAACCCATCGGCAGCCAAGATTTCCACTCACCAGCGCGCAAATCACGTTCCGCCTCTCCGAGACGTCGTGCCGTCATCATCATGAGCCCAAACGTCAAATCTGCGGTCGTTTCCGTCAAGACATCCGGTGTGTTCGTGACGATGACACCATGCTCTTTCGCTGCGTTCAAATCGATATTGTTATATCCGACCGCCAAGTTCGAGACGACCTCTAAATGCGTGGCACGCTCAAACACGTCACGGTCAATCGTATCACTGAGCATCGTCCAAAGCGCATGCGCAGATGACGCTTCCTCTAGTAGCACCTCCCGTGGCACACTTTCCCCCTCATGCTCCCACATATGCACATCGTATCGATCACGAAGCGGTTCGACTGCCTCTTCCGGCAAGCGACGCGTAATATAGATTCGTTTTTTCATCTTTCTCCCCCTCTCTACACTTACCTGTAGTCTACCAAACAGGAGACGTTAAGAGGGTCGATCCGACTTCGGAGTCTGCTTCAAAAACTGTTCAAACAATGACCCGAACTCTTGATTTAACAATTGTTCAATCGTTTTCGAAGAGTCTAGCGCGTTCCGATAAGCGATTTCGTTAATGGCGAGCCCGATTGCCCACGTGATTCCTGATGCGACGGTCGCGTTGATGACACCGGCTGCCGCGTTAGCTCCCGGGAAAAATTTCATGACATTTAACAGTAACGTCTTCGACAAGGTACGACCGATTTGTGGAATAATCGTGCTTCCAATGAGTGTCTTCAGTAAATCGTCACTCGCTTTGACACCCCAATAGCGAAACAGATGGACGCTCATCGTCACCTGAATCGGCGTCAATGCAACGGCATCTGCAAAGGGGAGGGGCACTGCAGCGGCCGTCCCCGCGCTGGCCACATAGCCTGAAATAATTCGATTCGCCTTCTTACGCTTTAACTTGAGCATCGCTTCACTCTCGGCGTGAATCTCCATCAAAAGCCCTTCCTGCAAAGAAGCATCTAGTTGTTCAACCGACCATACGATCAATCGTTCCCAATCCACGTATTGTCGCAATGCTTCATCGTTCAATATTTCCGAAGAAATGCTGACTTGGAATATGGCCTCTTCGGGAACGAGTCCATTCAGTTCATTTCGTAGTGCCGTCAGTTCATCTAAATCAACCTGGTCAATTTGTGTGAATAAGACAGCGACTGCGGTTGATTCACGCAGGCGGCGAATCAGGGTCTTGTCTAGTGGCGTGACACGTTTGGTTGCAGCATTGATGGTATACCAAACGAGATGGATTCGTTCCGATGCCTCTTGCCGGGATGCACTTTCCACGAATCCGATGACTTCTTCTTCGTAATGTTGTTGCCTAGCACTTCCGATTTCATAGCCTTCACTATCGAATAAAGTGACTGCAATATCATCACTCTTATATTGATGAATACCTCGTGTGACGGGTTCCCCGGCTGCCACTTTCGTCAAATCACGTCCAAACACATAGTTCACGACAGAGCTCTTCCCTGCTCCTGTCGCCCCTGCAATCAAGATATTTGGCTTTTTGACATTGCCACGTAGTCGCTCAAGCTCCGCCTTTACATCATAATCCTTAAAATTAAATCGTTTCGTCGATTCCATTCAAGTCTCCCCCTTATGAGTTGAGCGTGCGACCAAGTTGACGCATCTCGCGCTCAAAACCACGTCGAATCTCTTCTTCAATCGTTTGTCTTACGGATGCGTATTGCTGTTCAATCGCTTTTTTAATTCCTCGCTCTGCCGTCCGACGCTTGAATACCCAGTAGATGAAATGTACCCCAGGAATCATTCCAAGTACCATCTTCCGAATGGTTTTTCCAAATGAATAGTCAAACCCAAGTTCGACACGTCTTGATTTAAACAATCGGTCTGCCTGCTCACCGACTAAAGGATAACGTTGCATGAGTTGAATATAGTGGCGTACCCCTTCTGCCATCGCCTCTTCCGTCGTCACGGCAGCCTGTTCGAGTGTTTTTTCTAAATCTTTTTCAATCTTTCGGGCTTTCCAGCTAATCATCACTTGGGGAGTCAGCATACGAATGGTTTCCGCTGAAGCGACACTACGAACTCGCCATTCCTCCAATTCCTCTAATAAATGGTTGGTCAGATTTATAGGAAGCTTGCGTTCAATGTCTCTCCATAAATTTGTCCGATTCCGCCTCCAGACAGTCTCATATCCACTCACCGGGACGCGCTTACCCGTCAGTAACTTCTTTTCGACGCTATTGACTCGAATGATATTCTCTTCTTCGATGGGAAGCTCACGTAACAATACCTGTTCCATCGCCTCCGCTTTTTGTACACTCATCGGGTCGTCTTCGTTAAAGTTGGTCAGTATGAGCGTGACGTTGCTCCCACGTTCATATAACGGCTTTAAAATCGCCTCGAGCTCATATGCCTCGACACGTCCCGACTGTACGGATAGTAAATAGTAGATGGTGTGAAACCATTCTGCGATATCGAGCGCCCCTTCACGCTCATGAACGATGGATAGAATCGCGCGGTGCCATTCCTCTGACCGGTCCGCTTCAAGTCCCCATGTATCAAAGAAACGAAATAAAATACCTCGTTCTAAATCGTAATACTCGTATTCGTGAAGCCCTTCTGCCGTGACCGGACTTCCGGCACGCGATTCGGCGACGTCATGTCCGTAAATATAGTTGATGAACGCACTCTTTCCAACGCCGGTCTTTCCAGCGATTAAAATATTCGAGACGAGCCCTGTCCGATCCATATGCTTCCTCCCCCATACGTTGTATAGTTCAATTATACCGAACGGACCGTTTTCAAACGTCCATCGAAAGGATGATTCTCATGCTTCACCATGTTGAGCTTTATGTTTCGAATCTACATAAGAGTGTAGGTGCCTGGGAATGGCTTCTCTGTGAACAACTTGGATACACAATCTACCAATCTTGGCCGGAAGGACGGAGTTATCGTTACGGAGATACATATCTTGTGTTCGTTCAAACGGAAGAGGATCATCTTACGCCACCCTATCACCGGAAGAAAACCGGCTTGAACCACTTGGCGTTTCATGCATCCTCGCTCGCACAACTAGAAGAAATCCGACGACAGCTCACGGCTCGTGGTTTTCACGAACTGTATGCGGACCGCTTTCCTCACGCAGGTGGCTCGAACTATACAGCACTATTTTTTGAGGACCCGGACCGCATCAAAGTCGAACTCGTGGCGACAATGTGAACGGTTTCATAAGAACTTTTCAAAAGTTTGTGAAAACAATTGCAAACTCGACGTCAACCTCCTAGACTGAAAGGGTCTAAGGAGGTCTTTTTCATGGAAAAACCAGTCATCGATTATATGGAAGAAGCCGCGTTTAAAAAATCGTCACTGCTTCAGCATTCATTTCCCCAATATATGTTGCGATCCATCATCGCCGGTTTTTTGATTGGGATTGGCGTTGTCTTTTCATTTACTGTCGGAAATATGTTCATCGACACACCTGGTACGATGCTCATCGCCGGTGCCAGTTTCTCAGTCGCGCTCGTCTTCATCGTTTGGATGGGAGGAGAATTATTCACGAGTAACACGATGTATCTCTACACCGGTGCAAAACGAGGACGTGTCGCTTGGCTCGACCTCGTCAAAATATGGGGACTCAGTTGGGTCGGTAACCTGATTGGTGCCGTCATTCTGTCCCTGCTCGTCATCGGTGCTCACAGTATGGGTGAAGTGACGAGTGACCACTTGCTTGCCGTCGTCGCCGCAAAAAAAATCGGTGGGGATGCCCTCGCCATATTCTTAAAAGGAATCCTATGTAACGTGCTCGTTTGTTTGGCCATCTTCATGCCATTAAAATCAAACAACGACGTCGCAAAGATCATGCTGACGATGATCCCAGTCGTTGTATTCTTTGCCGCCGGATTCGAGCACTCGATTGCGAACATGGGCGTCTTCGCCCTTGCGCTCCACTATGTACCGTCGGACCTCATCACCTTCAGCGGTGCCCTTTATAATTTGTTCTTCGCCACACTCGGAAATATTGTCGGTGGTGCCTTATTCGTCGCCGGAAGTTACTTATATTTGAACAAATCAGAGACGGATCAAGCCGTCAAACCGATGCGTCATCACGCATAAAAAGACAGGGACCCCGATTAGCAGGGTCCCTGTTTGTTTCGTTTCAAAAATTAAGATTTTGAAGAGTCGGCAGCGGCTGCTTGAACAGTACCTTGTGCCACTTCGTCTTCTTCCACGTCCCAGCACTCTGTGTTCTCGATACCGAGTTTACGAGCCGAGAAGCGTGGGTTGAGACCTTGAGCACGTTGCTCCTCGTAGTCTTTAAGAACTTTGAAGGCAACGCCACCGAGCAATGTGATGGCCGCGATGTTGATCAATGTCATCCCTGCCATGAAGAGGTCAGCGAGACTCCAAACGAATCCGAGGCTTGCAACCGCTCCGATGAAGACGAATGCCATTGTCGCAAGACGGAATCCGAGAACTGCACCTTTACTCTTCTTAATGAATTCGATGTTCGTTTCACCGTAGTAGTAGCTTCCTGCAATCGAGCTGAAGGCGAACAAGAAGACGCTGACAGCGATGAAGGCTGGAGCAAGTGCCCCGATTTGTTCAGTCAATGCGTTTTGAAGAAGGACAATCCCTTCACCATTCCCAGCAGCGTAGCTGTCCGAGAGAAGGATGATTGCTGCAGTTGCTGTACATACGATCAACGTATCCAAGAATACACCGAGTGATTGAAGGAAACCTTGTTTCGCAGGGTGCGATACTTCAGCTGCTGCTGCTGCGTTTGGTGCAGAACCCATACCTGCTTCGTTCGAGAAGAGTCCACGACGGACACCCATCGAAATCGCAGCACCGATTGAACCACCGACTGCTTCGTTCAAACCAAATGCGCTTTGGAAAATCATAGCGAAGACGCCTGGAAGTTCAGCGAAGTTCACAACGACAACGTAGAGTGCGATGGCAAGGTAGAGAACAGCCATGACCGGTACGACGATTGCCGAGAAGTTCGCGACACGTTGCACACCACCAAAGATGACAAGACCAGTAAGAACGACCAAGATTGCTCCACCGATTGCTGCATCGATTCCGAATGCATTATCGAATGCTGCAGCGATTGTGTTCGATTGAACAGAGTTGAAGATGAGTCCGAATGTGACAGCAATGAGAACCGCGAATACGATTCCAAGTGCACGGTTGTTTAAACCTTTTTCGATGTAGTAAGCCGGACCACCGCGGTACGCGACATCGTCTTTCACTTTGTATACTTGAGCGAGCGTGCTTTCGATCATGGCTGTCGCACCACCGAGAAGGGCGACGATCCACATCCAGAAGACCGCTCCCGGTCCACCTAGCGTGACCGCTACCGTGACCCCGGCAAGGTTACCTGTACCGATACGAGTCGCGGCACCGATAAAGAATGATTTCATTGAAGAAATACTCTTACCATCTTTCGCTGGCGTCACGTCCGATTTATCTGTGATCGTCCGGAACATTTCTTTTAAGTAACGGAATTGCATAAATCGTGTTCTGATCGTGAAGTAGATCCCAGCTCCAACGAGCACGGCGATCAATACGTACGACCATAAGATGTTGTTCAAAAAGTCGACGCTTCCCTGTAGCAAACCTTGAATCGCTTCCATGAATAAGTTCCTCCCTGTTGTGTAAATCTGAAGTTGAGATTTTTTATGATGTCTTAGTTCTGAATTATACAAAGATTCTGACAATTAGCAATAATTTTTTTGTAGGTAATTTCACTCTTATTTCACATTAGACAAGCTAGATTCCTTATTTATAAACATTTAAAGCGCTTACATAAAAATGTTTAGAAATATTAAATCATGATTATATTTCATAATAATGAAACGAACATTCAAAAAAACAGCCACTCTTTTCGAGTAGCTGTGCGCTTAAATACCAGTACGTTTCTTCTGGTTATTCGGTTTTTTCGTCAATTGGCTCGTCAACGGTTTCTGTTTTGTACCATGTAAACCCGTCGGAACCTTCGTTTGATTTTGCTTCTTCTCTGCCAGCTTTTGTTTCATCGCCTCTTGAAAAGATAGTTTTTTCTCGCTCATCTTACTCACCTCCAGCTTCGATCACTTTCACACGACCGACCTGTCCATCGCTCAAACGCACTTTGATTCCGTGCGGATGACGTGGCGAGTTCGTCAATATATCTTGAACGACGCCTTTCGTCAGCTTCCCGCTTCGTTGATCTTGTTTCAAAACGATTTGGACGTGGAGTCCTGGGCGAATGTCAGCACGTTTCGTTCCATCCATACCCGACACCCCTTTCCATTTAGTCAATCTCTATCATATGCTCTTTTCCCTCATTTGTCACAGCCTATTCCAAATGCCGATTTGTCGTATTGGGTCCGTCATGTAACTTTGATCGGTCTGCAATGTCTGCATCGAAAGGGGCTCGCGAAACTCAATACGTACTCCTCGACGTGAAAAGAAGATGTCGATGATCTCGTTTTCGTCCACATCGCAAAGTGTCGCTGTTCCTTGAAGAGCATGAAAAGCCTCCGCGAATGCTTCCCCGAAACGGAGATATGCTGTCACGGATGTCACGATACGGCTTTCCCCAATCTTTAACGTCACATGTTTGCGATTGGCACTCACAATCACGATCTGTACCGTATCGTTTCCATTCGAAAATTCAATCGTGTGCATCCACACCCCCACCTCTCATTCAAAAGAGGTACCCTCCTCAGAAGGTACCTCTCTATCATAAACGATATAACCGTGCTGCGAATGGTCGAAGCATGAACGTTTCCGTATCTATCATTTCCGGGTCAATCTCATTCGTCATGACAAGCGTCGCACCTGCAATTTCCGGAATGGTCACTTCTGCCGGATTGGCGGTCAAGTTGACGACCACGAAGAAACGATTATTCTCAAACGTACGTTCATAGACGAAGGCTTGCTTATGCTCGGGCAAGACGTCGCGATAACGACCATACGTGAACGTCTCCTCGGCCCGGCGAAGACGAATCATCTCCTTATAGAACGACAGGATGGAGTGTTGATCGTTCTGTTGCGCCTCGACGTTGAGCGTCTCATACTCTTCATGAATCGGCATCCATGGGGTCGTCGTCGAGAAACCGGCATATGGTGAGGCATCCCACTGGATCGGTGTCCGGACGTTATCACGAGATGTCCCCCACACTTGTTGCATCGAGTCGATTTCACTCATCCCGTTCGCAATCCGTTCGAAGTACTCGTTTTTTGTCGCGACATCATCATAGTCATGAATGGACGGGAGCGGCACATTCTTCATCCCGATCTCTTGTCCTTGGTAAATAAATGGCGTCCCGTGCATGAAGAAGTACATCATCCCAAGCGCCGTGGCACTTTCACGCCAATAATGATGCTCATCCCCGACGAGCGAGACAGCTCGCACCATGTCATGGTTTTCAATGTATAAGGCATTCCATCCTGTCTCACGTAATCCTTGTTGCCACTTATCGAAGATTCGCTTCAACTCAACGACATCGAGCGGTGCAAGACGTGACCGTCGCATGATATCGACATGATCAAAATGAAAGGCCATGTTCATCGCACCATTCTCAGGTCCCATCCATTGGTCGGCTTCTTCCGGTTCAATGCCGTTCGTCTCCCCAACGGTCATAATGTCGTATTTAGAGAACGTTTCTCGCTTCATCTCTTGCAGATATTCATGAATTCCATCAATGTTCGAATACATCGAAAAGGCCGTAACGATCGGCTTTCCATCCGGAGAAGGGAGCATCGTCTCCGTCGGCATCTTTTTAATATGACTGATTGCATCGACACGGAATCCGTCGACCCCTTTGTCGAGCCACCAGTTGATCATGTCATAGACAGCCGTTCGAACGTCATGATTCTCCCAATTCAAATCGGGTTGCTTTTTCGAGAAGACGTGCAGGTAATATTGGTCGGTCGGTTCGTCATATTCCCAAGCGGACCCGCCAAAGATACTCGCCCAGTTGCTCGGCGGCATCCCATCTTTCCCGTCTCGCCAAATGTACCAATCCCGTTTTGGATTGTCTTTCGAGCTTTTCGATTCAAGGAACCATGGATGTTCGTCCGACGTATGGTTGACGACGAGGTCGAGCAATAGCTTCATCCCCCGTGCATGCACGGCCTCTAGCAAGGCATCGAAATCTTCCATCGTTCCGAACTCATCCATAATGTCTTGATAGTCACTAATATCATATCCGTTATCATCGTTCGGTGATTTGTACATCGGACAAATCCAAATGACATCAATTCCAAGGTCTTCTAAGTAATCGAGCTTTTCAATGATTCCGCGAAGGTCACCGATTCCATCCCCATTCGAATCGTTAAAACTCCGTGGATAAATTTGATAGGCGATGGCCTCTTTCCACCATACACGACTGATTTCTGTTTGTTTCGTTTGGCTGAACAACGTCTCCATACGGCACCGTGCCTCCTACAATAAGGTATGATTCACATCTACCATAGCACTAGTGCAAGCGTTTGCAAAGAATCAGTCCACAAAAAAATGCAGTTTTTACACTGCACTTCGATGGCGCGCCCCAACCTGTTCACAGAAGGTCGTGATCAGCTTCGACAAATGTTTCCAATCATGGTCCATTGTCGCGACGTGATACGAGTTCGGAAGCACCGCGTATTCTTTTGTTCCTTGTAACTGATCAAACAGCCAGATGGAGTCGGAAGGTGGAACCACGTTGTCGACAGCAGAATGGATGACATACGTCGGCACATCAACCGCTCCGACGTGCGGTCGCACCTCGTCAATCAGTGAAAGCAATTCCCGAATCGCCCTAGTCGGCACACGGTCATAGACAATCTCATATACATCTTCTGCCAAGATGTCAGGCGCGTCTTCATCGATAAATCGACAGTCGGTATCCGCCGCATGACACGCATACCCAGGCACCGATAACGCAGCGTTGATCGTCACAACCGCATCCGCCTTCCCTTCAAGTGCTGTCTTGAGTGCCAACGTTCCACCCATGGACTGACCGACGACAATGATTGTCTGACAAGATTCACGCAATCGCTCAATTCCTTCAATCACACTTTTATACCAACATCGATGCGTTGAGCATCGAAAGTCTTCTGGGTCTGTTCCGTGTCCCTTTAAGCGAGGAGCATAGACCGTAAACCCTTGCTTCATCAGCTCAATTCCGACGTCTTGTACACTCTGAGGTGTTCCGTTAAAGCCGTGGCAAAGCAAAATACCAATTTCGTTTCCTTCATAATAAAACGCACCTGCTCCAGGAATGACTGGGTAGTTGACTGCTTTCATTAGTGCCTCCTTTTAATTCACACTTAACCGATACAATTAATTCGTATTAGAAGAGTGTAAAAGTTATCGAGACAACCGTCAAGTTCTTCCGACCACATTCACCTTGTAATCAAAATGTAATCATAACTTCGTATTTAGTGGATTGAGTTCTGACGTCTGCTTGGTTATGTTTAACATGTAGTAAAAAACTTGGGAAATGAACGTGCCATTTTTGACAATACACGAATAATTTTTCAAGGGATTCGTCACAAGAAAAGTAATGTAAGCGCTATCATGTCGTTTTTTTGAAAAAGGAGGATATAAATTCACTTATTTATGACGACATGAGTTGGGGAAATCGGATTAGACCATTACATCTAAGGGAGACTTACACATGGGGAAACCAACACAATCATTTAAGGCAGTCACTGGCCTCGCCTTATCAGCTGGACTCATCGTCAGCAGTGTGACACCGATTGCGGCAAACGTACACGCTGAGACATTAAACGCATCAGACCTTTTCATTTCGGAGTACGTAGAAGGATCAAGCAACAACAAGGCCATCGAGTTGTTCAACGGAACGAACGCGACAATCGACCTTTCTGCTTACAAAATTGAACTGTATTCAAACGGAGGTACGACGGCCGGCAACACATTGAATTTGACGGGCACACTCGCACCAGGGGCTACATATGTCATTGTGAACGGTAGTGCATCGGACGCATTGAAAGCAAAATCGAATACGGTGAGCGCCGTGACGAACTTCAACGGGGATGACACGATCATCTTGAAAAAAGGAGACACGGTTCTTGATGTCTTCGGTCAACTTGGATTCGATCCAGGAACAAAATGGGGAACGACCGTTGCGACTGCTGACCAATCGCTCATTCGTAAAGACACGATTACAAAGGGAGACAGTGATGGCAGTGATGCCTTCGACCCGGCTGTGGAATGGACATCGACACCACAAGACACGTTCGATAACCTCGGAAAACATACATTCCAAGGTGTCGAATACGGAGACGGCGGTACAACGGAACCTCCTGCACCGATCACACCGATTTCAATTGCTGATGCACGAACAAAAGCAGAAAATGAAACGGTCACAGTCAAAGGAGTCGTTACGGCTAAATTGGCGAACACGATTTCGATTCAGGATGCGACAGGTGGTCTTTCCATCCGTCCGACGTCTCTTGCCGTCAACGTTGGGGACGAGGTCGTCGTCACAGGCGTCGTCGGTTCATATCGTGAACTTCTTCAATTAAACAGCGCTGTCGTTGTTTCAAAACAAGCAGCGACGCTCCCGACTGCCCAAGTCGTCACAGGGGAACAAATCAATGAGGACGTTGAATCAGAACTCGTCACCGTTCAAAACGTCACGCTCACAGGTAGCGGCCAAAACTTGACAGCAACCGACGGAACAAAGGAGTTCATCGTTCGCGACGAGCGAGGCATCCTCGATTTACAGACGGACGTGAACTATTCATCGATCACGGGAATCGTTCAACAGTTTGACGATACGTACCAGATCATCCCGCGCGATCCATCGGACACGGTCATCGATACGTCTGTTCTTCGTCCCGCCGTCGCAAAACCAGGTGCCGGTACATTCGTCGGAGCACAAGACGTCACGCTCTCGACAACGACAGCAGACGCTGAGATCTTCTATACGCTCGACGGCTCTGACCCGAAAGAGAACGGACTTCGATATGCGAACCCAATCCACATCGAAAACTCGACGACGTTGAAAACGGTCGTGAAAACAGGAGACACATTTAGCGCCGTCTCCACGTTCTCTTATAAAATCACAGATAAAATCCGTATTCATGACATCCAAGGAGCGAACCATGCATCTCCGATGAACGGACAGACGGTTGAAGGCGTAGAAGGAATCGTCACATCGACGTTCGTCTCGAGCGGGACAACGTATTACTTCATTCAAACACCTGATGCTGAGGCTGATGACGATGCACGTACGTCTGAAGGAATTGTCCTTTACGGTGGACGTTCGATTGCGGGTATTCAAGTCGGTGACCTCGTCAAAGTGAACGGAAAAGTGAGCGAATACGCGATTGAAGGATACAGCGATCGCCAACAGACGGATATGAAGATGACGCAAATCGATACGCGTAACGGAAAAGTCGAAGTCGTCGCGAGCGGCGTGACCCTTCCGACACCGATCACAATTGATGCTTCAAACCTCCCGACCGAGTTTATCGACAGCGATAACCTCGCCGTCTTCAACCCGGAGAAGGACGCCATCGACTTCTGGGAGAGCCTTGAAGGAATGCGCGTTCAAACGAACAATTTGAAGTCGGTCGGACCGCAGGAATATGGTGACTTGGTCACTGTTCTCGAAGATACGCCAACAGAAACATACAATGGCGGCGTCTTATTGAAAAAGAACGACGCGAACCCAGAACGTATTCAGTTCCGTCTCGAGCCGAACGCGGAAGCGCGTGATTTCGATGTGGCGACAGGTGACCGTTTCAACGGACCAATCGTCGGTGTCGTCGGCTACTCATTCGGAAACTACAAGATTCAAGCGTCGCTCGAAGACATGAAAGCGGCCTTTGTCAAAGGGGATGCGCAACGTGAGAAGACGTTCATCGAAGCAGAAGAAGATCAATTGACGATCGCCTCTTACAACTTGGAGAACTTCTCGAATAACATCAAAGAAACATCGGATGAGAAGGCACTCAAATTGGCAAAAGCGTTTGTCAACGAATTGAACAGCCCTGACATCATCGGTGTGACAGAAGTACAAGACAACGACGGACAGGACAAAGGGGCAGGTTCTGCCGCTGACCAGAGCTATCAACGCTTAATCGACAATATCGTTGCTGTCGGCGGGAAAACGTACAAGTACGTCAACATCGACCCTGAGAACAACCAAGATGGTGGCGCACCGGATGCCAATATCCGCGTCGGTTTCTTATATGATCCGGAACGCGTATCGTTGACAGAAGGAATGCCTGCCGGTGATGCGACGACAGCTGTCGGATACGCTGACGGCAAGTTGACGTATAACCCAGGACGCATCGACCCGACAAACGAAGCGTTCGATCGCTCGCGTAAACCGCTAGCGGCTCAATTCGACTTCCAAGGCGAGAACGTCATCGTGATTGCGAACCACTGGAACTCAAAAGGTGGCGACACTGGTTTCTTCGGCTCACAACAACCGGTCGTACTCGGAAGTGAAGTGCAACGCAAGAAAATCGCACAAGTCGTTCACAACTTCGTGGCAGACGTGAAGACGAAGAACCCGGAAGCGAACGTTGTCGCACTCGGAGACTTCAATGATTTCGAGTTCTCGGATGCGCTCCAAATCTTCAAAGGCGACTTGATGACGAACATGGTCGAGAAGGTCCCTGCTGTTGACCGTTACTCGTATGTGTATCAAGGAAACTCCCAAGTACTCGATCACATCCTCGTCTCGAACCGCTTGGCAGCTTCTACAAAGATTGATATGATTCACGTCAACTCGGACTTCACTGAGATGTCAGGTCGCGCGAGTGACCACGATCCGGTCCTTGCACAGATTGATTTCACACCAGAACCTGAAGTCGAATTGACACGCTATACCGTTGAAAATCATCCAGCGGCACGCCTCGTCCTTCAAGAGGATTACATCGGCGTGACAATCGGAAAAGGCACGAACTTCAAAAACGGAATCTTCGTTCGTGGCGTATACACGGAATTGACAGGAGACCCATTGAAAAACGTCGTCGTTCAAGTGAAACCGAAAGAAGCCGGTGCCATCATCGACTTCAAAGGTGCGACGGTGAAAGAAGTGATTGTTGACGGGAAGAACCTTGCCGAGATTCACGGGGCAAAAAACGTCCAACGTATCACGTATACGAAAGGCGCTTCTCCTTCATCGATCATCATCAAGAAATAACATGTTGAACCGCAGACACATCGTCTGCGGTTTTTTTGGTTTTACCTCTCTTGAAGCGGGGATAGAGAGGAAGATACTGAATCATGGAGGATGAGACCGATGGAATTGTATAACGGAGACTTGTATTGGCCAACGACTGAATCAGATGACGTCGTGTTAGAGAGACCTGACAAAAAAGAGCATTACGACGTACTCGTCATCGGAGCCGGTATGTCCGGAACGTTGACGGCATATACACTACATCAGGATGGGGTCGATTTCGCGGTGCTTGATGGACGAAAAGTCGGGACAGGCAGCACGTCGGCCAATACGGGTTTAATTCAATATTCAAATGACATCATGTTACATGAACTCGTAGAAAAAATCGGCGAAGATGCGGCGGTACGCTTCTATCAATTATGTCTCGATGCGGTCGAATCACTCGAACAGGTGGCAAAAGATGTCGATGCATCCGATATATATATTCGACGGGACAGTCTTTGTTTTGCGAGTGAAGAGACTGATGTTGCCAAATTGAAACGTGAGTATGAGATGCTGTCTAAACACGGTTTTGACGTAGAGTGGTTGGACCGTGAAGCGTTACGCGAACGTTTCCCATTCGAAAAACCGGCGGCCCTCATCACAAAAGGCGATGCCGAGGTCAACCCGCTCACGCTCAGCCGTCAAATCATCCGCCATTTATCAAAACAGAACGTCCCAATTTTTGAAGAAACGGCGGTGGATGAGGTCGTGGCCGATGGTGACGGATGGCTCGTCTTCACCTCGAATGGGACATTCAAGACGAAGAAAGTCATCTTTGCGACAGGTTATGGGCCTGCTCCCCTACTTGATTCCCATCGGATCGACTTGAATCGGTCATACGCCATCGCAACGAATCCGATTGCCGAGTTTAGTGAATGGGAAGGTCGAGCGCTCATTTGGGAGACGAAACGACCGTATCTCTATTTGCGCACGACTCCGGATGGACGAATTATCGCAGGCGGGCTTGACGAAGACAAGGCAGAGACACCGCACGACGAGGCGCTCATGAACAACCGGGCGGAACGGGTGAAAGAAAAAATCGCCGAACTGTTCCCGATGTATGACTTAGAAGTCGATTATGCCTGGGTCGCCTTGTTTGGAGAATCGGTGGACCAACTCCCGTTCATCGGGGAGCACCCGAATCGACCGAACTTGTTTTATTTGCTCGGATATGGGGGAAATGGAACGGTGTATAGTATGCTCGGCTCTCATATTTTGAGTGCCCTCGTTCGTGGTCAGTCGCATCCCGATGCGGACCTCGTTCGTCTAGATCGAACGTAACCCCCGACACATTGGGGGTGTTACATAATTGAAGGAGTGCTTTTGGATTGAAGAAAAAGAGAAAATCAAAAGGGGTATACCGATTACGTCGTCTCGCCGTATTCCTTGTCCCGCTTGGCTGTGTCATTTGGTTTTGGCCACAGGAATCGTCCCCTACAACGCAATTGAAGTCTGAACACACTTCTATTTCCGAGGAAATATATACGATTGAAGAACGTACACCCATTGAAGAAGACGGTGTCATTCGATATGAGTATGATATCGTGGTGCATAACGAACCAAGTACCGATGAACTACAATCGATTAGTCATGATATCATCGATGACGTCCGACAGTCTGATCAGTTCCAGGCCGCCTTATTACGTTTTTATGATGATGCTGCCTATGTCGGGACGGATCCTCCACTCGGTGAAGCCGTATTCGCTCCGGAAGGCGACTATGCGCTTGCGGACTGGGTGGAACCCGGCCAAACCAACGACATGACGTTCGGTTGGCAACTGCGGGAAAAAGAATGGACGAGCAAATTGACCGATTCAGAGATTCAGATTTGGAGATCATGGCAAGACCAATATACAAAGCAGAATCCTGACGACCCCGACGTGAATGCGAAAGTGACACGCGTCATTTCCACAGAGTACGAACTCGACCCTAAAGTGGTGCAACAAATCGTATTGAAACAGCATGTGTGGGCCGCATTATAAATGTTTGTGTGAAATCTCTCTTTTTTGAAAAAGAGGGATTTTTTTAGTGGCGTTAGGGAACACCGATACAGTAGGTCAAACGGTGACTTACGACGGTCAGTCATACTTAAGGGAGGCAATCACATGGGGAACAAGAAAGAAGAGCAGTTAAAACAACATACGATTGATAACGAACAACAAGCTGGCTTGACGACGAACCAAGGTCTGAAGATGGCAGAAGACGAATTCTCGCTGAAAGCAGGACGTCGTGGTCCGACATTGATCGAGGACTTCCATTTCCGTGAGAAGATGACCCACTTCGACCACGAGCGGATTCCAGAGCGAATCGTCCATGCGCGCGGCGTAGGAGCACATGGAGAGTTCCAGGTGTATGAACCGCTCGCCGAAATCACAAAAGCGGACTTCTTGAACGACCCTTCGAAGACAACACCCGTATTTGTCCGTTTCTCGACCGTTCAAGGCTCACGCGGATCCGCGGATACGGTCCGTGACGTTCGTGGTTTTGCGACGAAGTTCTACACAGACGAAGGGAACTACGATTTAGTCGGAAACAACATCCCAGTATTCTTTATTCAAGATGCCATCAAGTTCCCCGACCTCGTCCATGCCGTGAAGCCTGAACCACATACGGAGGTGCCGCAAGGGGGAAGCGCGCACGATACGTTCTGGGATTTCGTCGGACAAAACCATGAAACGGCCCATATGGTCATGTGGGCGATGAGCGACCGCGGGATTCCACGTAGTCTACGCATGATGGAAGGGTTCGGGGTGCATACGTTCCGTCTCGTGAATGCGGAAGGAAAGGCACATTTCGTCAAGTTTCATTGGAAACCGAAGCTCGGGGTTCATTCACAAGTATGGGACGAAGCCCAAAAAGCAGTCGGGAAAAACGCTGACTTCCACCGCGTCGACCTCTATGAAGCAATCAATAAAGGTGACTACCCCGAGTGGGAGCTCGGCCTGCAGCTGATCCCAGAAGAAGATGAGTTCAAGTATGACTTCGACATTTTAGACCCGACCAAACTGTGGCCGGAAGAAGAGATTCCAGTGAAACTCGTCGGGAAGATGACACTCAACCGGAACGTCGACAACTTCTTTGCAGAAACCGAACAAGTCGCCTTCCATCCGGGTCATCTCGTCCCAGGAATCGACTTCTCGAACGATCCGCTCTTGCAAGGTCGTCTCTTCTCGTATACGGACACGCAGCTTTCGCGTCTCGGCGGACCAAACTTCCACCAGATCCCAATCAACAAGCCCGTTTGTCCGTTCCACAACAATCAGCGGGACGGGATGCATCAGATGGCCGTCCACAAAGGTCAGACGAGCTACCACAAAAATGCGCTCAACCATAACCAGCCGGAACCTGTACCAGCCGACCAAGGTGGGTTTGAGCACTATCAAGAGAAAATCGATGGACATAAGATTCGGGGACGTAGTGACAGCTTCCTTGATTTCTATTCACAAGCGAAGCTCTTCTATAACAGCATGACCGATGTCGAGAAGCAACATATCCAAGATGCTTGCAGTTTTGAGCTCGGAAAATGTGAGTCCGACATGGTGAAAGAGAACGCCGTCGATTTATTGAACCGCATCGATCGTCATCTCGCTGAAGTCGTCGCCGACAACTTGGGGGTAACCGTGCCAGACGAGAACAATGAGGTCCAATCAGATAAGGCGTCCCCTGCCCTCTCGATGGCGAACACGATCAAAAAGCCTGATACGAAGAGCGTCGCCCTTCTCCTTGCCGGTGACGTGGATGCGAATCAGGTCAAACAGTGGGTGCAGACGCTCGCCGACCACAACGTCAACTATAGCCTCGTCGGCAAGAAAGCGTATATGCTTGGTGACTTGAAAGTGAAAGAGACGTACGACACGGTCGACTCGAGCCTCTTCGATGCCGCGTTCTTAGTGAGTGCCGCAACCTCGGTCGAAGATGACGTACTCGAATTTATCGAGAACACGTATAAGCACTATAAACCGCTCGCTCTACACGTACACCATAAAGAGGCACTCTCCACATGCCGCGTGAAGACAGACCAGCCTGGCGTCTTCACGTTTGATGAGCACAATCTCAATGGATTTGATGCGTTCATCGATGGAATTGCGACTGCCCGTTTCTGGGATCGCGCTTGATGACTTCACTCGACTCATATTTTGGGTCGAGTGTTTTTGATTCTGACGAATTCGATTCGTTTAATGCGTCATCTCGGACAATTCTCCCTCCGATTTGGTATACTCATTTAGTTATGTTTGTTAACTATTCGAATTTGAAGAGAAAAGGAGGCGTCGTGTTCGATGCAACAACCTATTCAAAAACTATGGACGAGAGACTTCTTGATCATCTCGCTCATCAACTTTTTCCTGACGCTCATCTTCTTCTTATTGATGGTGACCATCGGAGTGCATGCTGTCGAGTCGTACGGGGCGACAACAAGTCAGGCAGGACTCGTCACTGGTATTTTCATCATCGGAACGCTGACCGGGCGCCTATTCATCGGTCGACTGATCGACTCGATCGGTCGGAAGAAGACGCTTTATATCGGACTTGTCTTTTTCACCGCCACTATTCTACTTTACTTCGTCCATTGGGGCGTCGGTTTCTTACTATTCACTCGATTCGTACATGGACTCGGGATGGGATTATCGAGTACGGCAACGGGAACCATCGTTGCGCAAGTTATTCCTGCGACACGAAAAGGTGAAGGAATCGGGTATTATAGTATGAGTTCTACTCTGGCGACAGCCATCGGGCCATTCGTCGGATTACTTCTTAGCCAACATACAAGTTTTACTGTGATTTTCGCTCTCTGTTTCGTGATAGGGGTCGTCAGCTTGGCGAGTACGTTCTTCGTCAACGTACCGGAAGTCGATGCGCCAGAAGTCGTTCGCGGTTTCTCTTTGAAATCGTTCGTTGAGC
The DNA here is from genome assembly GCF_018617335.1 of Exiguobacterium sp. s63. Lineage (GTDB taxonomy): Bacteria > Bacillota > Bacilli > Exiguobacteriales > Exiguobacteriaceae > Exiguobacterium. The sequence continues at coordinate 103,144 of NZ_JACSKB010000003.1, read as the reverse complement.
CAAAAGCGTTACCGATTGCTCTGATTATCGGTATGGCTGCATTAAGTTATTCGAGCGTCTTATCCTATATCAACTTTTATGCGAGCGAACTCGACTTGATTGAGGCGGCAAGTATCTTTTTCCTCGTCTATTCAGTCGCCGTTCTGTTATCGCGCCCGGTTACAGGGAAGTTGATGGATGCGCGCGGGGCGAACGTCGTCATGTATCCAGCAATCGCGATCTTTGCCGTCGGACTTCTTGTGCTTAGCCAGGCAACTAGTGGTTTGATGCTTTTACTCGCAGGGGCGTTGATTGGATTAGGTTTCGGGAATATCCAATCTGGCACTCAGGCAATCGCCGTCAAGGCCTCTCCCCCTCATCGAATGGGGATGGCCACGTCGACCTTCTTTATCGCACTCGATGCTGGTCTAGGATTCGGCCCCTACTTTATTGGATTATTGATTCCATTGACTGGATTCTCGACACTTTACTTGATTCTTTCTGGCGTCGTACTGTTTACCATTTTCTTGTATTATGTGATGAGCGGACGAAACGAACAAAAACAATTAAACGAAGCTGCTTGACGGGATGTACGTACATCCCGTCTTTTTTTGAAAGTTCACACATTTGGTCGAATGATGCGGTAAGATAAAAATGACGTGTAAAAAATAGAATGATCGAAATGAGGGAGACGAGATGAACGCTGACCAAACACTTCAATACAATGCATCGATTTTGTTACGGACGTTCGATAAAATTTCAGACTATGTGTTCTTTATGGAAGTCGATGGATCAGCGTATCGGTATGTCTTCGTAAATGAACCAGGCAAACGAGCAATCAACTGGTCGGATGCGGATATCGGAAAAACCATCGATGAATTGGTTCCGACTGAAACCGCCGCTCTTATTACGCAACATTACGATGAAGCCATTCGAACAAAAAAGAGTGTCGTTTACGAAGATTATCGCCTTGCCGACTCTTTTTATACAGATACCGTGGAGGCAGACGATGTATTGACGCTTCCGCTTCATTATTTCGAGTCAGAAGTAACACCGATTTTTAATGATGACGGAATCTGTACACATATCGTCTCTGTCGTACGTGAAGTGACAGAACGGAAGCGTCGCGAACTCGAACTGTCCATCTTGAAAGATCATCACGAGTCGCTACGACGATATTCTCCACACGGTATCTTTGTTCTCGACCATCACTTGAACATTAAATCAGTTAACCCGGCCGTTACGGCCATCACAGGATATGCCGAAAAGGAAATTCTTCATCAACCGTTCCTTCACTGGCTCCCGGAGAGTGAACGATCTCGTGTTCGAAAAGGATTGCAGTTCACCCTTTCAGGCATTCCACACAAATATTCCGTATACGCCGAACATCCATCCGGTGAACGACTCGACTTGTCCGTTCTCAATATCCCAATCGAGGTCGGTGGAAACATTACTGGTTTATTCGCGATCATCATCGATTTGACACCAGAAAAGAATGCTGAACGTGCCACGGTCGAAAGTGAACGTCGCTACCGTCAATTGATTGAAACGATTCCAGAAGGCATCATCGTCCACCAGGAAGGGAATATTTTATATGCGAACGCGATGGCACTCGCCACAATTGGCGAAACCTATCTAGAGAGTGAATCGATTTTTTCCTTTATCGCGGAGGAATACCATCAGTCTGCCAGAAAACGAATCGCCTCTCTCGAACTCGGCGGTCCTGTTCAAGATACAGAGATGGTCATCGTGACACCAAGTGGCGACCATCTTCAGATGGATATTAGCAGTCTCCTCATCGACTACGAGGGTGAAACGGCCGTCCTAACGATTTTGCGAGATGTCACCGAAAAGCGTGAAATGGAACAAGCCTTGAGACAAAGTGAGTTGCAGTATCGATTGATCACAGAAAACATGAGCGACCTCGTCTGTATTTTAGAACAGGGAGGAGTTGTTCGTTACGCATCTCCATCTCATCGCTCCGTTCTCGGTTTTGCAGCTGGGTATTATGAAGGGAAGAACACGCTTGATTACATACACCCTGATGACATCCATGTCGTGCGTGAACAGTTAAAAGAATTGAAAGAACGAGATGTTTCCTTGACACTCGAGTTCCGCCATTTCCATGCCGACCAGCGCTGGATTTGGCTCGAAACGAAAATACAGGCCATTTACGATGAGTCTGGACACCTGCTCCACTACTTGACGGTTAGTCGGGAAATCATGCAGCGAAAAGCGCTCGAGAAACAACTAAAGCATTTGGCGTATCATGATACATTGACCGACTTACCGAATCGTCGCTTCTTCCTCGCCTATCTCGAAGAGGCGATTGATCGAACCGAATTCGAACAGGAAGAGTTGGCCGTTCTCGCCCTTGATGTCGATCGTTTCAAACAAATCAATGATACGTTCGGTCACGACGCGGGCGACGAACTCTTACGACAACTTGCGCGCCGATTGACTTCGGTGCTTCGAAAACAAGATATGATTGCCAGACTAGGCGGTGATGAATTTGCCGTCCTCATTCGCTTTACCGACCCAACAGCCTTGCACCGCGTTGCAGAGAAAATTATTCAAGCACTCCAGCGACCATGGGAGATTGATCATCATACGTTCATCACGACGTCAAGTGTCGGTGGTGCGCGATATGTCAAAGGACTATCGACTAAGCAGTTATTAAAACGTGCCGACCTCGCTCTATATGAAGCAAAAGCAGGCGGACGAAATCAATATGCACTCGCAAAGGACTACGTATAAGTAGTCCTTTTTTCACGTGAAACATTATATCGAGTCTAAATCCGAACATTAATGAGTGTTAAATTCAACTTTATTCATTTTTAGGTTATTTTTCTGAAGTTTCCCTTTGACTTTAGCCTTCATTCACGTTATATTACCGAATGGGCGAAGTTTTTCTATTGTTCAATCTATTAATGTTCGCGAATAGGGGTGCGATATATGGATAAAGTATTTGATTATGAAGATATTCAATTAATTCCTGCAAAATGTATTGTCGACAGTCGTTCGGAATGTGACCCGACCGTCGAGCTCGGGGGCTTCACGTTCCGCTTACCGGTCGTTCCGGCTAACATGCAGACGATTATCGATGAAAAGGTCGCATTGATGCTGGCTAAGAACGGGTATTTTTACATCATGCATCGCTTCAATCCAGAGACGCGCCTTGCGTTTATCCAAGATATGCATGAGAAAGGTCTCTATGCCTCAATCAGCGTTGGGGTGAAAGAGGATGAGTATGGATTTATCGAGATGCTTCAGTCAACCGGACATACACCAGAATTCATCACCATCGATATCGCACATGGACACTCGAATGCGGTCATTCGCATGATTCAGCATATCAAACACCATCTTCCTGGGTCATTCGTCATCGCGGGGAACGTCGGGACACCAGAGGCCGTTCGTGAATTGGAGCATGCCGGAGCGGATGCGACGAAGGTCGGAATCGGTCCTGGTAAGGTGTGTATCACGAAAATCAAAACTGGATTTGGTACAGGGGGTTGGCAATTGGCGGCACTTCGATGGTGTGCCAAAGCAGCGACAAAACCAATCATCGCGGATGGGGGCATCCGTACTCATGGTGACATCGCCAAATCGATTCGTTTCGGCGCTTCAATGGTCATGATTGGTTCATTGTTCGCCGGACACGATGAATCACCGGGGGAAACGTTCGAGCAAGACGGAAAGCAACTGAAAGAGTATTTCGGCTCAGCATCCGAGTTCCAAAAAGGTGAGCGGAAAAACGTCGAGGGGAAAAAGATGTTTGTCGAACACAAAGGGGCATTGCAAGATACATTGACCGAGATGGAGCAAGACCTCCAGTCGGCGATTTCTTACGCGGGTGGCGACAGTCTCGAGGCATTGCGCACCGTAGACTATGTCATGGTGAAAAACTCAATCTTCAATGGGGATAAAGTATATTAAAAGGCGACCTCGTGTCGCCTTTTATAGTTCCTTCATCATCATGTAATAATCTGACCCCGGTGGATAGTCCGGCAACACTCCTGCGACTGTATAGCCGAATCGCTCATAAAAAGGTTTCGCTTGAAATGAGAACGTCGTCAGCTTCACACGCGTTGCACCGAGCGACTTCGCTAACGCCTCCCCTTCTCGAAGCAATTGACTACCGATGCCTTGACCATGAAAGTCTGCATCGACCCAAAGGCGGTCTAAATCGAACCATCCCCAATACACGCTCCCATACAAGCCGGCGATCATTCGTCCTTCTTGCTCGACTTTCAACTGAATAGTCGGCACGTGCGCCTTGCGAATGTCACGATGATGTGTCGAGTGGACATTGTTATAATCGCGCAGCTTTCCAGTTAAAAACTGTTGGAACGACTCGTTCTCCTCGTGAATTCTTTTGATGATATGTGTCATTTCCTCACCGTCCCATTCACAAAAAACGAAATCAATTCCTCCTCTTCATCGTTGATCTCACGATTGACGAGCGAAGCGTATGATTGCGTGATTTTATCACCATTTCCCGGGAAATCTCTAGAAATGGTGGCGATTCTTCTTAATGCCAGACAATCTTCTGCGAACGCTTCACGACTCACCATCTCACCGTGTGACCAGACAATCTGTTGGGCATCAAACGCCTCCAATAGATCCAACAACCGAAGGGTTTCTTCCGGAGTCATTCGCCGTGTCGGAGAATAGATGTCCGCGTATAACGCGTCTCCTAAAAATAGAACCCGCTCTTCTACGACATACAGGACAACCGCATCTTTTGCATGGTCTCCTCCTACATGCTGTAACACGACGTGAACGCCACCAAGGTCGAGCGTCAGCGACTCTTGAAACGTTAGCGTGGGCAACACGATTTTGATATCGCGCGTATCTCCATACTCTTCTCGGATCGCCTGGGCACAAAACTCGATTTCAATCCTTTTCTCCACCCGTTCATCGAGAGAAGCATCATCCCAAGCATACGGAATGAGTTTCTCCATCCCTTGTTTTGTTGCCTCACTTGCAATAGAAACCATCCCTGCAAGCGCAGGTAAACCAAAGATATGGTCCCAATGCCAATGCGTCAATGCGACCATCGAAGGCGCGCGGAGGCCTTGTTTCTCTAGCTGTTCTAAAAAGAATGATGCGTGCGACACGGAATTACCCGCGTCAATGAGTAGGGTAAGCGTATCGCCGACAACCGCACCGAGAATCGGTCGGTCTGTGCGGTCGACCGGTGTCATATACCAAAAACGATCCGAATGTTTAATCAAGGTTTGCATGAACGAACAGACTCCTCTTCCAATATATTCGTTAATTCTTCGAATGAACGTCGCTCATCGTTTTGAATCTGAACGTGGTGAAGCGGGAGTCGTTCCAGTAGTTCGAGCTCACGACGCTGACGTTCCACTAAAATCTCAATCGTTCCGGCTACCCCCTCACGCCTATGGTTCACACCATAGGCACCGCTCGTATAATACTCGACAAAGCCACCTTGCCATTCCATCGGTCGTTCATCATATATGATTGGAAAAATGCGTGCGACGTCATTCAACGCCAAATAAACGACCATCGGATCAATCGGTTTTAGGATGTCCGCGATCTCTTGGACGTATGCTTCCATATCCGCTAACGGAACGTCTTGAGAAACCATTCCAATCGTGAAAGGATTTTGGAGCAACGCACATTCAAAGATGACGTCCTGTTCTTCCCCCTCTACCTTTTGAACATACCGTCGCCAGCGTTCGCACATGATTCGTGCGTGAAGGGCGAAAGGTAGCTCGTAGACGTCCGTTCCGACACGTTCTTCGCCATCATCATAACGGACGAGCCATCCCCCCTCGATTTCATCGAGAATGCGACCAGTTGACGGTTTCTCCTCGACCCAATAGACATCATGCACATCTACCGGGTGTGACGCATCCACTTCCGAATAAAATTTACCATTACGTTTATCTTGTAGCATCTCGGCAAACGTAGATTTCCCACTTCCCGGTAATCCTTCAATTAGCCATAATTTCCCCATCTTCAAATCTCCTTATCTGAATATCCATCATACTGAAACCACTGATTTCCCCCATTGTTCTTTGCAATATACATCGCCGCATCCGCTTGTTGAAGAATCGAATCCACCTTTTCAATCGGTTGCGCCGTACTCACCCCCACACTTGCCGTGAGATGGACAACTTCTCCGTTTGACGCAACTATTTCCCGGGAAATTACATCATTCATTTCATGCACACCCGACGGTTTGCCCGCTTGCACGATCATATATTCATCGGCAGAGTAGCGGTACACCTGACCTCCAAATGTCTCCACGAACCCGCTTAATCGTTGAGCGAGTTCAATTAATAATTCATCGCCAATCAAGTAACCATATTGATCGTTAATCCGCTTAAAATCATCGATATCAACTAACATCAATGTGAGTGTATTCGAGCGTTGCGTCTGCTTAAATAAGTCTGTCATCAGCGTGTGACGGTTACATAATTTCGTCAATGGATCTTGTGTTGCGATGCGAATCATTTCACGTTGCTTACGCTCTTTTCGAATCCCGTTCTCTAACCATCTTGCGAGCAATCGTACCGTATCACTCAACTCTTGAAGCGTGTCCCCGTCCAATTGATCATTTAAATTGCCTTGCTCCGCTAGTAAAACAATCCAGCCATATACTTGATGTTTATGTGTCAATGGGAAACTAACCATCGTCGTGAACTCGACTCCATCCACAATCAGTTCCCCTTCTTGCAACGTTTGCGATCCGACCGTTGTCAATTGATGAAGCGCGCGCAGATTTTCCTCTTCCCAGTTCAGGTGAGATACCCCGTTCCCAACAAGTAGACGGTGCGGTGGTTCAATCGAAAAGATGACCGCATGTGAATAACCAATCCAGTCCAATAGAATTTCTTGAACGCGTGCCAATTGATCCTTGAACGGCATACGAAGTGCTGTCGCTTCATACAACGCCTCTATCGTTTGCTGACGATTCATTTGTCGTCGAGCGGATTCGGTATGTTCAATTTCTGTCATCACCCAATGTGTGAACGTTTCTAGCGTTCGCAGGTTCTCTTCGGTAAACGTTCTCGCCTGGCCATCCACTACACAGAGTGTCCCGATGACATGACCTTGTTTCGTCCGTAGCGGCACACCTGCATAAAATCCAATTCGTCCGAGCCATGGACTATCACTTTCAATCGCTTCTGCTGCGACATCCTCAATCACGACCGGACGTTCCGATGTGACGACCCGATTACATAGCGTCCACTCTCGCTTCAAGTGAGCCGATTCGAGGTCGATACCGACACACGATTTAAACCATTGTTGGTCCGTCGTCATGATGGAGATGAAAGCGACCGGCATCTGAAAAGTTTGCGCGATCAACCGGGAGATGCGATCAAATCGTTCCTCTTGGGGCGTATTTAAAATCTCCAGTCGTAATATGGCTTTAAGTCGTTGCATCTCATGTGCATCCAAAGAAGGATTCAGCATCTGGGACGGTTGTTCGATTCTTGCCAACATCGTCTGGTGGGAATACAAGAGTTCAAGCGCGCCATCTAAATCATCAAGGGTCATTGGACGACTGAAGAAATACCCTTGAATCTCATCACAGCCAAGTTGACGTAAAATCCGATATTGCTCTTCCGTCTCAACCCCTTCGGCCGTCACGTCTAACTCTAATTTTTTGGCGAGTGAGACAATCAGTTTGACGATTTCATACTCTTTGAGCCCACTTTCCTGGTCAAGTTGTGCCACAAACGAGCGATCGATTTTAATCCCATCGATTTCGAAGAGCTTCAAGTAATTCAAAGAAGAGTAGCTCACCCCAAAGTCATCAATTAACAATCGGAATCCTTGCTGCTTTAACGACTCGACCGTTTTGATGGCTGCGACCGGTTCATGCATCAAGGTGTGTTCGGTCACCTCAAACTCAAATTGCTCCGGTCGAAGGAAGTAAGAGGAAATAATGGATACCAACTCATTCATATGATGTTCATGGAATAAGTTCGGTGACACGTTCACAGCCACACGACGACCTTCAAATTGTTCAGGATGTGAAGACACGTCCTGACATACTCGGTTCATGACGAACCGTGTCACGTCTTCGATTAGTAAAGATTGCTCGGCCACGCGAATGAATGTTTCTGGAGAGACGAATCCGAGAACCGGACTTTCCCAACGAATGAGTGCCTCAAAATGAATCGAACCGTCCATCGATACTTTCGGTTGATACACCATGTATAACTCATTTTGTTTTAGTGCTTTTACTAACTCTGCTTCAATCATCACTTCATCGATGTAGCGTTGCACATACTCGTCATGTTCATATAAACGAATCGTTTGATTTCCTGTCTGACGTGCTTCTAATAGAGCGGTCGAAGCGTTCATGATGATGCGGTCAGCATCCGTCGTGCCGGCACCGATTCCGATACAACTCGATAATGGAAATTCCGCATCTGCCACCTGATAAGAGTGACTGGCAATCACGTCGAGCAGATGCTCGGCATACATATACGCCGTCTGAATGGGGACGTGGGGCAACACGGCGATAAAGTCCTCACCGTCTACCCGACCGATGATCGAACCTTTCGGAAGCGTATTCGCCAATTGACGCGTAATGTCTTTGATCAATTGATTGGAGCGTTCTACTCCTTGGAGTGACATCATCATCTTGAAACGATTGATGTGAAGCCGCATCACGCTCGTCTCTTCTGTGCTCTTTTGTTCGAACAATTGATCAAGTTCTAATTTGACTTTCATCAGGTTCGGCATACCCGTCAAATAGTCGATATGCTCGATGCTTCGCAATAGTTTAATCTCCGCTTCCTCTGACAAATCTGTCGTCAAACTGAGTACGTAACGAACAAGACCAGTCTCATCCTCGATCGGCACGAGCATCGAGGAGGCGAAGCGGGCCGTATTGGAGTCGATGTTCATTTGCGACATGAAATAGACCGGTTCCCCCGTTTCGGCAACTACATCATAATGCTCGATGAGTTCATCAGCCACTTCCGAGCGATACATCTCATGTAAATAACGGCCTTCTACATCACTCGGAAGCGAAGAGGCCACTTTCCCCTGCTCGCTCACACTCACGTAGCGATAGCCTTCCTCTGTCACTTCCATTAGAAATACCATCCGATACAAGCGTGTGAACAGCTCGAATAGATAATATGGGTCGCCTTTCATCCGTTGCATCGTATCCCTCCACCTGTCCCTTTTTCTTATAGTGTAGTTGGTTTCGCCCTAATGATGGAGAAAACCTTTGAAAAAATGGGGAAACGTTTTTCTCTTATAGAAAAAACACCTTCTCGTACTTGAGAAGGTGTTCTCAGGGTTAAAGCAATTCGTTCGCCAAGAGACGATAGACGTTCAAGCGATCTTTTTGCTTATGCTGGATGCTACAAATCATCGCCTCATCGAAACCGTAACGCTCCGATTCATCTCGTAACTGTTCCGCGATTTGTTTTGGTGTCCCCACGAGGTGAATGGCTCGGTTGTTGGCGATGTGAATTTTATCGACCTCCGTGAGCGGATAGTCGTGGGCCGCTTCCGGACTCAACAATTGTCTCAATTGACCACGCATCAAGAAGAGCCGTGACAAATCAGAAGGTCGAGCCAAATATTCCGCTTCTTCTTCCGTCTCTGCCGTCGTGACCAAATACGTGACGCTGATGTCCGGTTTCTCCATAAAATCAGACGGCGTGAAATGACGACGGTACGTGTCGAGCGTATCGGCACTTAGTTCACCATTAAAAAATTGAGCAAACGAATAGCCGAGCCCCATTCGTCCGGCTTGCACGGCGCTGTTCCCACTCGAACCGAGTAACCATGCTTCCGGAAGCGTAACGCCTGTCGGTGCTGCTGGCGTGTTCTTATACCATCTCTCTTCAGGTGCTTCATCTTTGATCAATTGAAGCGTCGTATCGAGTTTCTCGTAAAGCCCGTCCATCATCGGCTTTTGCCCTTGTGACATCGCATAGATCGCATTCGCATCACCGCCTGGCGCGCGTCCGACCCCAAAGTCGATCCGTCCTGGGGCAAGCGCACTGAGCGTCTTGAATACTTCCGCCATTTTGAGCGGCGAGTAGTGCATCATCATGATGCCGCCGGATCCGAGGCGAATCTTGTTCGTTTTGGCCGCCAAGTACGCCGTGATGACTTCAGGAGCCGAACTGGCGAACGACATGCCACCATGGTGCTCCGCCATCCACATGCGGTAATATCCTAACTCTTCTGCGACTTGTGCGAGCTCGACCGCGCTGTTCAGCGCATGTTCTCCTGTATGACCTGACGTGACCGGCGCCTGGTCTAACACACTCAATCTCATCATGCATTCTCCTATCTCTATAATGAAGTTTCTAAATATCTTGAATTTGTTGGACTCGCCGTCATCATACTAAATGCTTCAACGGAATACGAATGTTTTGCCTAGTGTATAACCCTATATTTTTCAGAAAATTTACGCATGTTGTTGATAGCATCAGGTCCCGTTTTTTATACTAGAAAAGAAATACGTTTCAAGAACAGCTGGATGTGTAATGGGGATACATAGACAGCACAAACACTTCGGGGAAATGGGGAATGCATCATGAATGGTTTATCAACACCAGACGGAAAGAAACCTTCTTTTTCGAGTCGAGACTTTTTCAAGTTCTTGATTCCATCACTCATCGGGATCATGTTTTTCATCGTGCCCATCTCATCAGAAGAAGGCTTCACGATTCCGGTCGCCTTCTTATCCAATCTATTGATTGACTGGATTGGGGATTACGTCCCGACACTCGCCGTCATCATGATGGGGATTTCGATTGTCGGCTCATTATTACTCTTTACGGCACGTCCTGCTTTTATGATGGAGCGCTCATCCATCAACGCACTGTTTAGCGTGACACCGTTTTGGTTCGTCATGCGCGTGATCGGTTTCATTGCCGGGGTCATGACGCTACTCACACTCGGACCAGAAATGATTACGTCAGAATTTACAGGGGGCTTATTGCTCTTTAACTTGATTCCAATCTTATTCGCGACATTCTTTTTTGCCGGTATGTTGTTACCGCTCTTATTGAACTTCGGACTTCTCGAGTTCGTCGGGACGTTCTTGATGAAGATCATGCGTCCGCTCTTCCGCTTGCCGGGGCGCGCCTCACTTGACTCGCTCGCTTCATGGGTCGGAGATGCGACGATTGGGATCCTGCTGACGACAAAACAGTACGAGGAAGGCTATTACACGAAACGGGAAGCGTCGATCATTGCGACGACATTCTCCGTCGTCTCCATCACCTTCACCATCGTCGTCTTACAGTATGTAAAACTCGACCAATACTTCTTGCCGTACTACGGCGCCATCGTCCTCTCCGGCTTGGCCGCAGCGCTCATCATGCCACGGATTTATCCATTGTCCAAAAAGGCAGATACGGCTTATGAGAAGACCGAGCTCAAACCGGAAGAAGAGGTGCCGGCGAACGTGTCACTCGGTAAGTGGGCGTTAATTCAGGCGCTACAAAAGTCACGTACGAGTAAAAGTTTTTTAGAGACACTCAAGGACGGCTTCAAGAACGTGCTCGATATGTGGATTGGTGTTCTTCCTGTCGTCATGGCCGTCGGGACGATTGCGGTCGTCATCGCAGAATATACGCCGTTCTTCACCATTCTCGGGAAACCGTTCGAGCCGATCTTGATGCTCCTTCAAGTTCCTGAAGCATCGGAAGCCGCTCAGACGATGGTCGTCGGTTTCGCCGATATGTTCTTGCCGGCCGTACTCGGAAGCGACATCGAGAGTGAATTGACTCGTTTTGTCATCGCTACATTGTCGGTTACCCAGCTCATCTATATGTCAGAAGTCGGGGGCTTGTTGCTCGGTTCAAAACTACCGATTTCATTCTTCGACCTCGTCTTGATTTTCTTGTTACGTACATTCATCACCCTTCCGATCATCGTCGGAATCGCGCATCTTGTCTTTTAACGAAAACGACGCCCTTTCTCTTTTATGAGATGGGGCGTCCTTTGTATACTAAAAGAAAAGGAGGGAGACCGAGATGGAGCACCCATTTGCAGGACAACTCGAGGTCGCGAACAACGGCTATGCCGGAATCATCGACCCAGAAGCTTATGTGAACGATCGTTATCACGGACGCTGGACATTAAAGCGCTCTGTACAGATTGAAGGCGTGCCCGTCTTGCTCCAACGTCAGTTCGAGAACGGGAAGAACAACTGTACGTTGACGTCCATCACTGCCATCTTCCGTTTCTATCGAGATCATGGGTATACGAACATCCCAGATGATGTGACACAGATCCAAGAAGATGTGCGCGAGATTGCCTTCAAGCATCATTTCAAAGACGAGAAAGGGACACCGCCGACTCAAATCGCCACCATCATCACGAAACTGTGGAAACGATACGGGTATGACGGTCGAGGCAGTTCACGCTATCTATGGAAATGGACGACGTTTGAGCGTGAGCTGAAAGCAGGTCGCCCGTTTGTGTTGAACATGGCGAACGGCTTCTATAAAAATCATTCTGTCACGGGAGTCGGCTACTTGCAGTTTGAAAAACGAGGGTTTCCTGACGTCATCTTGTTGGCCGTGCTCGACAACCGTTCGAAAGACGTGCGCTACATCGACTTCAACGAATTCAACTTTTGGGGTAGCATCACGCGTGTCCATCCGCCAGCCAATCGTCCATAATCGTTTCAATCGCTTGCCCGATTTTTAACAGGTGCTTGCGTTTCGCGTATGACCCGTAATGTAGCCCGTTTGAATCACGACCATTCCCGAGCCCGACGAACACTTCTGACGGCTTTATGTGGAGGCAAATCATCGGGATACCCGATTCATGACGTCCGATTTCATAGGTGATGGCAGGATACGCAGACAGTCTTCCGATTCTTGAAAAACCGCTAAAGGCACGACAATTGTCGCGCCCGAGTACGATGATACGGCTCGGATTGATATACGCAATCGTCCGTTCCAATAATTCAATTGAGGTCGGGTGTTCCATCCAGTCGCGCCCCGTCCTCATCTTCCCCATCTGTTCATACGTCGCAAACTTGAAAAAATCGACGTGGATGACAGCGGCTGGGTAATCATAAAACGAACGCCCCATCCCGTTAAGGAGTGCCTCGAGTTTGGCACCACCCGGTTTCCCGAACCAGCTCGTCGTCGCGCGACCCGACTCGAAATAGGCCGATGCCCGTTCGAGCGTTTGTTGCAGCGCCTCTTCATTTTCAAGGTAATCTTCAATCGAGAGCGTTTCCCGCCAATAGAACTTTTGGGTTTGCCCCGTTCTCGGTGTCCCGTCACGATGTAAAAACTCGCCGCGAGACGGATTCGTCCCGATGGTCAGCCATTGATTCGGACCAGGTCGACCGTACCAAAGGACAGGCGACGCCTCCGGAATCAGTTCTTTCCCGAACGGTGTATCACACAGTTCCTGCTGAAATCGGATCGCGTCTTGTAACAATCGTACTGCCTCCATGTCATCCCTCCTCTCCCGTTCGTTTCCCGCTTTCGAGAGTTTATAAAATGCGTTATAGTGAGAGGACGAAGCCAAACAAAGGACGTGTACACATGCGCATCAATAAATTTATCAGTGAATCAGGCAAGGCGTCCCGTCGCCAAGCCGACCGTCTCGTCGAAGAGGGACGCGTCACCATCAACGGGAAGAAAGCAAAAATCGGCGACCAGGTCAAACCGGGCGATGAAGTCCTCGTCAACGGTTCGGTCGCTCGGGTCGCACGAAACAACGTCTACATCGCCGTCCATAAGCCGGTCGGGATCACGAGTACGACAGAGAAGAAAGTAAAAGGGAACTTGGTCGACATGGTCAACCACCCACTCCGCATCTTCAACATCGGTCGTCTCGATAAAGACTCGGAAGGTCTCATCTTGATGACGAACGACGGTGATATCGTCAACGAGATTCTCCGTGCAGAAGGCGAGCACGAGAAAGAATACATCGTCTCGGTCGATAAGCCGATCACACCAGAGTTCGTCGAGCAGATGGAAGCTGGCGTCAAAATCCTTGGACAGAAGACGCTACCGTGTAAAGTCCGTCAGCTCTCGAAGTTCGACTTCAACATCACGCTCACGCAAGGACTCAACCGTCAAATCCGTCGGATGTGTGAGGCGCTCGGCTACGAAGTGTTCCGCCTCCAACGTGTGCGTGTCATGAACATCACGCTCGGAAAACTCCCGCCTGGACAATGGCGCGACCTTTCGAAAAAAGAGCGGGAGCAACTGTTCCGCGAATTGAATTACGAACCGAAAGAATGGTACTAAAACAAGCCTAGACGCGCGTCTAGGCTTGTTTTTTATTCTGGTCGAAGTGATGCGACATAATCGGTCTCACGACGAGAGATACTCCTCACGTCCATTCGAGCATAAGAAAAGCCTCCCTTCGCTTGAAGGGAGGCTAGTTGTATACATAAAAAATGAGCACCTCTCACTAGAGGTGCTCTCGAAAGTCTACCGCGACGGACCACGCTCCACAACGTGCTCCTCAAGGGAATGTCCGCCGTCTTACATAGACCAGCTCATCGCATGTACTCAACTATATGTGAAACCTGCGTCCTCGTCAATCTTTTCTTCAATCTCGGTTGACATCTTCCTAAAAATTAGGATAATCAATAGTGTTAGCACTCTTTATACGAGAGTGCCAAAATACAGACGAAAAAGGGAGAACGATCATGACAAAGAAACAGTTTCAAACGGAATCGAAACGAATTTTAGAGTTGATGGTCCACTCAATTTATACACATAAGGACATCTTCTTGCGCGAGCTCATCTCGAACGCAAGTGACGCCATCGATAAGATGTATTATCGCGCCCTCTCCGACGAGGGCATCGAGTTCAACAAAGACGATTACTTCATCAAAATTGAACTCGACAAAGAAGCACGGACAATCACGATTCGCGACACGGGCATCGGGATGACAGAAGAAGAGCTTGAAACGAACCTCGGAATTATTGCAAAAAGCGGTTCACTCGCCATGAAACAGGCAACGAAGATGGAAGAAGACCATAGCCTCATCGGTCAATTCGGGGTCGGGTTCTATTCCGCGTTCATGGTCGCTGACCGTGTGACCGTGCGGACTCGCTCGATTGACAGTGAACAAGGATACGTATGGGAGTCAGAAGGCACAGACGGCTATTCGATTGAACCGACAGACAAAGCGGACATCGGTACAGAAATCACGCTCCACTTGAAGGCAGACACAGAAGACGATGCGTATTCGTCATTCCTTGAAGAGTATGAGATTCGCTCGCTCATCAAGAAACATTCGGACTTCATCCGTTATCCAATCAAACTCGATGTGACGAAACATCGTCAAAAAGAGGATTCAGAAGAGTATGAGGACTACAAGGAAGAAGAGACCGTCAACAGCATGGTGCCGATTTGGCGGAAGCGGAAGAGCGAGTTGACTGACGAAGATTACAAAGCGTTCTATCACGAGAAACGCTACGGCTTTGATGAGCCACTCAAGCACCTTCACTTGAACGTCGACGGGACGATTCGTTATCAATCAATCCTCTATATCCCGTCAACGGTTCCATTCGATTACTACACGAAAGAATTTGAGAAAGGGCTCGAGCTCTACTCGAACGGCGTGTTGATCATGGAGAAGTCACCCGACCTCTTGCCGGACTACTTCGGCTTTGTTAAAGGGATGGTCGACTCAGAAGACCTCTCTCTCAACATTTCCCGTGAAATGTTGCAGCAGGACCGCCAGCTTCGCGTGATTGCGAAGAACGTGAAATCGAAAATCAAAGGCATGCTCGAGAAGATGCTCCAAAACGAGCGGGAGGACTACGAGAAGTTCTACGAGTCGTTCGGTCGCCAATTGAAGTTCGGCGTGTACGACCAGTTCGGCGCAGCCAAAGACGAATTGAAAGACTTGATTCTGTTCCATTCTTCTCATGAGAAGAAACTCGTCTCGCTCAAAGAGTACGTCGAGCGGATGAAAGAAGATCAGAAGTATATCTACTATGCGACAGGCGAATCGATTCATCGCATCGACCTCTTGCCACAAGCAGAACGATTAAAAGAAGAAGGATACGAGATCCTCTACTTCACAGAAGAGATTGACGAGTTCGCGATCAAGATGCTTCAGTCGTACGACGACAAAGAGTTTAAATCGATTGCGAGCGGCGACCTCGGTCTCGATGACGCGGAAGCGAAATCGCTCAACGAAGACAACCAAGACCTATTCGCCTTCATGAAAGAAGAACTCGGGGACCGCGTCAAAGAAGTGCGTGCCTCGACACGCCTCAAATCACATCCGGTCTGCTTGACGGTCGCGGGTGATGTCTCGATTGAGATGGAGAAGATTTTGAACGCGATGCCAAACGGTGGTGGTATGAAAGCGGAGAAGGTACTCGAAGTGAACGCTGACCACGCCATCTTCCAGACACTCCAACGTGTGTATAAAGAAGATGAAGCGAAAGCGAAACAGTATACAGACCTCTTGTATCAACAAGCCCTCCTCATTGAAGGGTTACCGATTGAAGATCCGGTAGCGTATTCGAATGCGGTGTGTGCGTTGATGGGCTAAATAAAACAGATTATAAATAGGAGGTACTATATTACCTCCTATTTATTGGTTTTTTGTAGATCTAAATATTAAAAAATACTAAAATAGAGGTACATTTTAATATTTGGAGGCTGAGAAATGAAATATAAAACTGAGAGAATGAGCTTCAAAGAATTGGAAGATTCAGTAGAATTACCTAATTTCCAAAGAAGGTTAGTATGGTCACAGAAAGAAAAAAAAGCATTTATTGAAACTCTACATAAAGGATATCCTTTTGGTGCAATTTTAATATATAAATATAGCGACAGGGAGAAACTCTCTTTAATTGATGGTCTTCAACGTTACACCACTATGAAAGATTTCAAAAAAAATCCTGGGAAGTATATAGAATTTGACGAAGAGGTAGATAAGATTATTAAAGCAATTGACTTAAATAGTCTTCATCCAAAAACTTTACAAGAAGTCCAAAAGGGAATAAATTTAATCATTCAAGGTTTAATAGAGAATGATAAAATTTCTAAAAATAATGCTCTGTATTCGGAACTTACTACTATTCCATTAGTACAAAGTTCATTAAAGAGCGATTCTTTTATTATTTTGGGAACAATTCAAGATCACATAAAAGATAAAATATCAAATTTTTTAGATGTTTCTAAAGTCGAAATTCCTACAATCACTTTTTCAGGAAACGAAAACGAATTAGCTTCTGTCTTTGAAAATTTAAATCGCGGCGGCAAAAAGTTATCAAAATATCAAGTGTTTGCTGCACAATGGAGTAATTCAGAAGTTGTTCTTTCAGATAAACCTTTCAATCAAAAATTATTAGAATTAAATATTGAGCGATATAATGATTTGACATCCGAACGAGAAATTGAGATTACTAATTTCAATGAGAAAGATCTTCGAGAAAGCATGAAAATTAATTTCTCAGAATTTTGTTATGCTTTTGGAAAACTTATTATCGAAAAAATGCCCGTGTTTTGGACCACTCCTACAGAGGATTTGATCAATGAAATTGGTTATTCTTCATTAGCTATTACTTTAAACATTGAAAATAAAAATCTAAGTAAAATTATCGATGATAAAGAAATTTTCACAGCAAATTTTATAGAGGATTATATTGAAAAGGTACTTTCTATTTATTCAGAAATTAACAATCGTTTTGAGAAACGTTTGAGAATGCCCGGTGCTAAAAAAGTTGTTTATCAAAGTAAAAACGCAACAAACTTCCAATTATTATCTTTTTTCGGTTCTTTGTGGATTTCGAAGTATACTATAAACAAAGAAAATCGTATTGTCGAGACTTTACCTAAATACAGAAAAAACTATGATACTATCTTAAATAATTTTCTCGGGTATTATATTTACGATATAGTTACTTCTCGTTGGTCAGGAAGTGGAGATAGTAAATTAGACGAAATCGTTATAAAAAAATCTAATAGATATTCTACTCCGATTGAAAAGTCTACTTTAGAAACAGCACTTCTTTCATGGATTGAAGAAAAAAATTCTAAATATAATATTTTGTTTGATAATGTTACAAAATCTATATGCACAATTATTTATTCTTTTGATTCTGATCAATTTACAGAACAAAACTATGATTTTGAGCATATAGTTTCCAAAAACTTCTTAAACAAAATTGATAAAGCTAAAGGTGTACCTGGTGGCTCACTTGGTAATATTATGTTGTTGGATTCAAATCATAATCGTTCGAAACAGCAGCTGAGCCTCTATGAAAACTTGAAGTCTGGACAATCATTAGATAAAGCCTTCTTAGAGCTTCATATATATCCTGCTCAAGACAAATTAGATGCTATAAAGAAAGAGATTCTTGAAGGGAACAATAATCAAAATACTTTAAAACGTATGATTTCTACTCGTAGCAAGGATTTAATAAATGTATTAATTAATAAACTCTATTAATTAATAGTAACGCCAATTAACATAAATTTTGTTTAATATACCCATAAAAATTCATATTACATTAAGATTGTTAACATAATAAATAAAGTTTATCGTATTTTACATTCATTTTTATTTAAAAGAGGAGAGCTGGATAGCCCTCCTCTTTTAAATATCCAATGACAACTGTGCTTGTTGCTTATCTACTTCAATTTGGTGAGCAATTTCTTGCTTAGCCCAATCTGCAATTGGTTGTAAAACAGCTCGTGCTAATAGAACCGGGACTGCGTTTCCGATTTGTTTATATTGCTTATCTAGCCTATTATTTTTAGAGCTAACAGATGTGCTACTCCCATCATCAAATACCCACCAGTCTGGAAAAGTTTGAACTCTCGCCGATTCTCTGACACTCAATCGACGATTCTGAGTTCCTATCAATTCCCACTCATCTTTGCCTAACTTTTTCATTCTTTCCCCACCGGGCCACAACTGTGCTTGTCTACCTGATGCTTGAACTGTAAAAGCTTGATCGTTCCAATCCTTTTTACGATTACGCGATAAATAGATCGATGAAAAGTCGCCTTCATAAACGTCTTCCGGCCATTCTGGTAAATCACCAATAGCATCTTCAAGCGTTACATACGGTTTTCTGTCCGCTCCATGAGTAGGCTCCGGAAATTTGTATGAAAATTTAACGTCATCTCGAACGCCCACTATAAATACACGTTCTCTTATTTGTGGTACGCCATAATCTCTTGCATTCACCAATTTATACTGTATTTTATAGCCTGCAGAAGCAAAATCTTCTATGATCTGTCTAGCAACTTCACCTTTTCCTAATGTTAAAAGACCTTTCACATTCTCAGCTACAAACACTTTTGGTTTCGCTTGAATGATTGCACGAATAAAATGAATATATAAGAAGTTTCTTTCATCGTCGATTAGTCTCGGACCAGCTGCTGAAAATCCAGGACAAGGAAAACCACCTAAAATTACATCAGCATACGGAAAGTATTTAATTTTTCGTATATCTCGTGGATCCTGAACTGTGTGTTCATTATCAAAGTTTAACTTATAAGACCTTGCTGACTCTTTAAATAAGTCGTTTGAATAAATCGTCTGAAATATATTTTGCTTTCCTAATCTGTCAAAGTTACTTTTCGACTTATATACTTCTTCTAGAATGCTTGGAGTTTCTTGACTCGATACTAATCCAGCTAAATCAAACCCTAAATCTAAACCACCACAACCAGAAAACAGACTGACTACGTGAAATTTATGCTTTTCTCGCTTAATACTATTCAAAATTTCTTCATCTTTAGAAGATTGAATAATTCGACCAGACTCTTCTTTAATTTTTTCCATTAATACTTGCTTCACATCTTCGGATGAGTAGTCATTTGTGGGTCTAAATTTAGCTCTACCTCGTTCGTCAATTTTCATGTCCTCTCACCTCATCTTCTTCGCCGTTACATAATTTTCTCTTATTCATTAATCATAACTGACTCTATTCAAAATGGCCAGAGTTAAGTTTTTCCAAAAAATGAGGACCAAAACGATATAATAAACAATACAGTTTAGAGAAAATGTTAAATAGGAGAAATTCATAATGATGCAAAAGCAAAGAGGCAATCAACATGTATTAGAAGTGAAGTACTACTTATCAAAATTGATTAAAGGGGAACGCATTGATTTACACTCTTCTTCAGCTGCAACTGCAATGTATCTCTATAAAAAGCATTCTTCAATTACTTCAATACAAAGTAAGTTTGATACCCCAAACCCTGATCAACATCCTGACCTAACATTAACACTACATAAACACCAAGTACCATATCACCTCTTTAACTCAAAAACTGGAGATATCCAACCTCGGAATTTAGGTGGCAAAAGCTTCTTATCCAAATATTTTAATGATCCTCTTTTACAAGATAAATTTAACTCAACGTTAAACAGACTATATGAAGCCTTTTTCAAAAGTTTTTTAAGGTCAACTAACCAATATAAATCTCTAAAAGATTATCGTAATGAAGTACGTAAACAAAACATTACGTTTTCATCAAATGAAAAAGCTAGAATAGCTCGAAAAAACATTCTGTATTCATTAAGAGAAAGTACGTTAGAAATGTTTCAAGAACTTCTAAATAGTAATAATCAACAACAGGTGATTTCTGGATTAAATCTATTACTATTTCAAGGGGAGTCCATGTTAGTGTCGATTGAAAAGGCACCAGAGTTCCCTGTTCTCGAAAAGAAATATCAATTTGATCCTGACGCAAACATAATTTTGTTCCGTAAAGGCAATGCATCTATTGGTTTTACAGATGGAAATATCACATTGTATATCAGATTTAAATTCGAAAGTCAGCCCCATAGTCCTATCAAACTAACTACCGCTTTGTTTAACAATGAGTCTACAACTAACATTAACCAAGAACTAATTCGTAAGTTTGAAGATATTTGGACCCAACTTATTCATGAAACTAATGAAGTTAGATCGAATGATCCAAATAGTATTGGTAAAGTGAATGAAGCTCTCATTTATCACTATCTGCTCACTAATCAAGAGGCAATTATTTCTGATGAAAATTCAAAGGAACCTCGTCATTTAAATAACTTAAAGATATATGGTGAAAATTTAAAAAAAGATACACTAGAAAAATTAAAGTACGCATCAAAAGATGCTGTCGAATCAATTTTACTACCTAGTATTAAAGAAGAGTATTCAGAGTATAAAATCTCTTCAGTATCGCTCACCGATGATGCTTACAGACTAGATATTAAAGACAATTCAGATATAAAAATCACTTTAACTCCAAGGAATCCTAATTCTTCAGAAGTGAAATTAAAAGAGCTCTGTTACTCGTTAAAAGCAAATGCTAAATCAAATTCGATACCTGTAGTAAAGAATCCTGGATTTGGAACTATTTTAGGAGCAAACTACTTTAGAATTGGTGAAACGACTCAAGTGGCAAAAGAACTAAAA
Organism: Exiguobacterium sp. s63; assembly: GCF_018617335.1. Classification (GTDB taxonomy): domain Bacteria; phylum Bacillota; class Bacilli; order Exiguobacteriales; family Exiguobacteriaceae; genus Exiguobacterium. The sequence goes on along the minus strand of NZ_JACSKB010000003.1, from coordinate 81,776 downwards.
GGTCTTTATTTGGAAGGAAAGTTAACCCGAGAAGAGGTGCTAGAATCCGCAAATCAATATCTTGCTGATTCTCTGTCCAAAGCCTCAAAAGCTTGTTTAAAGCTTGGTGTATCAACAATCGTAGGAGATATACCTACACTTCATACTTTTTATGAAAGTAATTATGCAAAATTGTCTAAAATCGTTTCCTATGGAGAAGATCTTAGGTTTATTGCAAATCATCCAACGAAGATCAACAATGCGATTTTTTGGAATGAGGACAAAGAACAATTAATCATGCGCTTAAAATTTTCTGCAGGAGAGTCTCACGGATGGAGTAGTTTAAAATTAGCATGCACGTACAAAATTCAACCTTAATCGCTACTAGTGATTAAGGTTATTTTATTGATGTAATTGATAATCCTCCAATTTCCGACGAGAAAATGTATAACCCTTCCCAAAATATTTGTAACTATATTCATGCTGTTCATTTTTCAAAATAAGAAAAACGAGATAAAAATACCTATTTTTATGTAATCGTTTTCTTTGCTTTTATTAAGCCAAATACAGACAATCTACTGTTATGCCTTATATTTTCAAAGCATGCAAACGCCTTGACAATTTCAGCTCGTTATATGAAGTTAGTATTACATTATAATTATTCTAGTCGAGATAGAAACGCTAGAGTAAAAAAACAAGGAGGACATAACCCATGTCATTAATCGGCAAAGAAGTACTACCATTCAAAGCACAAGCATTCCAAACAGGTGAATTCCTCGAAGTTACAGAGAACGACCTCAAAGGCAAATGGAGCGTTGTCTGCTTCTACCCAGCTGACTTCACATTTGTCTGCCCAACTGAACTTGAAGACCTTCAAAACGAGTACGCTACACTTAAAAACCTCGGTGTAGAAGTATACTCTGTCTCTACAGACACACACTTCACACATAAAGCTTGGCACGAAACATCTGAGAAAATCGGAAAAATCGAGTACATCATGATCGGTGACCCATCACACGTCATCTCACGCAACTTCGACGTCTTGAACGAAGAAGACGGCCTCGCAGACCGTGGTACGTTCATCATCGACCCAGACGGTGTCATCCAAACTGTCGAGATCAACGCTGGCGGCATCGGCCGTGACGCGAGCACGCTCGTCAATAAAGTCAAAGCAGCACAATACGTACGCAACAACCCAGGCGAAGTCTGCCCAGCGAAATGGGAAGAGGGTTCTGAAACACTCCGCCCAAGCCTTGACCTCGTCGGTAAATTGTAAGGAGCGATTGCATGTTAGAAGCAGCGATTAAACAACAGCTCGACCAATATCTCCAGCTCATGGAGGGCGATGTCGTCCTCCGTGTGAGCGCTGGGGAAGACAAAGTCTCAAATGAGATGCTCGAGCTCGTCAACGAACTCGCCAGCATGTCATCACGCATCTCGGTCGAACGCGCGACACTCGAGCGTACACCGAGCTTTAGCGTGAACCGTCCATCTGAAGAGACAGGAATCGTCTTCGCGGGGATTCCACTCGGACACGAGTTCACATCACTCGTCCTCGCCCTCCTCCAAGTGAGTGGGCGCGCACCGAAAGTCGATGCGGACACAATCAAACAGATTCAAAACATCGAAGGCACGTATCACTTCGAGTCATACATCAGTCTCAGCTGCCACAACTGTCCTGACGTCGTGCAAGCGCTAAACGTCATGAGCGTCCTCAATCCGAACATCACCCACACGATGATCGATGGAGCCGCGTTCAAGGATGAAGTGGAAGCAAAAGAAATCATGGCTGTCCCGACGGTCTTCTTGAACGGCGAATCGTTCGGTAACGGACGGATGTCACTCGAAGAAATCTTGGCAAAACTCGGTACAGGTCCTGACGCCTCTGCGTTCTCGGACAAAGACCCGTACGACGTCCTCGTCGTCGGTGGTGGTCCAGCGGGTGCGAGTGCAGCTGTATACGTGGCTCGTAAAGGAATCCGTACCGGAATCATCGCAGAACGCTTCGGTGGTCAAGTGATGGACACGATGGGCATTGAGAACTTCATCGGTACCGCTTATACAGAAGGTCCAAAGCTTGTCGCAAGTCTTGAAGAGCACGTCAAAGAGTATGGCATCGACGTCATGAACCTCCAACGCGCGAAGCGTCTTGAGAAAAAGGACCTCGTCGAGATCGAACTCGAGAACGGTGCTGTCTTGAAGAGCAAGAGTGTCATCCTCTCGACTGGTGCACGCTGGCGTAACGTCAACGTCCCAGGTGAGGCGGAGTTCAAAAACAAAGGGGTCGCTTACTGCCCGCACTGTGACGGTCCTCTCTTCGAAGGGAAACGTGTCGCGGTCATCGGTGGCGGTAACTCCGGGATTGAAGCGGCCATCGACCTCGCAGGGATTGTCAAGCACGTAACGGTCCTCGAGTTCGCTCCTGAACTCAAGGCCGACCAAGTGCTACAAGACCGTCTCCACAGCCTCCCGAATGTGACTGTCATCACGAACGCTCAGACGACAGAAATCACGGGTACGGACAAAGTGAACGGGATCTCCTATGTGTCTCGTGAAACGAACGAGTCACATCACGTCGAATTGGAAGGCGTCTTCGTCCAAATCGGTCTCGTCCCGAACACGGACTGGCTCGACTTGGTCGAACGCAACAACTTCGGGGAAATCGTCGTCGACCGTCATGGCGCGACGAACGTCCCAGGTGTGTTCGCAGCAGGAGACTGCACGAACAGCGCCTACAAACAAATCATCATCTCGATGGGTTCTGGTGCGACAGCCGCACTCGGCGCCTTCGACTACATGATCCGCAACTAACACAAAGACTCGCCCTCTATCATGAGAGCGAGTCTTTTTTTACAGTTCAAACGTCTTCCCCGAGTCCGGGATGAATAAAATCGAGTCTCCGCTCTCCGTTTCAAACCGATAGCCCACTCGAGGAGTAAATGGATTCCACTCTCCCCCGGTCGTCGGAACGCTCTCCATGTACGTCACGTCCTTGTACGTTTTGCTCAACGTCTCTTCTGCCTCAGCTAACGAGTAGCTTGGAATCGAGAGCAAAATCGCCACCCCAACACTCATCACTCCGACCGACACCGCCCAAAGAGTCGATGTCGGCTTTCGAAACTGTGCCAAGACTAGCAACATGATGATCCAGCCAATCGGTACCCCAAACGTCGCCGCATTCCCATACCACTGCGCATTGATCGTCAATAAACTGGCAATCACCACACCGCCAACCATCCACCACCACTTCATCAACATCACCTCCTCTTTATTATCCCAAAACCAGGAAATGACTCAATACTTTTATTCACATTGATGTATGATAACTTATAGTGTATGATATACAGTATAAAGATAAACGAATGAAGGAGGCGAAAAAATGTCCGATGTAAAAGCCTCGTTGGTGACGGAGTTGCGGCGCGGCACATTGACGATTGCGGTGCTCAGCCAGTTGAAGACACCCCAATACGGCTATTCTCTCGTTCAAGCACTACTTGATGCCGACATCAACATTGACCAGAGTACGCTTTACCCACTCTTGCGTCGACTTGAAAAACAAGGACTCGTCACGAGTTCCTGGGACACGACGGAGAGTCGACCTCGCAAGTACTATGTGCTCAGCCCAGACGGAATGGATATTTTGAATGAGTTGTACGTGGAATGGATGAACATGTCGAAAACATTGACCCGTCTAATTGAAGGAGGAAATGATCATGAATCTTCGTGATGTGTATATCGATGAAGTCACCTCTCGAATCCCAGAGTCGATGCGGCAAGACGTCGCACTCGAATTGGAATCGACCATTGATGACATGACTGGAAATGACCCGTCTGAAGCGGCTTTATTTGAAGCATTGCGCCAACTCGGCGACCCTCATATCCTCGCTGCTCGCTATGCGAACCGGCCACTCTATCTCATCGGTCCTGCCCTCTTCACACAGTATGTGAACATCATCAAGATCGTCTTACCAATTGCCGTCACGGTCGTCACCATTCTCTCCATCATCGGTTATTTGACCAATCCCATCGACGACACGTCTTGGAGTCAATTCTTGATTCAAGCATTCCTTCAAACTGGGGCGGCCATCTTCAATGTCGTCGTTCAGACACTATTCTGGATCACCCTCACGTTCTTCATCATTGAGCGTGCCGTACCTGAGGGTGAAGTACCCTTCTCGAGTTGGAAACCTGAACAACTCAAGAAAGTAAAGCCACGTTCGACCTCGATTTCTTTTGGTTCGATCTTATTTGACTTGGTCGCCACCGTTCTCCTGGTCGTCTTGTACGTCAACGCCGAGCAGATGGTTCGTGTCGTCATTAATGGCGAATCCTATCCGCTGTTCAATTCGTCGGTCTTGGATCGCTTTTTCCCGTTTGTCATCGCCTTGGCCGCCTTTGGCATCGCCATCGCTATTTACAAATGGATCGTTCGACACTGGACAAAGCCGCTCGCCTTGTGGAATACCCTCTTCAATATCGTATGGATTGCCGTCACGGCGCTCATTTTACTGCAACCCGATTTACTTTCTTCTAATGTCCTCTCATTGATCGCTGAACAAACTACAATCGACATCGAAACAATCAGCCAATGGGCTGTGTGGAGTATTCTGTTCACGGTAATCGTCGTGTGTATCCTCGATTTGGCTGAAGGGTTGATCAAAGCGTTTCGACGTTGACCTCACATTCAAACGTTTCATTTCCGAGGAAAGTGGAATACCCGACTAGAGAACGGATTTTGAATGGGGAGGCATTTGATGGGTATTCCAACAATCAAGCTACATGACGGTTATGAGATTCCGGCCATCGGACTCGGAACAGTTTATTTAAAAGGTGAAGCAGGGGTCGACGCCATTACGTGCGCCATCCGAAACGGGTATCGGCTCATCGATTCGGCGATTCGCTACGACAATGAAGGTGCGGTCGGTGAAGCGGTTCGTCAATCTGGCATCCCGCGCGAACAGCTTTTCTTAACATCAAAATTACGCGCGCAATATTACGACTACGACCAAGCACTCGAGATGATTCGAGAGTCCTTATATCGGGCGAACCTCGACTATTGGGATTTGTTCCTCTTGCATTGGCCAAACCCGAAACAAGACAAGTACGTCGAGGCATGGCGTGCCTTGATTCAAGCGAAGAAAAATGGATGGATTCGCTCCATCGGGGTATCGAACTTCATGCCGGAGCACCTTGACCGCTTGATTGAAGAGACGGGAGAAACACCGGTCATCAACCAAATCGAGTTACACCCGTACTTCTCGCAAGTCGAACAGCGGCAAGCCGACAAAGAACGCGGCATCATCACAGAAGCGTGGAGCCCGCTCAGTCGCGCCCGCACGGTTATCCATGACGAGAAGATCACAGAGCTCGCGAAACAAAAAGGAAAGAGCGTCTCTCAAGTCATCTTACGTTGGCACGTGCAACTTGGGGTCATCCCGCTCGCCCGCTCGTCTAATGAGTTACACCAAAAAGAGAACCTCGACGTCTTCAACTTCGAATTGACCGAGGAAGAGATGGAGACGCTCAATGCGTTGACGAAACCGGATGGTCGCATCGATGACCAAGACCCGAGAGAATACGAAGAGTACTAAAAAAGATTGAGCCACCTCAGGCTCAATCTTTCTTGTTTAAAACGCCGGAATCGCCGTCTCTTCGTAGTTTTCTTCTAAGAACGCACGGACTTCATCACTTGTGAGTGCCTCACCAAGTTTTTGAATCGCTTCGTCGTCCTGATTGTCTTCACGTGCGACGAGCGTGATGGCGAAGTCGTTCTCGACACCTTCTGTTAGGAGTGCGTCACTCTTCGGTGTCAAACCGAGTGGTGCCGCGTAAGCCGGTGTCATCAAGACCGCATCAACATCATCGTATGCACGAGCGAGCATCAACAAGTCGACTTCTTCAAACTTGAAGTTTTTCGGGTTCGATGTGATATCAGCTTGTGTATAGTACGTGCCTTCTTTCTCTCCGAGCTCGATCACATCATGTTGTGCGAGAAGGGAGAGCGAACGGTCGATGTTCGATACGTCGTTGGCGATGGCGATTGTCGCGCCTTCCGGGAGGTCTTCCATATTGTCATAGTTTTTCGCGTATACGCCGTAGTTTGCGAAATAAATCGGTTCGATGGGAACGAGATTCGCATCATTGCTGCGGTTGAACTCTTCCATGTACGGGACGTGTTGGAAGAAGTTCGCATCGACTTCTTTTGCCGCAAGTGCCGAGTTCGGTTGGACGTTGTCTCCGAGGACGACAATTTCGAGTTCGATATTGTCTTCCGCGAGCTGTTCTTTCGCGATATCAAGCATATCTGTCATCGGTGGGATGAGTGACGCGACTTTCAACGTCTGTGGTTCGTTCGCTTGTTCTGTTTGTGTTTCTGTGTCGTTCCCGCATGCGGCGAGGACGAGTGTGAGTGAGGCAAGAAGTGCCATCAATTTTTTCATATTCATTTCCTACTTTCTGTTTAGCGTTTGTCGATGATTCGTGCCACGGTCGTGCCCGTGAACTGGATCAATTGCACGAAGACGAGCATGATGAGAATCATATAGAGCATGAGTTCGGTCTGGAACTGCTGATACCCATAACGGATGGCAAAGTCACCGATGCCACCTCCCCCGACGACCCCCATGATCGTCGAGTACGAGATAAAGCTGATGATGGATGTGGTCAAGCCAAGGACGAGGCCAGATCGGGCTTCCACATATAGAAACTTAAAGATGATATCTTTCACCGATGCGCCCATCGAGAGTGCCGCTTCAATGACCCCGCGTGGGACATCAATCAACGACTGTTCGACAAGGCGTGCATAATGTGCGATGGCAATGATGGAAAGTGGCACCGTCGCTGCTGCCGTTCCGATGGCGGTCCCGATAATAAGTCGTGTAAATGGAATCAAAAACACGACGAGTAACAAGAATGGGAAAGACCGCACGATGTTCACGACCAGGTTGAGGACGGAGAAGACGATTTGGTTCTCTAACAATTGTCCTTTACGCGAAAGGTAAAGCCACGTGCCTAACGGCAATCCGACTAGAATTGCGGCGAGAATCGATACCCCGACCATAATGAACGTTTCGGCGATGGATTGCCAAATCTCTGATTGATAACGCACCAAGATGTCAGGCATTCGATTCACCTTCCTCTCGCAACTGTTCGACGAACCAACTTGGGTTCTGATCGATGGCGACCACCCCTGTCGGCTCCCGTTCAATCGTCTCATGAACGGTACCGTCTGCCATGACGGTGACACGATGACAGATTTGACGAATGACATCCATCTCATGTGTGACGAGCACAACGGTGACGCCGAGTTTTTCATTGACTGACTGAAGGACACGCAGCACTTCCGCTGTCGTATTTGGGTCGAGAGAAGAGGTCGGTTCATCGCATAGGAGTACGCTCGGTTCACTTGCGAGTGCCCGAGCGATGGCGACACGTTGCTTCTGTCCCCCACTCAACTGGGAAGGATATTTATCGCGATACACTTCGAGTCCAACGAACCGGAGACATTCCATCACGCGCGTCTCCCATGATGCTTTCGGCCGCTTGGCAAGTTTCAGTGAATCGAGGACGTTATCAAAGACGGTCTTGTTTGCAACAAGATTAAATTGTTGAAAAATCATACCGATCCGATGTCGCTTCTTGCGTAGTTCCCTGTTAGAGAGTTCGGTCAACTGGTCGCCATCGACTGTGACGCTCCCGGCATCCGGTTTCTCCAACAAATTCATCAATCGAAGAAGCGTCGACTTCCCGGCACCGCTCGCGCCGATGATGCCGTAAATCTCACCTTTTCGAATATGAAGCGATACATCGCGGACGGCCATTTCTTGTCCATACCGCTTATGGACGGACGACAATGTGATCATGGCAGACATCCTTTCTACATCTCGTGAGTGAGTCAACCGTTTATCATTTTAGCGAAGTAAAGAGTCGATGTCAGTTCATGTGCTCACATGAAAAGAACCGCACTGCGGTTCAGAGTGGATGTCGTTTAAAATGTTCAGCGATGTGTCGTTTCATGGCGTCTCGATTTTCGGCAAAGATGCGATGGCGATGACCGTTCCCACCAGACGGATGTGGAAACCCACTCACTACGCGATCTTGATCCAAAAGACCTCGCTCAACCAATAACTCCACGGCTCGCCTTACGTTCACGCCCATCGGTAGGATGAGTGCATCTTGAAGATGGGCCATCTCTTCTGCGAAGATTCCTTCTACGTACGGTCGAAACAGCTCTGTTCGAATCATATCCGGGCTCGATCCGTTATAGTTCTTGCCTTTATAGAAGACGGGATAAGGGAGGACCGCCGTGTTTTGAACGAGATGGTTCGCTGATCCAAACAAATCGAGGGATGATTCGATTCCCAAATGATGATGTAACTCCAAATCGTCTAGCATCGTCACTAAGTTCTTTCGAATCGGACCGGAAAAACTGCCACGTTGTTTGACGGCTCGAAGCGCCTCTTCGTCCGTTGCATCCTTCAAGTCACGGATTGCCTCGAACGACTGACGCATCTGATATAAACCTGGCGTGATTCCCGCGATGACGACTTTTGCCTTTGGATTGATGTATTCGAACGGTGCATAATAGATGTCGAGTTGTTTCTTTTCATCACGGTCTAACAGAAAGTCTTCACTTTTTAATATTTCTTCTTCTAAATCTGATAACTGCAAAATTTTCGATTTGTATGTGTGAAATAACGCTGTCCGCGTCATGTAACTGACACTCCTTTCGTCTACTTTCTCTATCTCTATTTCCCTAAATCTTTGTGTGAGAAAAGTTCATCTTTCAGACAAATGCTATCCAAAAATAAAGCGCTTTCATACCATTTTTTGTGCTATTCTGACGATGTGATTGAGAAGGGTTTTCCATCAGGTTCGCTAAATTCTCACAAGGAGTGTGTTCAAACATGAAAGCAGTCGTTGTCAATTCAGCAAGCAAGGCTAACATCGAAGTCGTTGAAAAGGAACTACGTCCATTACAGGCAGGTGAGGCGCTCGTCGATGTCGAGTACTGTGGCGTTTGTCACACGGACCTTCACGTCGCGGCCGGTGACTTCGGGGATGTGCAAGGACGCGTGCTTGGTCATGAAGGGATCGGGATCGTGTCAAAAATCGCGGACGATGTCAAAAGTCTAAACGTCGGCGACCGCGTCAGTATCGCCTGGATGTATCATGCATGTGGTCGCTGCGAATATTGTACGACGGGACGGGAAACGTTCTGCCGAAACGTTCAAAATGCCGGATATAGCGTGGACGGCGGTATGGCCGAACAAAGTATCGTCGTCGCCGACTATGCCGTCAAAGTGCCGGAAGGCTTGGATCCTGCGCAAGCTTCGAGCATCACATGCGCAGGCGTCACGACGTATAAGGCAATCAAAGTCGCAGACGTGAAACCTGGGGAGACAGTCGTCATCTATGGTTGCGGTGGACTCGGCAACCTGGCCATCCAATATGCGAAACACGTCTTCAACGCACACGTCATCGCCGTTGACTTGAACGATGATAAGCTCGAACTCGCCAAAGAGAGTGGAGCTGATTTGACGATCAACCCATCGACTGAAAGAGATGCAGCTGACATCGTACAAGAGAAGTTCGGTGGGGCCCACGCCGCTGTCGTCACGGCCGTCTCAAAAGTCGCCTTCAATTCGGCAGTCAATGCAGTCCGCGCTTGTGGGAAAGTGGTCGCGGTCGGTCTACCTTCTGAAACGATGGATTTGAACATCCCTCGTCTCGTCCTCGATGGAATCGAAGTGGTCGGCTCACTCGTCGGAACACGGAGAGACTTAGAAGAAGCCTTCCAGTTCGGGGCAGAAGGACTCGTCGTGCCGGTCGTTCATAAACGCTGTCTTCACGAGGTGCAAGACGTGTTCGAAGAGATGGAGCAAGGGAAAATTCAAGGACGTATGGTCATCGACTTCAAAAATAAAGACTGCTAATCAAAACGGGGCCTTATGCCCCGTTTTGTTCTAGATTGGCGTTGACGGGGTATAGTTGCTTTTGTATAGTTAGGAACGTCTAAAAGCCGGAAATGAAAGAGGAGTGACTTGATTTGACTCCATCAACGTCAACCCGTCTACTTGATTTATTGTCAGAGCGAAATGATCAAGTTCGACGCATGAGTGAACAATCTTGGAATGAACAAAGTGATATCCAACTCTCGAACTCGGAATGGTATATTCTCGCGACACTTTATCAATCAAAGACGACGATTGCCGAGGTCACGCGCAATGTCCACATCTCTCGCCAAGCGATTCATAAGCTGATCAAGAACCTTGAGAGTAAAGCGCTCGTCCTCGTGACGGACCACCCGCAAAATCGAAAGGACAAATGTATCGAGTTGACCTCGTTCGGTCACACTTGTTATGAACAAAACGAGACACTTAAAGCACAACTCGAGCAACGGATCCAAGATAGTCTAGGTCGAGAGGCGTTCGAACAACTGAAAACCATTCTGCGCTTGGATTGGAACCTGTAATCGTGACGAGTTAAACTTGTCACGATTTTTGTATGCACATCTTCCTTTAAACGTCAACCGAGTTGACATTTCATCTTCTGAATGACTATGCTTATAGATAAGGAAGAGGTGATCGACTTGTTTAAAGCTGGAGACTTAATCATCTACTCGACCCATGGCGTATGTCGGATTGACGACATTTCGGACAAAACGGTCGCAGGAGAAACGAAATCGTACTATACGCTTCACCCCATCAACAACTCACAAAAGTTACAAATCAGCATCCCAGTTGATAATGACAACGTGATGATGTTGACGTTACTAGAAGCAGACGAGGCATCAGAGATTTTAGAGTCGTTCCGCTCGCCTGGCGTTGAATGGAATCCGCATTCGAACAATCGCAATCGTGAATTTTTAAATGTCGTCCATTCAGGAAACCGTCACGAGATTGCCCAAGTCGTGAATACATTGAGCCGTCGACACATCGAGGCACTTCAAGCGAACAAAAAGCTGTACGAACAAGATCGTAAAATTTTAGAGAATGCCAAAACGATTTTGGTGAAAGAGCTCTCCCTTGCTCTCGAGCGTTCAGAGAGCGAAATCGAGCGCACGATTGGCGAGTACTTACATGAAAGCATGGCGACACTCACACCTTGACCTCTTCCGTTTGGAAGTGGTCTTTTTTGTTCTGTCACAATAATATACTTTTTTTGACATTTTTCATGTATCCTAAAACAAATACAGCAACTGATATAGGGAGGATGTTAGGATGCAACTGCACTCTAGTACGACCCATGTCACCGACACGCACGTCGTTCGGGCAATCGAAAACAATCTAGCAATCATTCGTTTTGATGAGAATCGTCGCGTCGCTTACGTCAATGAGATTTTTGCCAGAACGATGGGGTATGAAGTTCATGAACTGATGGGACGCCCTCATCGTGATCTTTGCTTGCCCGAGTTTGCAAACAGCCCCCAATACGACCTGTTTTGGCGTAAGCTCATGCAAGGATTGAGTTATCACGACAAGATTGAACGACGTGCCGCGGATGGTCATAGTGTCTGGCTAGAGGCGACCTACATGCCGATTTTCGATGACGACAACCAGAACGTCATCGGCGTCTCAAAGATTGCGGCCGATATCACGTCACGGCAACAAGACGTACTCCACATGGCGAATGACCTTCAAGAGACGTCAGAATACTTATCCGCTCAGTCCCAAATCGGGAAACAAGACGGAGAACACGTCCTCGAGAACGTCAAACTAATCGAGCAAGAGTCGACTCAAAACCTAGAGCACTTAAAAGCGCTCCAACAAGAGGCGAAGACAATCACGGATATTGTCCGAACGATTCGCGAAATCGCTGCTCAAACCAATCTCCTCGCACTCAATGCCGCAATCGAGGCGGCACGTGCAGGTGAGCATGGACGTGGCTTCAATGTGGTTGCGACAGAGGTCCGTAACCTTTCGAACAAAGTTTCGCTTTCCATCACCGAGGTGAATAACAACATCGAAGGCATCGTCAAACGCATCGATGACGTGTCGACAAGCATCGGACGAATCTCCCATAAAGTCAAAGATAGCTCCGGACAGCTCGAGCAGACGGTCCGCGAGTTCGAAAAACTGGCGGATTCAGCCGCTACACTCGAACAGCAGGCCAAGACGTTTCTTAAGATGGTATAAGGTCATTTAGAAATCATTATATAAACAACACCGTTCCATCTATACCAAGACTATTCGTCTTGCTCCGATGGAACGGTGTTGTTCTTCAAACGCTCTTTTTACGTCTTATCAATTGTACAATTGAAAGAATTAACATGATCGCAAGTATCGGTAAAATGAATACTAAATCTGCGCGAATAATAGGCCCTTCTTCGGTCTTTGCCCAGTCATAAACAAAAAACTCCCAAACGCCCCACACAATAAACAATACAATCGTCGTGATTTGAATTTTTGTAAGTTTCATTCCAATCCCTCCTCAGTTGTAATGTTTTTAGTATTTACTATTTACCCAATCGATATATAGATTACGCTAGGTACTGAAAAAACGAGCATACGATTGTATACTCGCCTTGAATCCATTAATTGTGGATCATGTCCTTTTCCTCTAAACCGAGCGTGACCGCAGTCGATTCATGAATCGTCTTAAATAAATCCGGGTGTTCCGACAGCTTCAAGCCATATGACGGCACCATCTCTTTGATTTTGGCTTCCCACTCCGGTAAGTGTTGCGGGAAGCACTGCTCGAGCACTTTCAACATGACGTGCACGGCCGTCGATGCGCCTGGAGAAGCACCGAGAAGCGCCGCGACCGACCCATCTTCGGCACTGACGACTTCCGTTCCGAATTGAAGCGTCCCTTTTCCTTGCGGTGTATCTTTGATAACCTGCACCCGTTGCCCCGCCACGACAATCTCCCAATCTTCGTTCTTGGCATTCGGGATAAATTCACGGAGTTCATCCATCCGTTTGTCGTGAGACAAGAGTACCTGCTCGATCAAATACTTCGTGAGCGGCATCTCTTTTGCCCCTGCCGCAAGCATCGTGATGACGTTGTTTGGTTTGACCGAACGAATCAAATCCAAGTTCGATCCTGTTTTTAAGAATTTCGGCGTGAAGCCGGCGAACGGTCCAAACAACAACTCTTTGCGCCCATCAATAAAGCGTGTGTCGAGGTGCGGTACCGACATTGGTGGTGCCCCCACTTTCGCCTTCCCGTAGACCTTCGCATGATGTTGCTCGATGACCTCACGATTTTTACAAACGAGGAAGAGCCCGCTGACTGGGAATCCACCGATTTGTTTCGACTCTGGAATCCCTGTCTTTTGTAAGAGTGGTAAACTTCCACCACCACCTCCGATGAAGAGGAACGGTGCCGTATGCGTCTCAATCGTGTTCCGAGACATGTCTTTCACTTTCACTTCCCAAAGACCGTTGTCGAGACGTTTCACGTCCTCGACGCTATGGCCGTAGTTGACCTCAACTCCGTTCGACGTGAGATGGTCAAACAACATCCGTGTCAACGCACCAAAGTTCACGTCCGTCCCTGAATCAATTTTCGTCGCGGCAATCGGTTCGTCCGATGTCCGTCCGTCCATGATGAGGGGGAACCATTCCCGTAGCTGACTCGGATCGTCTGATAAGACCATCCCTTCAAACAACGGATTCGTTGTGAGCGCTTCCAAACGACGTTTCAAGAAGTCGACGTTCTTCTCCCCTTGGACCATGCTCATATGTGGAATCGAACGAATAAAGGCACCTGGATTTTCAATCAATCCTTGCTTGACGAGATGCGCCCAAAACTGGCGTGAGATTTGGAACTGCTCGTTGACGTTGACTGCTTTGGAGATGTCGATCGTCCCATCTGCGTTCTCTGTTGTATAGTTTAATTCGCAAAGTGCGGCATGTCCCGTACCTGCGTTATTCCATTCGTTTGAACTTTCTTCCCCTGCTGCATCGAGCTTTTCGAACACTTTGATGTTCCACTCCGGTACGAGCTCTTTAAAGAGTGAACCGAGCGTTGCGCTCATAATTCCTGCCCCAATCAAAATGACGTCTGTTCTCGTTTGCGTACTGCTCATGAAAACCCCATCCTTATCCCCTGAATTTTTTGTCATACAACTGAAGAATCCCCATTCCTCAATCATATATTTTATAATCGTTATACCGATTATAACTCTTTTGTGATGAATGATAAGGGTTATGTATGATTTTTTGTGCTGAAACTTTTTATGAACGTGTAATGATTCTTTGAAACGTAGGAGGTTTTCTTTTGAGACGCGGCGTACGTTTTACAATACCTAATCGATACGGTCATTTTTTGCAAGAAATATTGAATACAATCCCTATTGAACAGTATCGATGGAGCGTGGTAGATGAAGAGTCTTACATCGTAGAAAATGGGGAACTTAATCGTTTGTTGTTTCCAGATTCGACAATAATCGATGGTCATCAATTCGCTGAATTGCTCACACAACATGAACACTACTTGATTTTTGTCGATATCAAAGCGTTTCAATCTGATATGTCCTCGGAAATCGTAACGTATGAAGACTTTTTACAAAGTATGTGTGAATTCGCTCTACTGGTGACCGACAGTCAAGACGTCACCATGTATTGTAAAGACCCACAGATGCTCAACTCCCTCTATGAAAATGCTGCTTTGCATGGATTCGGGGATATCACATACATCACCAGTCATAATGACTCGATGACACGCTTATCTTGTTGGTAACTAGACATCTTGAAAAGGAGAGTCCACATGCCTACACTCTATTTGATTCGCCATTGCTCTGCCGCTGGCCAAGAAGCTGACGCCCCACTTACGGAAGCCGGTCACACCCAGTCCTTACTGCTTCGCGACTTCTTTTCTGAACTCACAATCGACCGAATCATCTCAAGCGATTACACTCGTGCGATTGCTTCAGTCACACCACTTGCCGATGCTCATCACCTTTCAATCGAACGTGAACCGTTACTGAGAGAACGCATCCTGTCTCATGAACCACTCGAAGACTGGCTAACCCCATTACATCAGTCGTTCAGCGACCTGACATTCAAACTACCTGGTGCCGAATCTGCTGAAGAGGCAACACATCGTATCCTACAAGTGGTCGAGAGCGCCATTTCACAACAGGCTTCCACTCTACTTGTGACGCACGGCAACTTGCTAGCACTTCTATTACAACATCTCGACCCACGATATGACTTCGAGACGTGGCGTACGATGTGTAACCCGGACGTCTATCGTCTAGATTTTAACGACAGCACGCCAGTCATCGAGCATATTTGGCCAAACAAAAAAGCCGTCTCGCGATGAGACGGCTTTTGTTATTTCTCCACGAAGAACATCGAGATGGCACCGAGACCGACGTGTGTCCCGACGGAGACCCCCATCTGCATGAGATGAATATCGCCTGTGAAATTTGTTTCGGTTTCAATTTTTGCTTTCAAATTTTCAGCAATCCGCTGATCCGAAGTATACCCAATGATGGCAAAGTTCGTGATGTCCGGATTGATTCGTTTGGCGAACTCGTCGGTATAGTGTTTGAGCACTTTACGCGTACCACGTTCTTTTCCAACGATGGCACCTTTTCCATTTTTCATACTCATAATTGGCTTCACCATGAGTAACTTTCCGATGATAGCGCTCGTATTTGAGATTCGTCCACTTTTAATCAAATGGTCCAAGTCATCTACGGACAAGAAATGCTTCACTTTTGTCTTATACGTCTCGTTAAAATCAACGAGCTCCTCAAACGATGCACCGGCTTCACGCATCTGCGCACTCTTCAGTAGTAACCAACCGCTACCGTGGCTCATCGAACGAGAGTCGACGACATGAATCTTCACGTTTGAGTCAGGATGCGCCTCTTCAAAGTACTCTTTTCCGATAACCGCTGATTGATACGACCCACTTGTCCCACTCGACATGCAAATACAAAGAATCTTCTCATGACCAGCTGCGACCGCATCTTCCATCAATCGTAAGAACGTTGCCGGACTCGGCATTGCTGTCGTCGGAAACTCCGGTAGCGCTTCCAACATTCCGTAAAAATCATCCGGCTGGATATCCACCCGGTCCTGGTAAGACATGTTGTTCATGGTAATGATCAACGGTGCAATCCCGATGTTGTACTGTTCGAGCACTTCATCTGATAGATCACACGTTGAGTCAGCTAATAATTTAATCATGTATTCCTCCAAAAACCTTTTCCATTAGTGACGGGAATCATCCTACAACTTCGTCTGTTTCGACGTCACAATAGGACCTTCTCTAGTGTAGCAGATTTGGAGGGGGAAATGTTTTTTTACTGGGTTGAATGTGCGACTTGCTTCTCGTGATGCAAAAGCCATTCTTTTCGCCATAATCCACCGGCATACCCAATCAATTTTCCACTTGATCCGATGACGCGATGGCAAGGGACGACAATACTCAACTGGTTACGACCGTTCGTCGCCCCGACCGCTCGGACGGCTGTTGGTCGTTGCACTCGCTCAGCGAGTTCTCGGTAAGAAGCCGTCTCCGCATACGGAATCGTTTGTAACGCACCCCACACCTCTAGCTGAAACGTTGTCCCGATTTGTTCAGTCGGAAACGTGAACGTCATTCGTTCCCCACGAAAATAGGCATCTAACTCATCCCGACACTGTCGTAACACACCTGGGACATCCTGATCAGGTAAATATACCTCATCTCGTTCGACAAATAAAATCGATTGGATGACTTCGTCGGTTCCAACGATTTCAATCACGCCGATTGGTGTCTTCATCTCCAATTTATACGTCTCCATATAATGACCTCCATAGATAGAACGTTGCGTATCCTTCCCATCCTTGCCAATGCTCCCCGTAACGTTTCACGTCTTCGATTGTCGGCTTTTCAGATACTCCTAATCGATGCTGGATTGCTTGATGCAATCCGACATCCGCCACAGGGAAAGCCGATGCCTCTTGAAAACACTTCATCAAGACATAGTCTGCCGTCCATTCCCCAACACCCCGAATTGCGAGTAGACGTTGACGGATATCAGCTGAAGAATGTGATTGCAGAGCCGTTTTCGACAGGTTTCCATCCATTATTTCCCGTGCAATATCAATGACATACTCTGCTTTCCTTCGACTAAATTGAAGTTCTCGCAATGCTTCCGGTTCGAGCAGGGCGATTCGCTCCGCAAGAGGGAACGTCCAGTACGTTCTTCCCTCGACGACTCGATGGTCTCCATATCGTTCAACGAAACGTCGTTTGATTGTATAAGCGAACGATAAAGTGATCTGTTGTCCGATGATGGCCCAAGTCAGCGCCTCGAACAGATCGGGAAATCCAATCATCCGTAATCCACGATGTGATTCAATCAAAGGTGCCAACAATTCATCTTTCGCACCCATCGCTTCAAATGGGGCCAAATCACGCTCAAGGTCTAACCAGTCTCGTACCTCACATGCGACACGTTCTTTCTCTATATCTGATACTTCATCGACCGGGAACCGCACAAGAATGTGATTCTCCTCTTCTTGGAGCTCGATTAGAATGAGCCGTTCCCCGATTCGGGTCAGCTTTCGAACCGTGTCATGCGTTGTCACGTGGAGCACTTCTTGTTTTGACCGACTCAAAAAGACGAGACACTCTTGAAAATCAAAAGGCTGTTGAACAGCGAGTAGCATCTCTGTCATATGTCCTCTCCTTTTCGATACGTATTCGGTGTGCAGCCCTTTACTTGTCGGAATACGCGGTAAAAGTTCGATGGCGTTTGAAACCCGACTTCATAGCAGACGGTCAGATTGCTCATATCGGTCGTTCGCAATAAATAAGTCGCCTTATCAATCCGAATTTGCTCCAATTGTTGCCGTGGCGTCTTCCCGGTCGCTTGAGTGAACGTCCGCTCTAAGTGAAAAGGACTCATTTGAACATGCTCAGCAATCTGTTCGAGGCGAATCGGTTGTTTGTAATGTTTCACAAGATACGCCATGATTTGTTTGACGAGCGCATGGTGTGGCGCATGCTCCACTTCCGGCTGGCATCGTTTGCACGGTCGGAACCCGTTCGTTTCTGCTTCTTGTTTGGTCATGTAAAAATCAACATTCTCTTTTTTTGGTTTGCGGGAACGGCACGATGGTCGGCAATAGATCCCTGTTGTCTTCACAGCCGTATAAAATAATCCGTCATACGTCGCATCACAGGCGATTACTTTCGCCCACTTTTCTTCAAACGTCAGCATCTCCACACCCCTTTCTACTCTCACTGTAGCAAATCTAAAATCCACATTTCGTCCTTTTTCTTGCGCTTACAGTCCCTTCTTTTGAAACGTTTTACAGATTTCAGCCGTATCCTATAGTACGATTTAATTAGAAGACGCTGTCAGTCATATGACAGATAAGGAGAAAATCTCATGCGCACTCGTTTTTCATGGAAACAATTAAAATGGCTCATCCCTATAGCGTTAATCGCCTTAATTTTGATCCAGAGTGGACAGGAATTAAAAAACCTCTCCCTCGCGACCGCCTTCACGACATTGAAACAACTGACCGGATGGGAACAGTTCACACTCATCCTACTCGGCGGATTCGCTGTCTTGACGATGACCGGGTATGATTACTTCTTGCTCCGCTCGCTACAGATTCAATTACCGAAGCGAAAAGTCGCACAAACGGCATGGATCACGAACTCGATGAACGGCATGCTCGGATTTGGTGGAGTGATTGGGATTGCCCTTCGTACATCCCTATATCGTCCTTATACAGATACGAAGCGTCTGCTTCGTGCCATCGGATGGATGACACCTACACTTATCAGTGGTCTTTCCATCCTCTCAATCGGTGTGCTCTTTGGTATTTTCCCAGCCGATGCACTCGTTGGGACGAAACCTTGGATTTGGCCCGTATTGCTCGCAGTAAGTGCGATGCTCCCGTTTTATCTGTTCGTCACCTCACGCCGGTCAAATGTCGGTTGGTCCACCTTACTCGGTTACACGATGACTTCCCTTGCGGAATGGGTCAGTGCCGGGATTGTGGCTGTCTACGCGTTATCACTGCTTGACGGAACCGCCACATTCCCTCAACTGTTTGGGGTCTTCATCGTCGCAACGGTCGTCGGTGTCGTCTCCCTCGTTCCGGGCGGTGCCGGTACGTTTGACTTGCTCTACCTCGTCGGGATGACACAACTTGGGATTCACCAAGACATCGTCCTCTCTTCTTTGATCATCTATCGGTTCGTATACTTTGTCATCCCATTTTTAATTGGACTCTTTCTGGCGGCAATCGCCTTTGGAGATCAGGTCGTCAAACAAATCGAACATCGACCGATCATCGGATCGTCTTATGAAATCGGAACCGTCGTATGGCGCGTCGTTTCTCGGGCACTTGCTAAGATTGGGCGCTTAGCAGGAAGTTTGATTGCCTTGATGAGCAGTCTCATCATCTGGTTTCAGACACTTCTACCGAGTGTGACACCACTCTATGAAGTGAATCGCTGGTTCGAGTGGATTGGGACGCTCCTCTTACTGAGCGCCGGACTCCTCATGTTCCTATCTGTGTATGGGATGTATGTACGAACCAAGCGAACGCTTTGGTTGCTTAACACCGCATTCATCTGGGCAACGATCGGTGTCATCGCCCGAGGCTTAAATTTATTTGAAGCCTTCGTCGTCATCGGTTTTGCGACGTTTGTTTGGTTAACACGAAAACGTCATGTCCGATACAGAACGATTTTAACGACCGGACGCCTCATCCGAAACCTATTCTACGTTCTGCTTTACGTTGGCTCTCACGCCTTCTTACTCCAATCCTTTGCCGGAACGGATGCTTTATTTTTCACGTCACATCAAGCGGCATGGCTGACGGGTTTGTTGCTTCTACTCACTACGATTGTCGGCAGTACACTCCTTCTCTTGTTCGACCGTTGGAAACGTCCTGAACTCGGAGAATCCTACGACGAAACAAGAATGAGGAACTTCCAAGAAACGTACCCTACATCAAGTAGCTTTGATTTGGTTCATATGGCAGATAAACGTTTCTATATGAACGAGGCTGGAAACGCGTGTCTCTTATTTGCGACAGCTCGGAACCATGCGATTATTCTCGGAGATATCCAAGGTGAGCGACAGGCCGCGACTGAACTGTTAACGCGTTTTATTGAAGATGCGGATCGAATCGGATATATTCCTTTATTTTATCAAATCACACCGAATTGGATGCCACGGCTTCACGATGCTGGCTTCACGTTCTTCAAGCTAGGGGAAGAGGCGACGATTGACGTTTCGACCTTCTCCTTATCTGGGAAGAAGCGCGCGAATATGCGCTCACTCTACAATCAATTTGAGAAGAAGGGCATCACGTTCGATATCGTCTGTGAACCGAGCCTCTTGCTGTTACAAGAGTTAAAAGACATCTCGGACGAGTGGATCGGGAATCGAAACGAAAAAGGTTTTTCTCTCGGATTTTTTGACTACGAAACGTTGACACGTTATCCGATTGCCTTATTGCGAGATGCGGACGGTATCGTCGTAGCCTTCATTTCGCTACTCCGGGGAGACGGGGCCATTTCAATCGATTTGATGCGTTCAAAAAATAACGCACCGACCGGATCGATTGAAGTGTTAATCCTTCACATTATCGAATGGGCGCGCGCAGAAGGCTATGAACATGTTGGACTCGGTGTGGCACCACTTGCCGCCGTTGGTGAGCAGACGTTCTCCCATTGGCCGGAGCGCGTCGCCGCCGACATTTTTGAAAACATCAGTTATATCTATCCGTTCAGTGGACTGCGACAGTTCAAGCAAAAGTTCAAACCGTCGTGGGAAGGACGGTATCTCGCATTCCGACAACGTCGTAAACTACTGCCATCAATCTTACGGACAGCGCGATTGATTAGTCGGAAACGTTAAAAAACAGGAATCTCTCATGACGAGAGATTCCTGTTTTGTGTATCCTCTTATTTCAACGTCACACTCACGTTATCAATCGTGATGTCATGAGCACCGAGTGGTGACCCTTCTGTGCGTCCCATCAAGAACTTCAATCCTGTCATATCCGTTACCGGCATCGTCACTTCAAACGTGTACGTGTTCGTTTCTGGTGTGACTGAAACGATCTCGCTCAAATAGCGATAGTAGCCGGCATTCTCTAACGTTACTTCGAATGAACGAGCGACTGTAGAAGATGCGTCGAATTGGACGACGTACGTTTGGTCTTGTTGTAATTCAAGACCACCTTGTTCCATGAGGACACTCCACGCTTCGTTCCCTTCTTGCGTAATCGAGATACGTGCCGCCTCATTCACCGCTTCGACAGCAGCCTGCGCATCGAAGTGGACATAGGAGCCCCAGTTGGTGAGACCTTCTGTGAATGCTCCGTTTTTAAGTGGCGATGGGTCGATATACACCGGTGTGACATCGCGCAATTCGACATCATCGATTTCAATCACACCTTTTTCAGAACCGAGAATGAACTGAAGCTGACTCATAAGGTCCGTTCCAGCTTCCATCGTGAACGGAATTTCATACGTATCGAATGATTCAGATAGATCGATACGCTGAAGCGGGAGATAGGCATCCCCATTCGCCCCGTTCAACCCTACTTGAAGACCGTCTAAACGTTCTGCACGTGCTTTGAAGCGGAGAACGTATTCATGCCCTTCTTGCAATTGAATCCCTTGTTGCACCAATGTTGCCGGTGCTCCTTTTTTCTTGTTCGTTTCGAAACGGAAGAGACGCTCGACTGGATCGACCATTCCTGTCCCTTTCGTGACGCCTGGGTCGAACGTCCAATACGTCATACGATCCATCGCACCTTGGTCGAACGTACCGTTATATACATGGTTCCCGTCTCCGAGCATCGGTTTCGTCGCATTCGGATTGAATGCCTCACGAGGCGTTTGCTCGACACGGACGTTCCCGATTTGAACACCCGATGTGCTGAGTCCGACGTTGAACTCAAGACGTGCCGCAAGATCAGTCTCTTCGGTCATATCGAATGTCATCGAGTACGTTTGAACGTCTGTCGTCAAATCGAATGACCCCTCATCTGAATATTTCGCATAGCCTCGGTCCGGTCCACCGCCCACTTTAACAGCAATCGAACGCGCTGCGTCCGCCTTGGCGTCAAACGTCACTTTATAATGTCCGCCCTGTCCAAGTGACACGTTTTGAATCAATTGATGCGAGTACGGTTGGCTTCCCGCTTGCTCAATCGAAATGTCTGCAAAACGTGACCCTGCCAAGTCGATTACGTCGACTGAGCCGACTCCACCAAAGTCAGGGAGCGCCACATAGTTCCAATACGTCGGGTTGAGCGCCTGTGCACCGTTCGTCACCGTCGTGATCGGCTCTGTATAGTCTTCGTCATAGACGAGGTTTCCGTCTGCTAAAGGTTGTTTCGCACCTTCTGTTAACACGATTTCTGCATCCGAGTATGTCGGTTCGACAGCATCGCGATACTTCCCGTTCTTCAAGTCAAAGACGCGAACGTAATCGACTTCCATGTCGGCAGGGAACGGTGTCGTCTCATCGACGTCTCCATCAAACCATCCACCGACCGCCAAGTTCATGACCAAATAAAAATCTTGGTCGAATGGCGCAGGATAGCTATATTTTGAGGCTTTGTTTGCTTCTTTCGCATACCAGTCATTTTGTGTCTGATAGAGTTGACCATCTACATACCAACGAATCTCGCCAGGCTCCCACTCGACCGCATATGTATGCCACTTGTCGATGCCGTCACCTTCTGCGAAGTGATAATCTTTTCCTGTATATTTGTTGTTAGGCCACGTTTCTCCGTAGTGAATGGTGCCAGCGACTTTGTCCGGTTGACTGCCCCATGACTCCATGATGTCAATTTCGCCAGATGCTGCCCACCCACCGTAACGGTCCTCTTCTGGAAGCATCCAAAATGCCGGCCACAGTCCTTTACCGGTCGGAAGTTTCGCTCGCATCTCGTAACGACCGTATGTCTTACTGAACGTGCCCTTCGTCGTCAACTTCGCTGATGTGTAGTCATAAGTACCGAATTGATCTGACGCCTGCTCTTTCTTCGCACGAATGACGAGCTTACCGTCCTCTACAAAAGCGTTTTCGTTTTTGTCCGTATAAAATTGCTTCTCATTGTTTCCCCAACCAGCAGCGACCGGATTTCCATCTTTGTCGACAATCCAGTTCCCCGTTTCAAAATTCCATTTCGAGTGATCAATTTCAGACTTGCTAAACTCATCTGACCAGACAAGTTTCCACTTGGCGTCGTCGGCTTTTGAACTCTTTTCAGCTGGTACTTCTTGTGGCAATGACAAGACGAGACCTGTTCCGAGTGCGAGTGCAACCCATTTCTTCATCATGTGTCCTCCTTTAGGATAAGTGATGGCAATCTGTAAGTTCGTTCTTTTGAAAGCGATTTCCGAAAGCGCTTTCGTTAATTTCATTATAGTTTTTTATCTATTCTAACTTCAACCACTTTTATGAAGTGCAATCAAAATGACATAAAAAAAGCACCGACTCATGTCGATGCCTACACATTTAAGAATCTACTTTCACTGCAGCTTTATGATTGATTCCTCCCCATTGCCCTCGCATCGCAAACAGCAACGGAATCATTGGTTCATGGTATGGAATAAATTCATGTTGTTGAATCATTTGAAGAATTGTCGCTTCATCCGCCCATTTCACAGCCTGTACTTCAGATTCTTGAAGCGTCAACTCATTCAAGTCTACTTCCGCTTCGACTAAATAAATGTCGTCAAATCCTTCATCAAAATTGACCGTCAGATGTGGACGTGTCTGAGATAGATCAAGCTTGAGCCCAATCTCTTCTTCGAGCTCCCGCATCGCGGCTTGTTGGCTCGTATCTCCTACAGTCGCACTTCCCCCGACTGTGATGTCCCACATATTGGCCCAACCATCCTTAAATGGTTGACGCTGTTGAATCAACATCTCACCTTTTTTGTTAAAGATACATACGTGAATGACAAGGTGATACTCACCTTCTGGCAATCGACTTCCCCGTTGCCACGTGCGACCCGTCTTTTCTCGGTCGACCGTATAGACATCCCAAAATTCCATTCGATACTCCCCTTTATGTTGCGGCGCTAGATGCCGCTGCTTGATCTGCTTTCGCGCAATCGATGGCTACGACGATGGAAATGAGCAAGTGTTCCATCTCCGGTTCTTCGACACGAATCTCGTAACTATCGCCCCATGAGAACCATTTCTTTTGTACACTTCCGATCGACTGTCCGTTCTTCGTCACATCAAAATCCATGTCCCACCAATCTCCTTGGACATCGATCCCGGCTGCATCGATTGAATATTTCGGTTTAAAAAACGAGAACTCTTTCGAGATGGTCATCATGTCTATGCCATCCACTTCTACGAAAAACTTCGGTAAAAAACTAAACGTCTTTTTCGTGATCGTTGTGACCGTCTGACCGTTCGTGTCTTTGATTTCAAATGATTTTGGAAACTTCATAAAGCTACCTTCGACGAAATAGCGGTCATGTCCGTCAGCATCCTTGATGGTAAAGCGCCCGCGTAAGCTGAACACTTTTTGTTTCATGTAGAGCGTATGCATGATGATCCCTCCGATTCATATCATACTCTTCTATACGACTATTCCCCGGGAAAGTTTCATCGGAACAATAAAATACCGTGCACTTCAAGCAAGTGCACGGTTCCATTTCCTGATTATTTAATTTTCCCGTTATTCTTCAACAAGTTGAAGATCCGTTTTGCTTGATCGGTATTATCGCTTAAACCGACGAACTTCTCTTGTTGTGGTCCGAACGCATATACCGGTACATCGTCACCCGTGTGACCACCCGTCGTCCAACCTGTTCCTGAACGCTGATCGAAGATTTTCTCGATGGCGTTATCAATTGTCGTGACATCGTTCGATTCAGCCGCTTTCTTCACAGAAGCAATCTCTTCAGGTGTCAATTCTAAATCGATGTTCTCATGTAAGACAGCTTCCACGTCCGCTCCAGCTTCGATTTCTTTCGCCATGAAGTCCGGTGTACGTTTCGCTGCTTGAATCGGTGTCGGATCCCAGTTGTAATTTCCATCCGCTCCGATTGAAATACCACCTGTTGAGTGATCCGCTGTCACGACGACCAACGTCTCACCATTTTCTTTGGCAAAGTCACGAACGACCTCAAATGCCTTTTCAAAGTCTTTCATCTCACTCATTGCACCGACGACATCGTTATCATGTCCAGCCCAGTCAATCTGACTTCCTTCTACCATAAGGAAGAAGCCATCATCATTTCCTTTTAGACGATCAATCGCTGATGTCGTCATATCCGCAAGACTCGGTTGTTCGTCTGGACGGTCAATCATTTTATCCATTCCGACTTCCGCGAAAAGACCGAGCACTTGCTCATTGTTGTCTTGCTTCATTTCTTCTGCAGACGTAACGTAACTGTAGCCGTCTTCTTGGAACTGCTTCGCAATATTTCGGTCTGAGCGTTCGAAGAATTTCGTTCCGCCGCCGAGCATGACGTCGACTTTATGATCACCATTAATCAAATCATCATAGTAATCGTTGGCAATCGCATTCTCACTCTTACGTTGCTCCTCGTGCGCTCCGTAAGATGCCGGCGTCGCATGCGTGATTTCTGACGTGGCGACAAGCCCTGTCGACATGCCATTCTCTTTGGCTTGTTCAAGTACCGTTTTCACGTCTGTTTTGTCGTTATCAACGGCAATCGCATTATTGTATGTCTTCACGCCCGAGCTCATCGCTGTCGCTGCTGCGGCCGAGTCTGTTACGTTTTCTTCCTCGTCCTCAGGATATGTCGATTGCATGCCCACCAAATGTGAATCGAACGCAGTCGGCTCCATTTCTACCGTTTCTTCATTGTCGTTCATGTAACGAAGCGCTGTCGTATAAGGTACGCCCATCCCATCCCCAATCATAAAGATGACGTTTTTCGCCTTGTGATTCTTTGAATCCTTTGCTGCTTCTGCCTCGTTTTGTTGTTGAACACCAACGATTCCCCCGAGCGCAAGCGTCGACACGACTGCGAGTGGAACGAACTTCTTCATTGTTTTTTTCATCTGTAAACCCTCCCGAATATGTGCTACTTCTGTAGCCTAACGAACTTTTGTAAAGATACATTTTCAGAATGAATACAGGCGTGTATGCTTTTTGTAAATGCCGCCATTTCAACAACATAAAAAGCCTGACTCTCTCGTCAGGCCCGTAACGCTGTATGAACAAAAGTATGCAATGCCTCTTGGTTCGTGATGTGTTCGTTGCACGTCTTACTGTCGACACATATATATGTGCCGATGGCTTTGTAATAGTCCGGATTTTTCGCTTGTTTCGCTTTGGTGATCGTAACGCAGTACGTCACATCCGTGAACTGATTACAAAAGGCACATATGTTTTTCTTCGTATTCGTGCTCGGTTTACATGCGATGCCAATCAATTGACCTTCGTATTGGCAAATCATCAACTTTTGATTGGAACGTCCATCGTTCCAACCTAGATACGTGAGTCGTCCAAAATCAACATCGGATAACTCCGGTAAGCGAAGCTTCTTCTGTTTCGGGAACAATTCCTTCAGCTGCTCGGCAGAAATAACGGGAAACGGTTGAACCCATTCTCGTAATTGTTGCATGTATTCGTCGAACGCTTCGTTCGTCTGTAGCGCCGCGAACTGTAACAGCTTCAGTTGTTCAGTCGTCGCTTCAGGGAATGCATATATCACTTTCGATTGTGCCAAGTCGATGACTGCTCGCAAGACAGAAGGCGGCAGGCTTTGCGTTCGACTCTCTTTGACGAGCATGACTTGTTCTTTAATGAGATTATACTGTTCGTTTTGAATAAATGGATCTGACATCTTGTCGCCCCCTTCCTCTATCCTCAGTTTACAGGAAACGACGATTCCTTACTGTGTACACTTTGATTAAGAAACATAGTCGACCTAAAAAGGTACGACTAGCGAACTAGTCGTACCTCCTTCATGTCGAGCGGTATACAATCTTTCGAATCGTGTGCGTCGCCAAATGATAGGACTTGGCCAGATTTTCGATTCGCTCTCCATTTCGAAACGCTGCACGTATGGCTTCGTTTCGTTCCTCAAGTAATTGTTTCCCACCGTTGACCGTCCCCCATTTCCGTTTCGTGTCGGTCGGGGTCGGCACATATAGCGTCTCACCTTGTACGTATTGTTGCACCTCTTGCAACAATCGTTCTGGCAGGATCTGTTGCGCATTGACATACTTCATCATACCTCGCTCCTTATTGAATGAATCCAATCCGATAAGGGAGCAAAGCCAAGTGGGTTACGTTAAAATCAAGCGATCAAGGTATTCGTTTCGCCCCATGCAAGTGATCGCCTTTCGTCCAAATGGCTTTGCATGAGTGCGTGAAGACCTAGAAAATCGAAGCCGATTTTCCACGGGTATGCGCCTCCTTTGCGATATGTCGTTCATTCGATTATACCGAATTCAATGAATCGGCAAAAGGGCGGCTCAGCCGTTCTTCATACTGAATTCATCTGCGAGCGTGAAGGAAACGTCCTTCACTTCCAATCCACTCAATGCGAAATAGAGCTGTAGATAGTTATGCTGGTTCAAGAAGAAGACCTGTTTCGTCTGCGTCACCCATTCTCCGTCCGTCCCGTTAAACGTGAACGTCGCACCTGGGATATTGTTCGCAAACAATGTCACCGGCATCTGTGCCAACTCTCCCGCGTTCGAACGGGCCGTCAACGTGATATCATACGTCCCCGTTTGATCGACCGAGATGGCGAAGACGTGTGTGTTCCCTGTCGAGGTATTGATTCCTGACAAATCGACGTGTTCCCCGTTTTCGAGATGCTGATAATCTAACTCAAATGCATCCAGTTGATTCGTCTCATCTTCAAAGCCGAGCACCTCGACCGAACCATCATGAATCCCGAGAAGACGCTCCATCGCCGGTGATTTCAAGATGAACGCACAAATATTGCGCGCGCTCCGCAACAACTCGCCTCGTGTCACCACGCCTTCTTCGAGCGATGCCATCGTATTATCCTCGAATGAGTTGAGGTCCGGGCGATCTACCACCATGTACAAGTCGTTTTGCGAGCGAACCATCGCTGCCGTGTTTTGACGATTGGCCGACTCATCCTCACGGAAGTTCACTTTTGCCCACCAGTCTGTCATGACGATGCCGTCAAAGCCCCACTCGTCCCGTAAGATACGCGTGTTTTGATCATATAGACCTGCCGTCCAGATGCCGTTGACTGCACCATATGTCGTCATGATGGACGATGCGCGCCCTTCTTTCACCGCCATCTCGAACCCTTTCAAATAAATCTCGCGTAACGCGCGTTCCGAGACGACCGAGTCGATATCGTGACGATGCGCCTCCTGGTTGTTGGCGCTGAAGTGCTTGAGTGTACCCGTCACACCAATGCGATGCATCCCGTTCAATTGAGCAACCGCCATCTTACCAGTCACATGCGGATCTTCTGAGAAGTACTCGAAGTTCCGTCCGTTCAACGGGTTGCGGTGAATGTTCATCCCGGGTCCAAGCAACGTGTCGACGCGATTTTTTCGCATCTCAAGTCCTGTCATCTCGAACAAGTCTTCGACGAGGGCGACATTGAACGTGGATGCCAACAGTGTTCCGTTCGGAAGTGCGAACGCCTTCGTCCCGATATCCATGCGAATACCAGATGGACCATCGGCACAACAGGCCGCTGGAATTCCGAATTCGTTCAATCGGTAGGATACTCCACCAAACGCAGCTGCCGTTCCCGGTGTGACGCGTGGTGAGTTCATCCCTTGTCCGCGGACGATTGTCGCCAAATCTTCATCCGTCAATTGATCTAGAAATGTGTCAAGCGAAGCCTTCCCATGATACACATCACTCAATTTGATGCCTTGGTCATCTGTGAACGGTCTCGTCTCAGGACGTTCTTCCAAATAACGCGTCTCGACGTCAACAGCGCGAAGCGGTGTCGACTCGTAACCCACTTCCAATCCTCGTTCGCCTTGAATCGGTTTCATCCGTTCGAACGGGAGGACGGGTGCCATATTTTCACTCAACGTCTCAAGGACTCGTTGCTCCTGCTGCTCGACTTCGAAAGCGAGTGTAGCCGAACGCACATCCGTTCCGACATATAAGCGATATGCCCCCGCCTCTAGAACGAAGCTTGATTCATGACCCGTCACGCCAGAATCGTCGTAGCTCGCAAAGTCAGTCATGTGGACGTTGAACGAAAGGATTTGGCGCTCACCCGGTTCAAGAAGTACCGTCTTCTCGAACGCCACCAGTGACCGGAGCGGATTTCCGAGTTTTCCTTGCGGTTTTTCAACGTAGAGTTGGACGACTTCTTTCCCGTCACAGTCACCCGTGTTCGTCACTTCCACCTCGACCGTCAGGACACCATCAGTTTCTGCGGTACGCTTTACCTCCGTTTTGAACGTCGTGTAAGATAGTCCGAATCCGAATGGATATAAGACATCCTCCTTGGCGAACGTTTCGAAGTAGCGATAACCGACATAGATGTCTTCTTGATAAATTCCTTTATCTGCATGACCAAAGTTCTTCGTCGACGGATAATCTTCAATCGAGTGAGCAATCGTATCCGTCAGTTTCCCGGAAGGACTCACATCTCCGACGAGCACGTCGACGAGTCCTTTTCCACCTTCCATCCCACCTTGCCATGCATAGAGGATGGCACTCGGCTCATTTGCCCACTTCATGTCGATGATGTTCCCAACGTTCAACACGACGACCGTCTTGTCGAAGCGTTTCGTCACGCGCTCGATCATCGCATGTTCGATATCCGTCAATAAGTAACTACCCGGATCGGCCGTGTTGTCACGGTCTTCTCCTGCCGTACGTCCAATCATGATGAGGGCAACATCTGATTCTTGTGCCGCCTGTTCGACGAGTTCGTCCGTTACGTCCATCTCCTGTTGCGACCACGGTTCACCGGCCCAGCCGACACCTTGGTCGAACGGATTCTCCTTCACCCATTCCTCATACGTCGCATAGAGCGATTCATTGATGTGAATGTCTGGACGCTCGTGTAGTGCTTCGAGCGGTGTCGTGATGTGCCCGACGTTCACCATCCCGCCTGAACCGGTACCGCTCTTGTAGTAATGGAACTGGCTACGACCAAATACGGCGAGCTTCGTCCCTGACTGTAATGGGAGGGTCTTCTGTTCGTTTTTGACTAACACGACGCCTTCCGCGACCGCTTGACGTGCCAATTCCTCATAACGTTTCCAATCCAATGTATACTGTTTCATTTCGTCAGCTCCTTAAGTCCTTTTGCGATTACATTCATACAATCGTCTGCCTGTGGATAGTCTCCTAACTTATCCATGAAGGCATGGTCCATCCCCCGATATTGAATGAGGCGTGTCGGGACACCCGCTCGTGCCAGTTTCCGCGCATACGCCTCCCCTTCGAGTCGTAAGTAATCGTACTCCGCTGTCACAATCAAAGTCGGTGGTTGGCCTGAGACATCGTCTGCGAATAATGGTGAGACGAGCGGATGCGTGACATCCACCTCCCCTTGAAGATAGAGGTCATTTAATACCGAATCCGTGTCGGCGAGAGCGAGCACGACATCTCGAATCAGGTCGTGATGGTGTGAGATATCGTACGCATCGAGCGTCCATTCAAAATCATCTGTCGGAATCGATCCCAGATTGACGACAGGATAGACGAGCGCTTGATAACAAATGCGACCCTCCCCTCGTTCTTGCTCCATCAGACAGCAAGCCGTCGCCAAGTTGCCTCCGGCACTGTCTCCGGCGACGCCGATTCGGTCTTTGAGGATGTTCAACTCATTCGCATGTGCGTGTACCCATTCAAAGGCGCGGTAACAGTCATTCAATCCGGCTGGGAACGGATGCTCTGGGGCGAGACGATAATCGACGGAGATGACGACCGCGTTCGCCTGTTCTGAGAGCAACTTACAAGGGTTCTCGACCGTATCGAGCGTGCCTCCGAAGAAGCCGCCACCATGGAAGAAGAGGATGGCTGGGATGGCTTCAGTATGACTCGGACGATACAGACGAATCGGAATGTCACCATCCTCACTAGGAATCGTGAGATACTCCGTTTTGATATCAGTCGTCGTCCGATCCTGATTCGGCCAACCCATACTAGCGCGTGCAGACTCGAGGTCAAATGCTGTATCCGGTTCATCGTGTGAAGAATGATTTGCGGTCAACGTCGCAAAGACGCGTGGATCAAGGTCGCCGGTACGGTCTGAATCCGGGATTGGTTTGATGATGGTTTCGAGGTGGTTTGCTCTCGTAAGTTGTTGATGTTGATTTAGAAGATATATGAGACTTTTATAACTGTGCTCCACTATGTATGCCCCTTTCACCATTACTTATTTTTATATGAAATTGGCTTTCCTAATGCCTTTCGGTCTATAATGGACTGTATTGCAAATAGACATTGAAATTTTCTGAAGCAGAAGTTTTCACGAAAGAATGAGGTTACCCATGAACAAACAGCAATTTACGGATTATCGCCTGAGCGACGAGATTACCCGCGCGCTAGGCATTATGAAATACGAATCACCGACTGAGGTACAACAGCAGGTCATCCCTCGTGCGCTCGAGCGCGAAGACTTAATCGTCAAAGCACAGACCGGAAGCGGAAAGACAGCTGCTTTCGGGATTCCGGTCATCGAGCTCATCGACTGGGCCGAAAATAAACCCCAAGTGCTCATCTTGACACCGACACGCGAACTCGCCGTTCAAGTACGGGAAGACATGACGAACATCGGACGTTTCAAACGAATCAAAGCGACTGCCGTCTACGGGAAAGAACCGTTCTCGAAACAGCGTGAAGAGTTGAAGCAAAAGACACATATCGTCGTCGGTACGCCAGGTCGCGTCATGGACCATATCGAGCGTGAGACCCTCTCACTCGACCGCGTCGAATACTTGATCATCG
The DNA here is from genome assembly GCF_018617335.1 of Exiguobacterium sp. s63. Lineage (GTDB taxonomy): Bacteria > Bacillota > Bacilli > Exiguobacteriales > Exiguobacteriaceae > Exiguobacterium. The sequence goes on along the minus strand of NZ_JACSKB010000003.1, from coordinate 49,941 downwards.
ATGAAGCGGACGAGATGCTCAACCGCGGCTTCCTCGCTGACGTCGAGAAGATTCTTCAACAGTTGCCGAAAGACCGCGTCACAATGGTCTTCTCAGCGACATTCCCACAAGATATCGAACGTCTCTGCCAGAAGCATATGAATGCTCCGGCACGTGTCGCGATTGAATCGACAGGCATGACTGCTTCGACAATCGAGCACCGTCTCCTCCCGGTTCACCGGAACGAGAAACTGGCTGTCCTTCAAGACATCACGGTCGTCGAGAACCCGGACAGCTGTATGATTTTCTGTCGTACGAAAGAGAACGTCGATACGGTGTACGCCGAGCTGGACAAAGCCGGTTACTCGGCTGAACGCCTCCACGGCGGACTCGAACAAGAAGACCGTTTCGCCGTCATGAACGGCTTCAAGATGGGCAACTTCCGTTACCTCGTCGCGACAGACGTCGCAGCGCGCGGAATCGATGTCGACAACGTCGAACTCGTCATCAACTATGACGTTCCTGTCGAAAAAGAAAGCTACGTACACCGGACGGGTCGTACTGGACGCGCCGGCAAACAAGGAACGGCAATCACGCTCATGACCCGTCAGGAAGAACGTCTCATCGGAGCGATTGAATCATACGTTCAATTCGAGATTCCGATGATCGATGCCCCGACAGAAGCAGAAGTCGCGGCTAACCAAGATGCCTTTGAGCAGAAGTTGAGCGGACGACGTGTCGTTCGAAACAACAAGACGGCTCGTATTAACCAGGACATCATGAAGCTTCACTTTAGTGGCGGGAAGAAGAAAAAACTTCGCGCCGTCGACTTCGTCGGAACAATCGCCAAAATTCCTGGCGTATCCGCTGACGACATCGGAATCATCACGATCAACGATCAGATGACGTACGTCGATATTCTGAACGGAAAAGGTTCGATCGTTCTTCAAGCGATGGAGACAACGCCTGTCAAAGGGAAGAAACTCAAAGTCAGTAAAGCCCGTAAATAATGATTATTTCGCCTCAAAGATGATGTTCGTCTTTGAGGTTTTTTGTTATCTCACCAATAACGAAAGCGCTTTCGATGAACACTAAAAAAATATGGCTTTTAGAAAACGTTTTCACCTGTATCATACCTGTATCAAAGATTGAATTCAACCTTCCTCACTCACATGCTGGAACCGCATTGGTGACCGATCTACTTCGTTGCATCGGCTAGATGAACCTACTCGTTTTAAGAGCGAGTGCAGAACTCTGATATGTAAAAACCAATAAAAAAGGGGAGATTAATTTCTCCCTTCCTGTTCAGTACGTTGCGAACGACGAATCAAAAAAGTGGCCCATTTCGTGCCGTTTCTGGAGTTTTGACGATATCACGAATCCTCCAGGCCCTGCCTGGTCTATCACAGAAAGTGATAGCAGTTTACCCTTATGCTCTTTTCTATTGTTTTTCAATAGATGATTGAGTTTTTCTGAATTCTTAATCAATCATTCAATTTATGTTCTTTAGATTGAAAACCTTCTTTAGGAGATAAAAAGAATACGATAGACAATATAAAAAGCGCTACCGGAAATGTCACTAAAGAAATATCAAATTTAACAGAACTAATAGCATATTCTCCATATAAATAAATACCCATCCATAGAGAGGAACACAATAAAATCACAGCTGATAAATTTTTCATAATTATCCACCTTTAAGTTAATATCCGATTACCTTATGTTACCATATAGGTGTCGGAGCGCACACGAAATACTCTGAAAATTAACAAAGATAGAGCCCAATGTTTACACCTTGGACTCTTAGCTTGAACGTTCACTCATGAACACTGCAATATGCTCGATTAGTCTAGCGACTCCTCCGAGATGAGTTTGAACCCTTCAATCTCCGTCTCCTCTTCCACTTCAATCAGCAAGCACGGTTTCCCCTTATAGTTCACTTGCTTCACGTATTTCAAGTCTTGAGGACTGACCGAGATATTGGCGACCTTTGTATTGATCTTGATTGATTTTGACGTATATTTCGGAACGACACTCGTCGCTTTCATTTCATATTTCGTATCGTCGACGACTTGCTTGAACGCCTGCTCGACCTTCTCCGTCGTCACATCTTCCACACCGCTTGCCCGTAAGACGACCTCGACGGCACGGGAATCAAGCATCGCTACACGTTCTTCTTCCTGTTCGTTCTCTTCTTCCGCGACAATGATTTGGTTAATCTCATCGTAAACGGTCGCAAGTGTCCGGGAATTGACTTCTTCGCCGATGACCGCTTTGACCACTTCTTCGAAGACTGCCTTCTCTTCCACTGCCGTGACGATTTCCGAACCGTTCAACACGTTCTCAATGAACGTCATATCCGGTTGATGCGCTTTATGTGCCGAGTAGAGGACATGGTTCACATCGGCCGCGTTATCCGTGAAGCATGGGAACATGAATCCGCCGATTGGCGCCTCGAGTTTGATGATTGGATTTACAATCAAGCTGGCTTTGAATTCCCGCTCAACGAAGTCAAAAACGAGTGACTTTTTCGGAAGTTCTGTCGGGCTGATGCTGCCGAGGATGAACTTCGTTGTATACACTTCATCGTTCGCGTGAATCTCAGACTCTTCCGAGTATCGGTTCGTCGGCTTATTGTAATTCCCCCGGATGAACGTCACGACCATATCTTTCTCAAACGGTGTATCCTTTACCATCTTCAACGCGATGCGCTGCATATAGTCCGTCCAGACGTCGGTCTCTTCCGTACGAAGACCTTCATAAAGCAACCCTTGCGTATGGTCGACCTGACCTTCCTCGGGATATTGGAACTTCACTTCGAACAATTTTTCATCGAGTTTTCCACCGAGCACTTTTTTGAAGTTCGTCAAAAACAGCTCCTGCTGCTCTTCTTCTAAGAACGGGAACGGACGCAACTCTTCGTAATAAATCTCATTCGTTTCTTGTCGAATGTAAATCGTATATAAGTCAGCAATCTTTAGCTTTGTCGCATTCACTTTAAACTGTCGGCGAATCGCCGCAATCTCTTTCTTGTTCATTCCATCCACCTCTTCTTTTCTCTCCATCCATGTCATTCATTATACCAGTCCTGATCGCTCACTAGTTCCAAAGAAATAACACCATGTCCCTTGCTGATGCTAGAGACGGATTTACGATAGTCTTTCTAATCATTTTGAAGATTTTCACACTTTTTCAAAATCGTCCTGTGTATGATCAAGTTGGATTTATTGCGTTATGTTTGTCTCACTAGTTGTTTGATGAAAGGTTGCCCACTTGCTCGACAAGTGTTCATTCCAAATACATAGTAGGAGGCTTTTTATGTTGAAGAAACTCATGTCTGTCGCACTTGTCACATTGCTCGTATGGATCTCCGCGTCGTTTGACGCGACACCGGTCTCTGCATTCCCACCGAACATCCCATCGAAAGCGGACGCGCTCACGAAACTGAACGCACTCACCGTCAAAAATGAAGGATCGATGACGGGCTATAGCCGCGACCTCTTCCCACACTGGTCAAGTCAAGGAAATGGTTGTAACACACGTCACATCGTCTTGAAACGAGACGCTGACTCGGTCGTCGATCAATGTCCGGTAACGACCGGCTCATGGTACAGTTACTATGACGGATTGACGTTCACATCAGCATCTGACATCGATATCGATCACGTCGTCCCGCTCGCCGAAGCATGGCGCTCTGGTGCAAGCAGCTGGACGACAACAAAACGTCAAAGCTTTGCAAACGACTTGAACGGTCCTCAGTTGATCGCGGTTTCTGCTTCATCGAACCGCTCAAAAGGAGACCAAGATCCATCGACATGGCAACCTCCTCGCACGGGTGCGCGTTGTGCGTATGCGAAGATGTGGGTCGAGACGAAGAGTCGCTGGGGCTTGAGCCTTCAATCCGCAGAGAAGTCAGCACTCACGACAGCCATCAATGCTTGCAGTTACTGAGTGAGAAAAGGAGTCTTCGAATGAACGAAATCACTTCAATCTTTAAGGCAACCCACGGTGTCATGACGGAGGAAGTCGGTGTCATCAGTGGTGAGTTGGAACTGACGACGGCGTGTCAGGAAGATGGTTCCTTGACACTCCACATCACGTACGTCGGGGCAAAAGATGTATACACGCTCCCGGGGAGTCCCTATCAGCTGCATGACCCGAACGATCATGACGTTATCCATCAGATGCTCGTGAATGTTCTCGAACGGACGTAGAAAAAGAAGGAGTCCATCACTCGATTTGAGTGACCGACTCCTTCTTTTACTTTTTCATCATTTTCATAATGGATCGGATGACAAGATATGTCACGCCGAAGACGAACGCCACTAAAAGAAGACTCGCGCCACCAATGATTCCGAATGTGAACATGTTTGTACCTCTTTTTCATTTTCTGAATTAGAACATGATGAAGATAACATATTTTCCCATTCTTATGAACCTTCACTAGTTTTGTTGTTGCTTCCGATCGACCTCTCGAATAATCGCGATTGCCTCTTCATAAGACTGTCGCAACTCATCCGGCATGTCTTCGACGTACTCACCAGCACGTACTCGAATCGACTCTTCTTGCATGAGCGCTTCGATATATGCGTCATATTCTTCAGCCGTCAACACATCACGTGCAGCAGGCTGATCGTTCAATTGATCGAAGTATGGTTGAAGATCAAAGAGTGCTTGCTTCACTTCCAATCGTTCCGCCTTCGGAATCGCTTCATAATCAACATTCCCGTTCGCATTTCCATAGGCGATTCGCGTATCCGTGAAGACACTCAAACCTTGCTTGAACTCTTTATATTCTGCCTCATCCAATACTCCTTTCGCCTGATTCAATTTAGCATCCAGTAACAAATATTTCTCTAAAGTGGCGCTGACGATATGTACTTTCATCTCGTCAAAAGAACCATACAACTCATCCGCCAAGAGGGATTGATAGGCGAAGGCACCTGTCGGAATCAGGAGTGCCGTCGCAATTCCGACCGTCATCAACCGTCGACGGATAAATCCTGGTTCCCGGCGCATTTCTTGTTTCGCTCGCCTCACACCTTGTCGGCTGCGTTCACGCAGTTCACTTGGAATTTCGATGTCCGCCAACATCCGTTTCATCTCACGATCCATAGCAATCGGCCTCCTTCCATTCTCGTCTCAATTTATCGACAGCTCGATATAAAGTTGTCTTCACCGTCCCAATCGGCCATTCCAATAAATCTGAGATTTGTTGAAACGTGTAGTCCTGATAATATTTCAACACGACCACACTGCGTTCGTCCTCATGAAGGGAATCCATCATGTCGGCGAGTGTCATCGTTATCGCGTAATCTGTTTCCGTACTTCCGATTGACTCTTCAAACTCCGGCTTTAAATGAATCACATTTTGCCTCTTCTTCATGACATCGAGCGCACAGTTGATGGCAATTTTCATCAGCCACGTCTTCAAAAATTGCGGTTCCCGTAACGTTCCGATTTTTTTAAAGGCTTGATAGGCGACTTCTTGTACCACGTCGAGCGCATCATCCGGATTTTTGACGTACACATAGGCCATCCGATATAGGTCGGTCTCGTAATGCTGAAAAATCTTTAAGAAAGCTTGATCATTACCTCGTTGCGCTTTCTGAATGAGACGTTTCATCGAACGTCCCCCCTTTTCGTTTTTTTCCCTTACACTCATTAGACATGAAACTCATCCATTTAGCTTTACTCATTTGGGAAAAAATGAAAAAAGCATCTCAGAAGAGACGCTTTGATGATGAAACGGTCTGATATTTCGTTAACAAGTCTTTCGGGATGTGACAATAATCGTCCGGGCAACGTGTCAGACGGTCCTGATGTTCGTCCGCACTTCGCACATAGTTCGTGAGCGGCTTGACTTCAACAGCAATCCGCTTCGCATCCGAGCGTCGATCAATGAACCCCTGCGCCTCCATCAAGTGCCGGGGCTCCTCACTGTAGACGCCCGTCCGATACTTCTCGCCGACATCGATTCCTTGTTGATTGATACTGTATGGGTCGATGATTTCAAATAAGTAGTGCATCAAATCCTCGACCGTCACTACGTCTGGATCGAACGTCGTTTTGACACATTCGGCATACCCGTCATATTCCCCATCCAACGTATCCGTCGTCCCATTCGCTCGACCTGCTTCGGTCGAGAGGACGCCGGGTAATGTCTTCACAAATTCTTGAACACCCCATAGGCATCCGCCCGCTAAATAGATTGTTTCGATTGGAATCACTCCCGTTCCATATTATCATCTTCATCTTGAATATACCCCAATCGCTTCAAATCTTCATAAACAAGCGTAGACAATAACTTCCGCCCGTCCCCATTCAAATGGTCCGGGTTATGGAAGAAGGATTGTTTGTGAATGAACCGTTCGTCCCCCATGTAGTTGAGGAATGGGACATCGATATCCAATTTTTCTAAATGCTGAAACACGAGGCGTTCCATGACGTCTTCATCAAAATACGTATGATATGAGGCATGGACCGGCTCCATCGCCAAGACGACGCGATAGCCTTGCTTCTTGCAATAATCGATGATGTCTTGTAAATATGCCATATTCTCTTCAATCTCGTGATTGTTCACGGCATTCTCGTATTGGGCGGCGACTTCCTCATACTTACGCTCGGAATAGTTCAGCCCCCCATTCTCCCATGGCTTATGCGCATCGAAGCGAAAATCTCGGATTTCCCGGGAAATGGCGGCGTAGGCACTCCCACTGTTCAATGCAGGGAAGCGTTCGTGTGTATAGTAGTTGAACCAACTGACCGACTCCAAGTCTTCCCGTTCCAAGACGCGATAATAGTTTTCTTTCCGACCGACGTTCGAATTGCTGAAGGTAATTTGAGATAAGGACACAATCACGACCCCACCTGGCTTCAGATGTTCATCGTATTCTTTCAACATCTTCAAGTCATATTCGATCGGCTGACTCGGTAACGCCAAATCGAGATGCGACAATCCAAGCGACTTGAATGAATACCCGTACATCGCATGGGACGTTCCCAAATTGATGATGTCGACAGGGTGAGGATTTTCCTTGAAGGCAAGGACAGCTCGGTTATTATTATATTCCCACGACTCTTTCACGAACTCGTTGACGGGAATGAAGATTGCGATGATGACGAGTAATACGATACCTATTTTGATTCCTAAACGCTTCATGCTAATTCCTTTCCATCCATCTTAGAACCCACCGTATACAAATCCTTGGCTCGACACGCCAAATAAGAACGCTGAGATAATCAAGAACAAGTTGATGGCCACGCTCGTCACGGCAGACTGACGTGCCATCCAATCCCAAGCCGAACCTCTCGTCCGTTCAATATGTTGGAACAGATGAACGACGACAAAGACGACGAGGAAGATGATCAAATCGAGCAATGAGAACATTTGAATCGCCTGCATCATGCCTGACGGTGCCCATGACGAAGGTGTCACGTACAGTTTGGCATGCGAGAACGCCTCTGCCATCGAATGCGATTGGAAGAAGACGCGTGAGAAACAGACGAGCTGGAACGTGATGGCGATTTTCCACCATCGATGCAGTGTCGGCACGCGGTCAAATCCGACCCATGACGCCATTTTTTCACGCTGCTGTTTCGTATGATCACCGAACACGCGATAGATTCCATGAATGAGTCCCCATAAGACAAAGTTCCATGCGGCTCCGTGCCAAATCCCACTAACTAAAAATGTCGCAAGGATGGCACCATATATCTGTTCGCGTTTCTTCTTTCCTTTTGCGAGCGGCATGAAGATATAATCCCGTAGCCACATCGAAAGCGTGATATGCCAGCGGTTCCAGAAGTCGGCGATTGATACGGCGAAGTGCGGCTGCTTGAAGTTTTCCGATAAGCGAATCCCGAGTAAGCGTGCACAGCCGATGGCGATGTCACTGCATGCCGAGAAGTCCGCGAACAGTTGAATCGAGAACAACATCGTTGCGAGCACAATCTCCGAACCGGTCGGGTCCGGGCTAGTGAATACACTCGCGACAATCGGGGCCAACCGATCGGCAATCAATGTCTTCTTGAAGAACCCCCAAATGATGCGCTGGATGCCATAGCTGATGTTGTCGTAGTCGAGATGTTGCTCCGTCTTCAGTTGTGGAAGCAGCTTTTTCGCCCGCTCAATCGGACCCGCCACAAGTTGCGGGAAGAAGGCGAAATAAACCGAGAAATAACCGTAATGACGCTCTGCTTTTTGCTTCCCTCGCGAGACGTCCACGACATAACTGATGGCTTGGAACGTATAAAACGAGATGGCCAACGGCAACACGATTTCTTTATACGGGACGTCATAATCAAATCCGCTCCATGTAGCAAATGAACGGAGCGAATCATTGACGAAATTAAAATATTTGAACCAGCCGAGGAAGAAGACGAGCACCGAGACACCGACCCACATGAGCCGTTTTTTCTGCTCCTTCTTCTCCTGCTTCTCAATCAGAATTCCAATCACATAGGTGAAAGCGGTACTGATCAGCAGGAGCGGTATGAATTGAACGCTCAACGTGGCGTAAAAGACATAGCTCGCCAACAAAAGGAGCACCCAACGGTACCGATGTGGAACCATATAGTACGCTCCAACGATGAGGGTTAAAAATAAGAGAAATTCAATCGAAATAAAAGTCATATTTACCACCTGATGTTATGAAACTTGACGATGTACCGATTCCTGACAATCAGGTGTTCACAAGTTCTCGCTTCGGCAATGCAGCATAACGAATCTTCCCGAACGCATTCCGCGGAATCTCGTCAATCTGCATCACCCGCACACCTTTCACCTTGATTTGTTCTTTGATGATTTTTTGAATGCGTGCGACGTCATCTTGTAACGTATACACGTATAGCTGGTCGTCTTCCCCGGCACAGACGCAATCATGTCCATGCTCTCGAAGGAACGCCTCGACTTCATCTAAGCTGATTCGGCTGCCATACAGTTTGATCATGCGCTTGATTCGGCCGACGATGAAGAAATATCCATCCTCGTCGCGATACGCCATGTCACCCGTACGCAAGACGCCTTGATTGTCATCACCTTTTGAAAGGTCCGCTAACGAGGTCGCATACCCAAACGACACGTTGTCGCCTTGATACACCAATTCGCCTGTCACGTTTGCCTCTTTGATGTCATTTCCGGATTCGTCACGCAACGTGAGCGATCCGCCAGGGATGGCAATTCCGATGCTACCGGCTTTTTTCGCATGCATCCGATCTGGTAAATACGACATCCGGGCCGTCGCCTCCGTCTGACCGTACATGATGAAAAATTGAATCCCTTTCTCTGCACATACTGTTGCGAAGTGCTGCGCAAGTGCCGGGTCCAACTTGCCACCGGCTTGCGTCAACTTCTTCAGACTTGGGAGATCATACGTCTCAAACTTCAATCGTTTCAACATCTCATAATGAAACGGGACCCCACCAAACGTCGTCGCCTGCTCGGCACGACACAGCTCCCAAAACTCCTTTTGAACGATCGAGCGGTCTGTCAGGATGAGGGTCGCTCCTTTCAACAGATGACTGTTGATGATGGAGAGTCCATACGAATAGTTCATCGGAAGGGTCGTGATTGGTTTATCCGTTTGATCGATGTCGAGATAGTCGATGATCGATGTGGCGTTAGCTGATAGATTGTTATACGTGAGACGCACCAATTTCGGACTTCCGGTACTCCCTGATGTCGTCAACAGAAGGGCAAGCTCCTCATGAAGTTGGTGGCGAACCAATGTTTCGGTTTCAAATAAGGCGTAGCCACCATAGCCATAGAAGGCATCCAACGAGTTCGCCAAATCCTCCCTTGTCTCCGGAGCCCAGACGTGAGTCGGTTGATACCGTTCTATCAACTTCTGTAATTGTTCCACTGGAATATCTGCATCGAGCAAGACCGGGACGACCCGTCCACGGAGAAAGCCGATATATCCGAAGAGCGACTCGACTCGGTTGGCACATAAACAGAAGACGAGTGACCGTTCGCCGACCTCCTGACAAATCGAGTCCCCGACTTCCAGCATCTCTCTATAGGAATAAGAGCGGTCCGCATAGACCGCCTCACGATCCGCATACTGCTCGAGTGTTTGAAAAAGCGTCATGATTGAATATCCACACCGAGACGTTGCAACAACGCAATACCAGACTGATACGAATGGAACTCTGTCATTTCATCCGAGTCGATATAGACGTCAAACGCATCCTCGATTTCGGCGATGAGGGTCATATGTCCAATCGAATCCCACTCCGTTGATTCCCCAAGCTTCATCTCTTCAAGGACCACATCATCCTCTAGTTCCAATCCATTTCGAAATGCCATGTTATATGCTTCAAGCGTGCTCATTGTATTCATCCTTTCACGTTCACTCAAACTTATTCGATTCCATCTATTCTTATTGACTGATAATGATAATCATTTGCCTTGTGATTCTATCACAATTTTTCGAAATCCTCAATTCTTCATAGGAGATAAAGCTTGAAGTTGAGCGATTTTTTGTATGAAAAAGACCACATCGTTATGATGCAGTCTCAGGAGATGATAAAACATATTCGAGTTGTAAGTCGAGTGGTTCTGCCTCGTAGACTTCTGGCACGATTTCTTCGGCTAACGTACATCCCATCACTTCATAGAAATGATACGTATCAATAGCCGGATTCGCCCCGATGTATAGTTTTTTCGCACCTCGTTCGATTGCCGCCTGACAGACACGTTCAAATAATAGCTTTCCGATTCCCTGGCCTCGGCAAGGACGACTCACATGAATGAAGCCCAGATTCAAATACTGTCCTTCCGTTCCGAGCAGGTGTCCATCCAGTCCGGCAAAGCCAAGTAACGTTTCACCATTTCGGAATGCAACAACAACGCCGCCACGGTCGATGTAGTAGTTGAGAATCTCGATGACCTGTTTCTTTTTCGCATCGTCCCATTCATCAATATAGTGCTCGTCTTTTTGATAAAGCTCACCATTTGAATCCACGGCATAGATGCGATGCGTTTCCTGAAAACGTTCAAAGGTTGTTAGAAAATCGGGAGCGATTTGATTTATTAGAAGACTGATAGTGTAGTTCATAAAACTCTCCAATTATTTTGATCAGTTGTATAAGAAACCGAATATGCGACTTCATTACCTACTTCGATTCCAAGCAAACTAAAAAAAAGTTCACCGAATGAATTCTTTAAAAATGTCACTTAATTCTTGTGGTGTTTCTTTCATACCGGTCTTCATCCACCTTTTCACAATACTTGCTAATGAATCTGCGTATACTGCATTCGCATATGCTTCCGCTTTTTCAGATACATTACAATTCTCATAAATTTGAAAATCTGTACAAAGTAAATCAAAATGTTCCTCAAAGCGATTCAAAAGCGGAAGTAAATCATTTCCCTTTAAGAGATTCAAGAATTCGAGGTTGTCACTCCATATCTCAAAATACAATGTATCGAAATCAAGTGGTCCTTGTTTCACTTCTGTTGATGCAAGTTGAATCCTCTGTCTAAATATTTGATACATGTGATAGGTTAGTACATCCTCTTTCGTATCAAAGTGAGCATAAAATGTATTTCGCGCCAATCCCGCAGTTTTAGTAAGTTCTGATATGGTGATACTCGTAAAGTTCGTTCGACGCATTAATTCCAACATAGTATCCACTAAAAGATTGATTGATCTTATAGAATTCGTATTTATTGGTTTTTGTTTTAGCATAAGTACTCCTTAATTTGTACAAAATGAGAGTTTTGTATGAATACCTCTATACTTATTGACGCAATGTCTACACTAACATTATATTGCAGGTATATTATTTGAGCAATTGTTCAAATAAAAGCATGTGCTCAAATTAAAGGTTATTCAAATTCCAAATATAGCAGGAGGGTTACCGATGAAAGCAACGATCATTCTTGCTCATCCATGGCATGGTAGTTTCAATAAATCTATTATGGATACAACAATTGAACAATTAGTCCGCAGGAAAAAAGATTATCAAATCATTGACCTAAATAGAGATCAATTCAATCCTGTATTAAGTGAATCTGATTTATCTCTTTATTCGAAAGGTCAATCCCGAGATCCCTTAGTGAACCAATATCAGAAGATGCTAAGCGACAGTGATGAATTAGTTTTTATCTTCCCTGTTTGGTGGTTTGATGTTCCAGCTATTTTAAAAGGTTTTTTTGACAAGGTCATGTTGAAAAACTTTGCCTATGTAGAGGAATCTACTGGATTGAAAGGATTACTAACTCATATTAAAAAAACCACTGTCATTTCCACTTCGGAAGTGCCCACGTGGTATTTAAAATTTTTGGCCGGGAATCCCATTGAAGGGACTCTTATTCGTAGAACATTAAAAGGGATTGGACTTAAAAATGTGAACTGGTTGAATAGTCCGTTTACGAGTAGTGGGAAAGATCATCGAAGAAAAAGATTTTTAGATAGAGTAGCGAAGCGTATTTCAGTGTAATCTACAGTGCACTACCAAACTTTTGTGATTCATCATATATCATCCATGACCTCAAATCTATTTGTCATCAACCGAAAGGACAACATAAATTTGAGGTCCAAATTAGATGATTTTCATGAATAGTCACGTTCTTCGCTTTTGTCAAATTCATTTGCTTCACGTAAATAACAAAGAGAAGAGAGTTCGTTAATATCTATACCTCAGAAATAACGTTTATTTGTGATACGGCTCATTCCGATTGATTCGATACGCCCGATAAATCTGCTCACACAACACGAGTTTCATGAGTTGGTGGGGGAACGTCATCTTCGAGAACGAAATCGTATCATCAGCTCGTTTCATCACATCGTCCGACAGACCGAGCGATCCTCCGATGACGAAGGCGATTTTACTCTTTCCATACGTCGCGAGTTGATCGAGTTCACGAGCGAACTCTTCACTCGTCCGCTGCTTTCCTTGAATCGCTAAGGCGATGACGTGCGTATCTGGGGATATCTTCGCCAAAATACGCTCGCCTTCCTTTTGTTTTACTAGTAACATATCTGCCTCACTCAAATGCTCGGGTGCTTTTTCGTCTGAGACCTCGATTTCCTGCACTTTTGCATAGGCGGAAAGCCGTTTTGTATACTCGGCAATTCCTTGTTTTAAATATTTTTCTTTCAGTTTGCCGACCGTGATAATTGAAATATTCATCCAATTCTTCCTTTTTCCACAGTTTTTTTGGAGTTATCCATAGGGTTATCCACAGAGTTATCCACAAATCCACATGTTGATAATTAGTTTTTGCTTGACACAATATATGTTGCGTCCGCTTCACAGAACTCACATGTCACATGTTCACTTGTGGATAATTCCTCTAGCAACGGGTATTCACCTGTTTCATCCACAATGATGTCTAAAGCGATTTCAACATGTTCCTTGCATACTGTTTTTTCCACAATTTTTCCTCCTTAAAAAAGAAGCGTCGCCGCTTCTTTATGTTGCTTCAGTTAATGTCGCCTCGGTTTTTCTCGCTTCCCCGCGACGTAAATACTCAATGGTAATCGTATCACCGACCGTCGCATCACGATAGAGTGCATCGCGTAAATCGACGTAACGTTTGATCTCTCGATCTCCGATTTGTGTGATGATATCGCCAACACGTAGTCCTGCTTCTTCGGCCGGACTACCTGGTGTCACTTCTTCGACGAAGACACCGTCTTCCTGGTCGAAGGAGATACCGTATTCTTCCCGGATATTACCGGGTACGGCGATGACTTCTTGAATCGTGACCCCGAGCTGGGCCCGTGTCACCTTGCCGTCGCGTTCTAACATGTCAATGACCGGTAGCGCCACGTTGACGGGAATGGAGAATCCGACCCCTTCTACGCTCGCCTCGGCGATTTTCATCGAGTTGATTCCGACGAGTTCTCCCCGAATGTTGATGAGGGCACCGCCTGAATTTCCCGGGTTGATGGCCGCATCCGTCTGAATGACTTCCGCGTTATAATCCATCAAGCCGTCGCTGTTCGTATCGACCGGCACCGTCCGCTCGACACCACTGACGATACCACGGGTGACCGAGTTTGAGAAGACACCGAGCGGATTTCCGATGGCCATAACGGTCTCCCCGGCTTGAAGGACGGTAGAGTCGCCAAGTACGATCGGCTTCGCTTCGATATTTTTCGGTAACTCGACTTCGGCGACCGCCAAGTCATTGAGCGGGTCTTCGCCTAAAATGGTTGCCGAGGCGATTTGGCCATCGGAGAAGGCAATGTTGACCTCGTCTGCTTCTTCGATGACATGGAAGTTCGTGACGATATAGGCCGTGTTTCCTTCTACTTTATAGATGACGCCAGAGCCCGCACCCGCCTCCCATTGCGAGTCCGAGGTGAACGCTCGCTGGATATTGGTGATGCTGACGACGGACGTCTTCGCACCGAGTACAGCCGTTGTGACGTCCGATTCGGTGACGGTGACGGCCTGTTCGGTCCGTGTCAGTTCATTCGTCACAAAACGAGAGGTCGGCGAATCCCAGAGCATCACGATGACAAAAAACAAAGCCGCTCCTAAGAATCCGCCAACCCCTCCGAGTAACAACGGTTTTATATTAGGTCTCGGCTTATGGCGTACGTGCTCCTCTTGCTTCGGTCGCCATTCGCTCCGAGACGGGTACGTCGATTTTTCTTCTGTTGATTCGTGTACTTCAGGTTCGACGTCTTGAGGTTCATACTCATGGTGTCTCTCTTCGTTCACGACGCGTCCCCCCTTCAAGACAGTGTGATACCTGTCTTTTCCCAAGTTTTCTTATAAAGAAACGAGTGAAGTGGGGATTGTCGGGTCCGTGTCGCACAATTTGATTCGACCTAAGTCGACGTCTCGCATGCCGAGTGTTTGCGAGACGCTCATCTGTGCGAGCTCCTTCATGTTGTTGTCCTTACTCAAATGGGCCAAATAGATTCGTTTCGTGCGGTCTCCGATGACCTCACTCATCGCGATGGCCGCATCTTCGTTCGAGACGTGGCCATAATCGCCAAGAATCCGTCGTTTGACGCTCCATGGATAACGCCCCATCTGTAGCATCGAGACGTCATGATTCGACTCAAAGATGAAGTCGTCTGCTCCACGGATGACCCCTTTCATCCGGTCCGAGACATAACCCGTATCGGTGATATGGGCCAAACGTTTTCCGTCATGGGCAAACTGATAAAACATCGGGTCTGCCGCATCATGGCTCACGTTGAACGTCTCGATTTCAATATCACCGAACTGTTTCACGTCGCCCACTTCGATTTGAAACTTCAAAGCAGGGTCGATTTTTCCAATCAGTGATTCCATCGCTGCCCATGTCTTCGCATTCGCATAAATCGGTAAATTATACTTTCGTGCTAGTATCCCGACACCTTTGATGTGGTCGGAGTGCTCATGGGTGACGAGCAGTGCGTCGATCCCATCAAACGACCGACCGATGGCTTCGATGCGCTGTTGCATCGCTTTTCCGGTCAATCCGGCATCGACGAGCAGCTTCGTCCGTTCCGTCTCGATATAGAGGGCGTTTCCGGTCGATCCGCTCGCTAACACACTATACTGTAAACTCACACCATCACTCCTTTCATTCTTTCGTTTCAAACTCGACACGTTCGACGGTTCCGTCGATGGCGTTCACAAAATACACATGGTCATCAATCGCGATGGACCAAAGTGGTGGCATGATAATCAAACTGCCTGAGCTGTCGAGCGGTAAGCTATAAAACCCGGTGTTGATGGCCCGCATCTCTTGGTTCGGTTGGAAATACTTCCGGGACGCGAGTTGAGAGATGGCTTCACTGGCTGTCAGCACGAGGTCGTCTTGTGTTTTCGACGAGAGATTTTTTAAATGACGCTGTTTATAATCCGTCACTTCAAACGCTTCGTTCAACTGAATGAGGATGAGGGACGGGCCGATATACATTTCCGTGTCCCCCTCGACCTCTGGAGTCGAGAAAATTTTGTTGTCCTCGAACGTTTGGACGAACGCGATTTGTCTCGTCGCCTCATCGTATCGCCAATACGCATACTCATTCCCGAATGGAACGTATTCTGCCACAAACGTTGAAGCGGTCGTCCGTAAATCTTTCGCATCGAGCGGGACCGGCTGTTTCAACTCGACTTCGAGCTGCATGTTGTCGAGCGTCGTCGCCAGTTGCGCATCCCGATTTTTGGTGATCATCGCAGCCGACATTTCTTCAGACGATCCCGTCAAATATCCGATATCCCGACCCATCCGTGGCAATTTTGCCGGATCGACATTCCTTTGGTCTAAAATCTGCGTAATGGAGGTATTATCATTCGTCACGACCTCGGTCGCCCATGTTTCCGTCAACAATTGGAATAACAGATAGATGTTCAAGGCGAGGAAGGCGAAGATTAAAATCGTTTTCGCTTTACTCCAGTCCACGATACATCATCCTTTCTGTCCAACCGTCTTTTTGATTGAATGGCACCCAACGTCCTGCCTCACGTACGAACCAGTTCGGCGAGAACGTCACATAGCGGCTCGTGTCCTCGTTATATTCGATTTCATAACCGATTCGAATCTCGGTCACGTTCTCAAAACGTCCGGAATTGATGAGCGTACCGAGCACTTCATCCGCATCGGCCAACTGTGTCGTGCCGACCGTGATCAAACGATCAATCTCCAAGTGGTGACGCGTAATGGAACGGACTTGCGCGCCATCGTTTTCCACACGAAGTGTGGATAAGTCGATTGCATCATTGTTGATAAACGCTTCACGCTGACTAAAGACGGGGTATCCTTTCACGTGAAAACGGAATACGGTCGTTTCAAACCCTTTATTGGCTGGCGTGATGGCATCGAATCGAAGAGATAATCCTTGATTCTCAGATGCATCATCGACCCATCCCCCGTGGAAGTTTACAAATTCCACAATCGAATCCAATCCGAGTGCCGTATCGCGCTCGGTGCTGTTACGTGATAAGTTCCGATAGCGACTGGCGTTCAGTTTCGCATCATATTCTGCCACGCTGACACCATTCGTCAATGCACCGACCGAGCTCGCCGGGTCGACTTCTTGGACGTTCGGGTCGCCCGGGAAGAACGTGTCTCGCATCCAATCGAGACGCGCATCGATTTGAATCGACGATACGTCGTATGCGAACAACTCATTCATCTCAGGTCCGACGACTGGGATGTAATTCACACGTTCATCGGTATATGTCACCCGTTTCATCGTCCGACTCGAATTTTTTAGGAAAAGACTGTTCACATCGCCGTTTCCGACTTTCGTCAATTTCCCTTCCCAAATCGATTGGTCGCTCATGATGGCACGGATATTAAACGCATTTTCATCCATATAAATCAGAATTCGCTGTGGGATTTTCCCGGACAGGCTGTACGTCCCGGGAAGCATGTAGCTAAGCGTGTCCGCATAGTAAGCCTCCGGTAAAATCAGCTCGAGCCCTTCGTTGATATTCGAATAGAAGCTCGGAATGTTTTTTGTGGCGAGTGGTTTGAACTCGCTCGCTTCGAACGAGTCTCGAATGACACGCATCAGTTGCTTTGGTGTATTTTTCGATGCAAAGACGGCATTGTTGTCATGCACGACCGCCTGGGTCGGGATGATGACCTGATTTGCCCGACGCTGTAGTGACTCATCCACCGTCGTCAATTGCGTCTCCGATTGGACGGCCTGATAGGTAGGATGATAATCCCACAAGATGATGGTTTGAACAATCGACGTGACGATTAACGTGAGCAAAATGAACGACTTCCACAGTTCCGGCTTTGCAATCGTAAACCGCTTCATCAATCATTCACCTCCACAATCGTATCGAACGGAATCGTGAAGTAAATCGTCGTACCGCGACCAAATTCACTCTCTGCCCAGATGTCGCCACCGTGAGCGGATACGACTTCCTTCGCAATCGATAGACCAAGTCCGGTTCCACCAATATTACGTGCCCGTGCCTTATCGACACGATAGAAGCGTTCGAAAATTTTCTTCAAGTTCGACTTCGGAATCCCGACCCCTTCATCCTTGATACCGATGACGAGGCGTTTCGCCCGAAGCATCGTCCGGAACGTAATCGTTCCGCCTTCTGGGGAGAACTTGATGGCGTTCGTGATGATGTTGTCGATGACCTGGGTCATCTTATCTTGATCGGCATGCACGTAGACGCGACGCTTCATCAGTTTACGACGGAATTGGATGGCGTCCCCTTTCGTCATCTCGTGACGATCGATGATATCGTTAAAGAACTGTACAAAGTCGAACTTCACTTTCTGCATCTTATATTCTTTACTGTCCATCTTCGAGAGTTGCAACAAGTCGTTGACGAGGCGAATCATCCGCTCCGTCTCGTTTTGTGTCGTCTCTAAGAAGCGTGGTGCCAACTCATCGTCCTGATAAGCTCCTTCGGCGAGAACCTCCAAATAGCTTCGCATCGTCGTGAGTGGTGTGCGCAACTCGTGACTGACGTTCGCGACGAACTCACGGCGGTCTTGTTCGACCTGTTCTTGCTCCGTGACGTCGTGTAAGACGACGATGAGACCTGTGATCGGCCCACTATGTTTTTGAATCGGCGAGAAGTAGGCACGGACGAGGAACAACTCTTCATCCGTACTGAGGTCAATCAGCTTCGTCGGCATCGTCCCGTCTTCCGGAATGACGATTTCCTCTTCGAATGCGAGGAGACTTTGTAAGTTCATCCCCATCGCCTCTTCTTCAGCGACCCCGATCATGTCGCGCGCCTGGTCATTCATCAAAATGACGCGTAACGAACGATCGGTTGCGACCACACCGTCCGACATGTTCTCCAGGACACTCGTCAAACGACGGCGCTCCGCCTCCGTCGTCGCGTTCGCTTCCATCAACTCGTCCGTTAATTCGTTGAACGCATAAGCGAGTTGACCGACCTCGTCATCCGAATACACTTTAACCTTCCGCGAGAAATTCCCTTTCCGCATCTCGACGGCCTGTCTCCGCATATCGGCAATCGGTCGCGTAATCGTGCGTGACAAGAGAATTCCGAGGAACGAGGTGATGATGAGCGCAATCAACGTTCCCGTTGCGAGGATACGTGTCACTTGCTCCATCTGATTGTAAATAGACTTCATCGACGCCTCGATATAGATCATCCCGGTCGTCGTTCCATCGACTTCCGATTTAATCGGAACGGCAACGACACGCATCCGGTCATTTGAGTCTTCATAGACAAGCGTTTCTTGTGCCCCACCTGTCGCGAATGACTTCTGAATGAACGTGCTCGCCGTCCGTTGTCCGACGAGACTTTGATTGTTTTGGTTTGAGGTCGCCCGTACGACACTATTCGTGTCGATGATTTGGACTTCTCGAATGTCGTCAGCTAGCGTCGTGCTCTCTGTAAAATCAGACAGCAGCTGATCCATTAACTGGTTCAACTGCTGATCCGTAGTCGAGTCACTCCCGTTCGCGGCGATCCCCTCACTGACGTTATAGCTCAGTAGGTTCGCCCGGTCGACGAGTGACTGCGAGAAGTTGTTGATGTATTGCCGTTCCAAAGAACGCACAAAGTACACGCCGATGACTTGCATCGCAACGAGAATGAGCAGCGCATAGATGACGACGAGCTTCCACTGGATTGATTTAAAGAAGTTCGTCCGTTTCATCGTTTAATCTTCTTCTCCTGCCTTCAAATAATACCCGACGCCGCGACGTGTGATGATGTACGTCGGTGTCGATGGGTTATCCTCTACTTTTTCACGAAGACGACGTACGGTAACATCCACGGTACGTACATCACCGAAGTAATCATAGCCCCACACCGTCTGAAGCAAGTGTTCACGTGTCATCACTTGTCCGATGTTTTGCGCGAGGTAATGAATCAATTCGAACTCGCGATGCGTCAATTCGATTTTTTCATCCCGTTTCGTCACCATGTACGAGTCCGGATGAATCGTCAAGTCGCCGATCACGATATCGTTCGCGTTCGCCCCCTTCGACTCTTGTGCCGGTGCCGTCGCATGACGTCGCATGTTCGCTTTGACACGCGCCAACAACTCGCGTGAGCTGAACGGTTTCGTGACGTAGTCGTCCGCCCCAAGTTCTAGTCCGAGCACCTTGTCGATCTCGGAATCTTTCGCCGTCAACATAATGATCGGCATATCATACTTCTTTCGTACCTCGCGACATACTTCCATGCCATCCTTGAGCGGAAGCATGATGTCGAGCAAGATGAGATCGGGTTGAATCTCTTCTACTTTCACGAGCGCGTCTTCGCCGTCGTAGGCGACATGCACCTGGTATCCTTCTTTTTCAAGTTTAAACTTCAATATATCTGCGATTGGTTGTTCGTCATCTACCACTAAAATCGTACGATCCATTCAGTGAGTCCTCCTCTTATCATTAAACGTACATGCCTACATTGTAACTCTTTTTATACAGCTTAGAAAGCGTGGTCCATTTCCACGGAAATGAAAAAGGGAGCCCGATGGCTCCCTTTCTTATGCTTCGTAAATATCACGCAAGATAACCGTCTGTTCACGAGCCGGTCCGACCGAGAACGTCAACAATTCGATTCCTGTCAATTCCTCGATGCGACGCACGTAACGCTGTGCGTTTTCTGGAAGGTCGTCGAAGTTACGGACGCCCGTAATGTCTTCTGTCCAACCAGGAAGTTCTTCATATACCGGTACACACTTCTCAAGGACGCGGAAGTTCGGCGGATATTCGTCGAGATGCTTTCCTTCATACTCATATGATGTACAAATCTTGAGCGTCTCAAGACCCGTCAATACATCGATGGAGTTGAGGCAAAGGTCTGTGATCCCGCTGACACGACGTGAGTGACGAACGACGACCGAGTCGAACCAGCCGACACGACGTGGACGACCTGTTGTCGTTCCGTATTCTTTCCCGACTTCACGGATTGTATGACCGATCTCGTCATCGAGTTGTGTTGGGAATGGACCGTCACCGACGCGTGATGTATATGCCTTACAGACACCGACCACGTGATGAATCTTCGATGGACCGATTCCGGCACCACTTGATACGCCACCTGACGCTGCGTTCGATGATGTGACGAACGGGTACGTTCCGTGGTCGATATCGAGAAGGACACCTTGCGCCCCTTCAAAGAGAACTTTCTTCTCTTCATCGAGTGAATCGTTCAAGACGACCGATGTATCACACACGTATTTCGCAAACTGTTGGCCATACGCGTAGTACTCTTCGAAAATGTCATCAAATTCGACTGGGTCGACCTCGTACATTTTCACGAACATGCGGTTTTTCAATTCGAGCACAGTCTTCAATTTCTCTGAAAAGACTTCTTTGTCGAGAAGGTCGGCGATGCGAATCCCGATGCGTGCCGCTTTGTCCATATAGGCTGGACCGATCCCTTTCAGAGTCGTCCCGACTTTCGCGTCACCTTTCGCCTCTTCCTCAAGACGGTCTTGAAGCTGGTGATACGGCAAGATGATATGGGCACGGTTCGAAATCCGAAGGTTATCCGTGCTCACACCGCGTTCGTGTAAGTAAGCGAGTTCTGTCACGAGTGATTTCGGGTTGACGACCATCCCGTTCCCGATGACACACGTTTTATCCGAGTAGAAGATCCCAGACGGAATGAGGTGAAGTTTATATTTCGTATCATTGAAGACGATCGTGTGACCAGCGTTGTCTCCCCCTTGATAACGCGCGACGACTTCGGCTTGTTTCGATAAGAAATCGGTGATTTTCCCTTTCCCTTCATCGCCCCACTGCGTTCCCACTACGACTACTGATGACATAATGAATCCTCCTTATTAATCAACGTTCTGTTCAAACCATCCGTAAGTGTACACTTGAAAAGCAAGAAAGTCAATCGAATACCGAACGTTTTATATAAGATGTAACTATTCGTTCGTTATTTTACCTATACCTATATAAAAAAAGACACCACCGACGTTACATCGGTGGTGCGAAGGCTTGCGTCTCCATATTGACGAACTTGTTATACTCTTTCCGGAAGGAGAGCTTGACCGTACCGGTCGGACCGTTACGTTGTTTCGCAATGATGATTTCAATCGTGTTGGCGTCTTCACTCTCTTTATCGTAATAGTCATCACGATAGAGGAAGGCGACGATATCGGCATCTTGCTCAATGGCTCCCGATTCACGGATATCCGACATCATCGGTCGCTTGTCTTGACGACTCTCGACTCCACGAGAGAGCTGCGACAAGGCGATGACAGGTACTTGTAGTTCCCGCGCAATCGCTTTGAGTGTACGTGAGATCTCTGATACTTCCTGTTGCCGGTTCTCGCCTGGTTTTCCGTTCCCGACGATGAGCTGCAAGTAGTCAATCATGATCATTCCGAGACCATATTCCTGTTTCAAGCGACGACACTTCGCCCGAATCTCATTGACCCGAAGACCCGGCGTATCGTCGATATAGATGCCCGCTTGCGAGAGCGACGACATCGCAAGGGAAAGACGACCCCAGTCCTCTGCTTCTAGGCGACCCGTCCGTAGGCGCTGGGCATCGATGTTTCCTTCCGCACACAACATACGCATGACGAGTTGCTCGGCCCCCATCTCCAAACTGAAGATGGCGACGTTCTCGCCTGTACGGACCGCGACGTTTTGCGAGATGTTCAAGGCGAACGCGGTCTTCCCGACAGATGGACGGGCGGCCACGATAATTAAATCGTTTCGTTGGAAACCGGCCGTCATCTTATCCAAATCCGTGAATCCGGTCGCAATCCCGGTGATTTCACCGCTCGATTGATGCAGCTTTTCAATCGTTGAGTATGCATCGGATAGGACGGAACCGATCGGGTGGAAACTCGATTGCCCTTTTCGTTGCGATACTTTTAAAATGTTTCGTTCGGCATCAGACAAAACGGAATCGACCTCGTCTTGACGCTCATACCCATCCGAGACAATGTTTGTTGCCGTTCGAATCAATCGGCGAAGTGCCGCCTTTTGATCGACGACGTTCAAGTAATAACCGATGTTGCCGATGGCCGGGACGGATTCCGCGACCTCTGCCAAATAGTTGAGGCCGCCAATCTCGTCTAAAATCCCTTGCGCCTGCAATTCAGAGCTAAGCGTGACCAAGTCGACCAGTTCACCCCGGTCATTGATTTTTAACATCGCTTCAAAGATGCGCTGGTGGCTGACACGATAAAAGTCGTCCGGGTCGACCCGTTCCGAGGCCGTAATCAATCGATCCGAATCGAGGATGATTGCCCCTAAGACGGCTTGCTCCGCTTCCACACTATGCGGTGGTGTATTGACTTGAATCGCATCACTCATCCGTCTCTACCTCACCTTCAAGCTTCTTGTACATGTACGTTCAACGTCGCGACGACGTCATGGTGCAACTTCACAGGTACTTTTGTGAAACCGAGCGCCTTGATTGGGTGCTCGAGTTCAATTTTACGCTTATCGATTTTGTAGCCCATTGTTTTAAGGGCATCCGCGATTTGTTTGCTTGTGACCGAACCGAACACGCGACCACCTTCACCGGCTTTTGTCGTGACGGCGATCGTCTCTTTTTCAAGTTTCGCTTTCAGTTGTTGTGCTTCTTTCAACTCTTCTTCTGCAGCCTCTTCGGCACGACGTTCTTTCGCCGCGAACGCTTTTAGGTTTCCAGGTGTCGCTTCAACCGCCAAGTTTTTCTTGAACAAGACGTTTTTCGCGTAAGCGTCTGCCACGTTCTTCACTTCTCCAGCTTTCCCTTGACCTTTTACATCTACTTTCAAAATGACTTTCATTCTGATTCCTCTCCTTCAGTTTCATCTGTTACATAATGATCGATTGCCTCTTTCAGCATGGCATTCGCTTGTTCACGACTCACTTCAAGTTGCGTGGCCGCATTCGTCAAATGACCACCACCATCGAGCATTTCCATGATGACCTGGACATTGACATCACCGAGCGACCTCGCGCTGATTCCCGTGCGTCCGTCCGGTAAGATCGCGATGACGAACGACGCTTTGACGCCTTCCATATTCAGCAACTGGTCCGCGGACTGCGCAATCAGCACTTGGTGATGTGCCTCGTCGTCAGAAGCGACGGCAATCGCCATACCACCTGCATAAATTTCGGTGTTTCTTAAAATCTGCGACTGCTCGATATAAGCATCGAGGTCCTGACGCATAAAGTGTTGTACGAGAACCGTATCAGCACCTTGAATTCGTAAGAACGATGCCGCATCAAACGTACGAGAGCCCGTACGGAGTGTGAAGCCTTTCGTATCGACCATGATTCCAGCCAAGAGTGACGTCGCCTCTAAAATCGACAGTTTACGGCTCCCTGCTTGATATTCGATTAACTCCGTCACGAGTTCACTCGTCGACGAAGCATACGGTTCCATATACACGAGGACCGGGTCTTCAATGAACTCTTCGCCGCGACGGTGATGGTCAATCACGACGACGCGTTCTGACCGGTACAAAATATCTTTCGAAATGACGAGTGACGGGCGGTGTGTATCGACAACGACGAGAAGTGTCTGTTCGTCGATGAGCGGTTGCGCCTCGTACTCGGTCAAAAATTGACTGTATAGCGAGTCATCGTTCTCCACTTCCTGAACGAGTCGCTGAATACCAACACTTGTCTCACCGGACGGGACGACGACGTATGCTTCACGTCCCACAAACTCGGCCAATTTCATAATCCCGATGGAAGCCCCGAGCGAATCCATATCTGGATTTTTATGTCCCATGACAAGGACACGGCTCGATTCCCGAATCAGATCGCGCATCGAGTTCGAGATGACACGCGCTCGGACACGCGTCCGTTTCTCTGTCGGGTTTGTCTTCCCTCCAAAGAAGCGAACTTTTCCGTTATGGCGTTTGACGACGGCCTGGTCACCACCACGGCCGAGACCTAAATCGAGGCTCGACTGCGATAGATTGCCTAACTCCGTCAACGTCGTCTCCCCGCATCCGATACCGATGGATAGCGTCAATGGAATTCTCTGTTCCTTCGTCGCGTCACGTACTTCATCTAAAATCGAGAAGCGATTGTTTTCAAGTTCCGACAACGTCCGCTCATTCATGACGAGGAAGAAGCGGTCCGCCGCTGTACGACGCATATAGATGTGATGTCGCTGTGCCCATTGGTTGAGAAGCACCGTCACACGACGATTGACCTCGCTTCGGACTTGTTCATCCACTGCAGTCGACATCTCATCGTAGTTATCCAGATACAAAATACCGATGACTGTCTGCGTTTGAGCATATTTTTGCTCCATCTCTGCTTCTTCAGTCATGTCAAATAAATATAATGTTTGATGTGCTTGATTATAAAAGACACGATAGACGCGGTCGCCCACTTCAATCGTAGCCTCATCCTCTTCCTCTTCAATCAGTTCATCGAATGCGGAATGAAGGGCGTCAAGTGGTACACCAATCGCCATCTCAAGTTCAAAAATCAATCGCGATTGTTCGTTATACCAACTGATGCGTCGATCTTGGTCAAAGACTAAAATTCCGATCGGCATCGTCGTCAACGCTTCTTTTCCGACCTCTTCGATTTGATGAGAGAGTGAGAGGACATACTGTTCCCAATTTTTACGCTCCCGTCGCAACGTTACTTGCTGATAGATGAAAAAAATCAGCGTGCCCATAAACAGGGTGATTGCCGCCACGATGCTATAGAACGCCAATCCTAACGAAACAAGGAATCCAATTACATAGGGAACCATGTGTCGCGCGTATTGGTTCTTCACGGATGTTATTGCTTCACCA
This sequence comes from Exiguobacterium sp. s63, assembly GCF_018617335.1. Taxonomy (GTDB): domain Bacteria; phylum Bacillota; class Bacilli; order Exiguobacteriales; family Exiguobacteriaceae; genus Exiguobacterium. Next base: position 24,314 of record NZ_JACSKB010000003.1, on the reverse strand, counting down.
CTGTGCATGTATGCCTCCTAAAATGAGTAATGTTCACCCATGGAATCGTAAAGGTTTCTGCTCTATCATACCATATCCGTTGGTTTCACTTACACACTTACAAACAAGATGAAATACAAAAAAACGACTTATCCAAAAGGATAAGCCGTTCGTCAAACCTTACTCTGCAACGTATGGAAGCAAAGCCATTTGACGTGAACGCTTGATAGCGACAGTAAGTGGACGTTGGTATTTCGCTGAAGTACCAGTCACACGACGTGGAAGAATTTTACCACGCTCCGAAACGAAGCGTTTGAGCAATTCTACGTCTTTATAATCGATATGAGTGATGTTGTTCGACGTAAAGAAACATACTTTACGACGACGACGACCTCCTGGACGACGTGCCATGTGAAGACCTCCTTTATAAGTTAGTTTTTATTGTCCGTGATGATTAGAATGGCAAATCATCATCTGACAAGTCGATTTTGCCGCCACCCGAGAACGGATCTGCATCAAAACCTTTATTTGAAGACTGGTTTGAGGACTGAGATGAAGTCGAAGCGGCTCCTGCGCCCCATCCTGATCCACTTGATTCACCACCACCGAAGACATCTCCAGACGGTGCTTGCTCACGTTGCCCTGAGGCTCCGCGTGGTTCGAGGAAGCGTACGCTATCGGCAACTACTTCTGCCCGGTAACGACGTTGGCCATCTTGTCCTTCGTAACTACTGATTTGAAGGCGACCGTCAACGCCGGCCATGCTGCCCTTTTTCAAGTATTGTGCTACGTTCTCTGCTTGTTTGCGCCAAACGACACAATCAATAAAGTCCGTCTCGCGCTTCCCATCTTGTCCAGCGAATGGACGATCGCAAGCGAGAGTAAGGCGTGTTACGGCGATTCCGCTCTGCGTATAACGCATTTCGGGATCGCGAGTCAATCGACCAACTAACACAACTCGGTTAATCATCTCCAAGCTCCCCTTTCACGATACGAAACGTTAAGGATTAACGCTCGTCTTTTGTTGTCATTTGACGGACAACGTCGTCAGAGATCTTCATGAGACGCTCTGTTTCTAAGATCGCTTTAGGTTCAGCAACGATGTTAAGAAGAACGTAGTGTCCTTCGCGCATCTTGTTGATTTCATAAGCGAAACGACGTTTACCCATGTCTGTTGTTTTTTCAACAGTACCACCGTTTTCAGTGATGACGTTGTTGAAGCGCTCGATTAAAGCTTTCTTCGCTTCCTCATCAACTGATGGACGGATAATGTAAAGAAGTTCGTATTTACGCATTATCTTTCACCTCCTCTTGGACTAACGGCCCCTACCGGTTGTAGGAGCAAGGAGCAAACAATTGTTTTACTCACGTCATAATATACTATCAAACTTCCCTGACTTTTACAACACGTTTCCGTAAATCAACTTATACGTTGAAGCGGAATGTGACAACGTCGCCATCTTGGAAGACGTATTCTTTTCCTTCTGAACGAAGTTTTCCTTGTTCTTTCACGGTCGTCATGTTGCCTGCTGCCGAAAGGTCCTCATAAGACACGACTTCAGCACGGATGAACCCACGTTCGAAATCAGAGTGGATGACACCGGCACATTGTGGTGCTTTCATCCCTTGTTTGAACGTCCATGCGCGTACTTCTTTCTCACCCGCTGTGAAATATGTCGCGAGACCGAGTGTCGAATACGCTGCACGAATCAATTGATCAAGTCCTGACTCTTCGATACCGAGGTCTTGTAAGAATTCGAGACGTTCTTCCGGTTCAAGCTCAGCGATTTCTTCTTCGATGCGTGCACAGATGACGATCACTTGCGCTCCTTCTGTTGCCGCATGGTCACGTACCGCTTGGACGTGTTCGTTCGCATCCGCGTCTGCTACTTCTTCTTCACTGACGTTTGCCACGTACAACATCGGCTTCATCGTCAATAGTTGGAAGTGCTTCACGATTGCCAATTGGTCTTCCGTGAGCTCTGCAACACGGGCAGGACGCTCTTCTTCTAAGACGGCTTGTACGATTTCAAGTGCCTCAAGTTCTTGTGCAGCACCTTTATCTTTTGATTTGACCATTTTTTGAACACGCGTGATGCGTTTTTCAACCAACTCGAGGTCAGCTAAAATCAATTCGAGGTTAATCGTCGTGATGTCATCAATCGGTGAGACGCGACCCGCAACGTGCGTGATGTTCTCGTCTTCAAAACAACGGACGACTTGGCAAATCGCATCCACTTCGCGAATGTTCGCCAAAAATTTGTTTCCGAGTCCTTCACCTTTTGATGCACCTTTTACGATGCCGGCGATATCTGTAAACTCGAATGCTGTTGGCACTGTCTTTTTCGGTTTGACGAGTTCCGTCAATCGATCTAGACGTGCGTCTGGTACTTCTACGACGCCGACGTTCGGGTCGATTGTCGCGAACGGATAGTTGGCCGCTTCGACTCCTGCTTGTGTAATCGCATTAAACAATGTCGATTTCCCGACGTTTGGCAATCCGACAATTCCTGCTGTTAATCCCACTAGTATTTCCTCCTCATCCGGTGTTTCCCGGGAAATGTTAAGCCGTCTGTGGAGTGGGTACATTTAGTACACCACACCGTCACATCCTTCACAATTATAGTTAGTCCACGATTAAACCGCAACTCACGTTCATAACCTAAAGAAAAACGCCGCTTATTCGGCGGCGTTCCCTTGTTCAAGCACTTTCTTAAATCGCTTATCAAAGTCACGGCGTTGCATGAGCACGCTTGCTCCGCAGCCTTGACACTTGATGCGAATATCCATCCCTACACGTGTGATTTGCCAGCGGTTCGTCTTGCAGGCATGTGGTTTTTTCATTTCCACAATATCATTCAACGCATATGATTTACTGTGCATTTTCTGCTTCTCCTCCTTTAGGAGTCGGGGATGGTGGCAACATGACCGTCCGTGGGTACGGAATTTCAATGCCACGTTGGTCGAATCCTGCTTTCAATTCTTTGTGCAGAATGCGTCCGGCAGCAAAGTGTTGCGTCGGTGGGACTTCTGCCATCAAACGATAGACGACTTCTGAAGCTCCGAGTGACTGTACACCAGCAAGGGTAATCGGTTCGATGAAGAGGTCGTGATACTTCGCTTCGACTTCTTTCGCAATCTCTTTGATTGCCGTCTCGACGTGTTCCATATCCTCTTCATATGCGACACCGACATCGACGACCGCTACACTGTTTTCAAGTGAGTAGTTCGTCACTTGCATGATTTGTCCGTTCGGAATGATTGAAATCTGTCCGTTCAGTCCTTTAAGTTTCGTCGTCCGAATTCCAACTTCGATGACGACCCCTTCGACTTGCTGATTCAAACTGACGTAATCCCCATTTTTATACTGATTTTCAAAGATGATGAACGCACCTGTAATGACGTCCTTCACTAAACTTTGTGCACCGAAGGAGATGGCAAGACCTGCTACCCCGGCCGATGCGATTAAACCGGCGATATTTACACCGAATTGTCCAAGAACCGTCAAAACCATAATCAACCCGATCACATACCGGATCGTGTTTTGTGCCAGTTTTAATAACGTTTCATTCTGTCGCTGGGCGACGATATCATGTTCTTTTATTTTACGGAGCGTAAACACGCGTTCGACCATCGTCGTCAAAATGCGTGTCGCGATATATAAACCAAGGATGATGAGCGCCACACCGGCGAGCTTGATCCCTAAACCAATCCACATATCGGTATCTTTAAAGTACTCGACGAATTGGTTTACACTATCGATTGTTTCATCCGCAACCGTGCTTAAATCTTTTTCTGTATTTTGCGAAGCCATCTTTTCACCTCAAAAGTCGTAGATTCTAAATCATCAAAACATATTTCACGACTTTTCTCAAACGCTGCATTCGGAAGTTAGAAATTTTCCACTTTTGGGAAAGGGTTAATACGAGATCAATCCCCCACTGCAACTAGGAATAGGCAGCTTAGAAGAGAGGATGAGATTCATGCCGTTTCGCTTAAAACCTCATAAACCATACTCTTTCTTCATTGAACACACTGAGCGGAGTGGATCCAGATTGCTTGCGGACCAACTTCATGAGCAGTTGGTCAATGAAACACATCGCCCCATCGTCCTTGTTTGCATCGGTTCGGACCGCTCGACCGGTGACTCACTCGGTCCCCTCGTCGGGACATTTTTAGAAGAACGTCACATTCGGAATCTACATGTATATGGCACGCTAACCAAACCGGTTCACGCGCTCAATTTGGTCGAAACACTTCATGAGATTCAAACACGTTTCCATCAACCACTCATCATTGCCATTGATGCTTGCCTCGGACGTTTATCGAGCGTCGGGTACGTCTTCTTCTCTGAAGGACCACTTGCTCCGGGTGCGGGTGTTCAAAAAGAACTTCCAGCAGTCGGTGCTTACAACATCAAAGCCGTCGTGAACGTGAGCGGATTCATGGAAATGATGATTCTACAGAATACGCGACTCCATCTCGTATACGAACTCGCTCGTTTCATCACCGATGGATTTGTTGATTTTGATGCACGGATTGGACGCCTTCATCACGAAGAGACCGCCATCACTCGACTTCGTCAGTCACGGAACGAATCAAAATCCTGAGGAGAAAGTAACGTCAACAATTGTTCCAAATCATCTTGGGAAAAATACTTGAGCTCTAACACGCCACCTTTTCGGCGTGGACGAATCGACACATCCATCTGAAGACGCTCTGCAAGCACCGCTTCGACCGCTTCGATATCGGCGTTCGATCGCTTCAGCGTCTTTTTTTCTGTGCGTTCTTTTTGTAAATACCGCTCAAGGCGACGAACCGTCCAATGCTCGGCAATGACTCGTTTCGCAATCTGTTCCATCGCTCGTTCTGATTTCATGCCGGTGATGGCACGCGCATGGCCCATCGTCAAATCTCCGACCATGACCGCATGTTGGACGGCACTCGGCAACCGGAGCAGGCGTAGGCTGTTTGTCACGTGACTCCGGCTCTTTCCGACACGATCGGCCAACTGTTGTTGGGTCAGACCTAACGTCTGCATCAACTGTTCATAGGCAACGGCCTCTTCAATGGCGTTCAAGTCCGCCCGCTGAATGTTTTCAATCAATGCCAACTCCATGACACGATCGGAGTCCGCCGTGACGACGAGTGCAGGAATGTCTTCTTTCCCCGCGAGCTTCGCTGCTTGAAAACGTCGTTCCCCGGCAATGATTTCATAATACCCCGTCGCTTTTCGAACGACGATTGGTTGCAACACACCATATCGCTCAATCGATTGACGCAATTCTTCTAGTTTTTCCACCTCAAATTGTTTCCGGGGCTGATTCGGGTTTGGGCGAATGAATTTTAAGGCTAATCGTTCCATCTACAAACCTCCTTCATCGTATGAAAAAGCACGGACTCATTTTTGAGGCCGTGCTTTCGGGATGCGAATTCGAATTTCAACAAATTCCTCTTCGTCTACTTCTTCAGTTTGGACATCAATCCCTGTTTTCCCAATCAAATCGATTGAGTCACGAATCGTGTTGATGGCGATTCGTGTATCGCGCGCAAAACTTTTCGTTCGACGACGTTGCTTTTTCGGCTTCCGCTTCTCTTCTTCAATTGGCGTTGTTAAAAAGGCGACGCGTTCTTCCGTCTCTTTGACGTTGAAGTCCTGTTCCAACACTTCTGCGAGTACTTGGAGTTGCAATCCTTCTTCCTTTAGCGGTAACAACGCACGGGCATGCCGTTCATTGATCCGCCGATCGCGAAGCGACTGCTTCACATCCTCCGGTAATTTTAACAAGCGCAATTTATTCGCAATCGTCGACTGACTTTTCCCCAGACTTTTCGCGAGTGCATCTTGCGTCAATCCGTTCAGAGCGAGTAAACGATCGTATGCTTCCGCCTCTTCGATTGGACTTAACTGTTCACGCTGCAAGTTTTCGATCAAGGCGAGCGCGGCTGTTGTATCATCGTCCATATCACGAACGATTGCTGGAATCGCTGACCAGCCAAGTGATTTTACTGCTCGGAAACGACGTTCGCCAGCAATGATTTCATAGCAGTCCCCATCTGCCTTTCGAACCACGATTGGTTGAAGCAGTCCATGTTCCGAAATCGTCGTTGCCAGTTCTTCAATTTTTGCCGGTTCGAACACTTTACGCGGTTGATAACGGTTGGGACGCAACCGTGACAACGCGAGTTCCTGCACCGTATCATCCGCTCGAACTTCCGCAATCTGCGTCACGGCAACTTCGTCTTTTCGATTCACACCGAACAATTTCGCAAATCTATTCTTCAACGTCGGGCACCCCTTTATGTAAAAAAATAAGCAGACTCCACCACTGGAATCTGCTTTTGTTTCACGTGAAACGACATCATCAGATAAGTGGCTCTTTCGCCGGTGTTCCCGCTTTACGCGGATATTTCCCGGGCGTTTTTCGTAGTTTATCTACAACTACGATATTACGCTCACTCATCTCTCCTGGCAATAGGAACTGGTGTGTCGCTTTTTCTTTCCCACCTAGAACGGCTAAAGCGTTTTTCGCATCTGCCATCTCGTCAGACACCTTCGCTGCTTTCAGCGCAACGAAGTTCCCGCCCACTTTCGCGAGTGGTAAACAGTACTCCGCCAAGACGGTCATGCGTGCCACTGCACGTGCTGTGACGACGTCAAATTGCTCACGGAACTTTTTATTTTTTCCAAACTCTTCGGCACGACCATGATGGAACGCGACACCTTCGAGCCCGAGGGCAAGCGCCAACTCGTTCAAGAAGGTGATGCGTTTGTTTAACGAATCGATGATCGTGACGTGTAAGTGTGGGAATAAAATTTTAAGCGGAAGACTCGGGAATCCTGCCCCTGCTCCGACATCACATACCGTTTCGACTTTCGTGAAGTCAAAGTGAAACGCCGCGCTGAGTGAATCATAGAAGTGTTTCAAATACACTTCCTCTTGGTCCGTGATTGCCGTTAAGTTCATTTTCTCGTTCCATTCGACGAGCATTTCGAAGTAACGCTTGAACTGAGCGAGTTGTGTCTCGTTCAGCTCAAACCCTTCCGCTCGTAACGCTTCAATAAATTGAGATTCGTTCATCGTTTCACTCCACCGTCGCATATTGTCCTTGTTCGATATAGACGAGCAAAATTGACACGTCTGCTGGGTTTACGCCCGAAATACGGGACGCCTGTCCGATCGAAAGTGGACGAACTTGTTTTAGTTTTTGTTTCGCTTCTGTCGCGAGACCACCGATCGCATCGTAATCCAAGTTCTCTGGGATTCGTTTTTCTTCCATGCGACGCATCTTCTCGACTTGTTCAAGTTGTTTTGAAATATAGCCTTCATACTTCACTTGAATCTCGACTTGTTCTTTCACTTCAAACGACAATTCTTCCTTTGACGGAACGACTGTCATGAGCGCTTCATAGGATACTTCCGGACGTTTCAACAAGATGTTGGCATGTGTCGCTTCTTTGAGCGGATGTGCACCGACCGATTCGAGCATCGCATTGACTTCAGGTGTCGGTTTTACAACCAATGAGGCGAGGCGTTTCACTTCTTTTTCAATCGCTACACGCTTCTCGTTGAGGTGAGCGTGACGATCTTCTGAGAGCAAGCCAATCTCATATCCGATATCGCTGAGTCGCAAATCTGCGTTATCATGACGCAACAAGAGACGGTATTCGGCACGCGACGTGAGAAGACGATACGGTTCGTTCGTCCCTTTTGTCACGAGGTCATCGATCAAGACACCGATATACGCTTGAGAGCGGTCGAGAATGACAGAATCTTTACCGAGCACTTTGCATGCAGCGTTGATTCCCGCCATGATTCCTTGGCCCGCAGCTTCTTCATAGCCGCTCGTCCCATTGATTTGACCTGCCGTGAAGAGGCCTGGAACCGCCTTTGTTTCAAGCGTCGGCCAAAGTTGCGTCGGTACGACCGCGTCATACTCGATCGCATAACCTGGACGCATCATCTCTGAGTTTTCAAGACCTGGAATCGTGCGAAGCATCTGATGTTGAACATCTTCTGGCATACTCGTCGAGAATCCTTGAACGTATACTTCTTCTGTGTCGCGACCTTCTGGTTCTAAGAAGATTTGGTGACGCGGCTTGTCGTTGAAACGGACGACTTTATCTTCAATCGATGGGCAATAACGTGGTCCCGTTCCTTTGATTGCACCTGAATACATCGGTGAACGGTGTAAGTTCTCATCAATCAATTGATGCGTACGTTCACTCGTATACGTAAGCCAGCAAGGGATTTGTTCAATCGGATTCAAGTCAGTCGACGTGTACGAGAAGAATGATGGATTCTCGTCTCCCGGCTGAATCTCCGTCTTCGAGTAATCAATCGTTTTCCCATCGATTCGTGGCGGTGTTCCTGTTTTGAATCGAACTAAGTCGAGACCGAGTTCTTCTAAATGTTTTGAAAGCTCGACCGATGGCATTTGGTTGTTCGGGCCACTTTCATATGCCAATTCACCAATGATGATTTGACCGCGCATGAACGTTCCCGTCGTGACGATGACCGCTTTCGCGCGATATTCTGAACCTGTGTTCGTTACCACGCCACGTACTTCTCCATCCTCAATCAACAAACGTTCGACTAGCGCCTGACGAAGCAGTAGATTTGGCTCGTCTTCTAGCACTTTCTTCATGTGATTTTGGTATTGGAATTTGTCCGCTTGTGCACGTAATGCACGTACCGCCGGACCTTTCGATGTGTTGAGCATCTTCATTTGGATGTATGTCGCGTCAATCGCACGACCCATCTCGCCACCGAGTGCATCGATTTCACGTACGACGATTCCTTTCGCCGGTCCCCCGATTGACGGGTTACAGTACATGAATCCGACCATATCGGGGTTCATTGTGAGCATCGCTGTTTTCGCGCCCATTCGCGCCGATGCGAGTGCCGCTTCAATTCCTGCATGCCCAGCGCCAATGACGATGACGTCAAACTCGCCTGCTGTATAAGCCATTGTTGGTTCCTCCTTATTATTTCCCAAGACAAAACTGTGAAAAGAGCTGATCAATCAAGCTCTCTTGTACGGTATCTCCATTGATTTCACCAAGCGTATCCCACGCTCGACGTAAATCGATTTGGACCATATCAATCGGCATATTCATGACGGCACTATCGAGCGCCTCATCAATTTGACCAATCGTTCGTTTGATTAACTGAATGTGTCGAGCATTTGAGATATATGTCATATCCTGCGACTCGACACCTTTTGCGAAGAAAAGGTTTGAAATCGCCGCCTCAAGGGCATCGATTCCCTCATCTAATAAGAGCGATGTCGCCACAATCGGACGTCCTGCCGCTAGTTTCTCTAGCTTAGAAGAATCCATGTTTTGTGGCAAGTCCGTCTTATTGATGATGATGATCGCGTTCATATCTTTGACCGCTTCGAACAATGCCTCATCCTCGATTGTTAATCCCTCATGTCCGTTTAAGACGAGAAGGACCAAATCTGCCGCTTCTAAAGCCTTTCTCGACTTTTCCACACCGATTCGTTCCACGATATCTTCCGTTTCGCGAATCCCTGCCGTATCGATCAGTTTGAGCGGGACGCCTTTCACGTTGACGTATTCTTCAATCGTGTCACGTGTCGTCCCGGCAATTTCGGTGACAATCGCTTTCGTCTCTTGAACGAGCGTATTCATTAATGAGGATTTCCCAACGTTCGGTCGCCCGATAATCGCCGTGGCCAAACCCTCGCGTAAGATTTTCCCTTGTCGTGCCGTTTCGAGTAACTGCTCGAGGACACGTTTGACTTCGCCCGCCTTCTCTTCGACGATGGCCTGGGTCATCTCTTCCGCGTCATATTCCGGATAGTCGATATTGACCTCGACTGCCGCAATCGTCTCGAGCAATTGTTGACGTAACTCGCGAACAAGTCGTGACAAGCGTCCTTCCATTTGGGACATCGCGACGTTCATCGCTCGATCCGTTTTCGCCCGAATGAGATCCATGACCGCTTCCGCTTGCGATAAATCGATACGTCCGTTCAAAAAGGCGCGTTTCGTGAACTCGCCCGGTTCTGCAAGACGGATGTCGGGTTGGTCGAGAATGAGCTCAAGGACACGATTGACCGCTACGACGCCCCCGTGACAATTGATTTCGACGACGTCTTCTCGTGTGAACGTCTTTGGCGCTCGCATAATACTGACCATGACCTCGTCTACTACCTCGCCCGTATCCGGACGTGTTAATGTCCCATAATGAATGGTATGTGAATCGACTTTAGTTAAGTCTTTTCCAGTAAACACATTGCTCACTGTTTCGACCGCCAAATCGCCTGATAACCGAACGATCCCGATGGCACCTTCTCCCATCGGTGTCGAAATCGCTGTAATCGTGTCAAACTCTAGCATCTTTCTCCCTCCAAACCTAAACATCTTCTTCTATCATATGCATAACGAACCTACTATACACGATATTCGACTTGAACGAAAGAGTTGGCCCATCGATCAAGTCATTGCCATTCGACTCATCGTTTTCGTACAATAAAGGAATATATTTACATAGGAGAGAGGGCAATCTATATGAAGCAGCAAGACGCAATCCAAATCATCACCGAGCGATTAAAGCACGATGAAGCGGTTCAAGCGATTTTTATGAAGGGCTCATTCGGTCGGGGAGAAGCCGATGAACATTCAGATATCGACCTCTATGTCATGGTGCACCCCGATGAAGAGGACTCCTTTCTATCCAGACGCCTCGAATATTTAACCGCCTATCGTCCGATTCTGTTAAAAGACGAGATTCACATCGTCGCGCCACAACTCATCGCCGTCTTTGATGATTTCCTTCACCTCGACCTGTTCACGGTTACGGAAAATACGTTGAATCATCAAGACTCGATTCATGTGCTTTACGATCCGGAACAGCGGCTAGCTCGTCATGCCACTTCCCTACAATTAGACGAAGCGACAACCAGTGATCATGCATTCGATGCCGTTTGGTTCTTTTTCCAATATACAAAATCACGGAATCGAGGCAATTCGATTTGGGCGACCGAGATGCTCCGACAAGGAATGTTCCATTTTGCGTATGTGTTAGCCGCTCACCATACACCGGACCGGGCATCCCTCGGTTTAAAGGATGTGGCGCAGCGACAAGCCATCGACTTATATGATTTTTACGATCAATTGACACCCGCCTCGCATGAAAAAGCCGCCCATATCTATATGGAGCGACTCAAGGAAGAACAATCTTTTTTCGCGTCACTACCCGGGTACAACGTATTCGGACCGTTCATGGAGCAGTTGATTCAACGAGAAACAAGCCGTCCTTTATGACAGGACGGCTTGTGTTAATATCGGGCTTGCCGTTTCGTCGAGCGAATCGCGAAGTAGAGGAACAGCTCAAGTACTGCAATCGCGATGAGGATTCCACCGAACAGTTGGAATAAGACGAGCAGGCTACTGAATGGATTCGTCAACATGAGAATGCCGACCCCGATCCACAATAAACTTCCAATCAAAAACCAAAGCCATCGTCCCGCCATCGATTGGCGGTACCCGAGCGCCTGAATCAGGCGGATGATCCCACCGAATAAGAACAGGGCCCCGATCAAGATGGGTAAGAGACTTGCCAACGTTTCAGCGAAGAAGAAAACGACTGCCGCTAAGATCAAATAAATGACCCCCATAAAGAACCCGGGTGGCAACCCTCCCTGCCGCCGTCGCATCCCTTGAATAATCATCCAAATCCCCATGATGGCCAAATAACCGGCAATGACATACACCATGACATCAAAGAAAAATCGAGGGTATAGCAGAATAAGAACACCGAGTACAAAGTAAATGACCGCTTGCCATAACGTCGAACGCTCCAGGCGATGAATGAATGCCTCCATTTTTCCACACCTCCGTATACTTGTTTCTATCTTTATTCCCTTCTCGTCAGGAGACAATCCCACAAAAAAAGCTGAGTGTCAGGAGACACCCAGCTTCATGATTATTTACGTTTTTTCTTTTTGTTTTTCTTCTCTTCTTCGGCAAGCGCTGCACGTTCTGCTTCTTTCGCAGCGATTTTCGCTTCAGCCGCAACTTTCATCTTCTCACGCATTGGGAGCATGATTGCCATCGTAACGATGATCGAGATGATATAACCGACTACCCAGTACAATGAGAGGGCAGCTGGAAGGTTGATCGACATGATGAAAATCATGACTGGGAAGATATAGAGCATCATCTTCAATTGTGGGTTCTGTTCTTGACCCGCCATCGAGATTTTTTGTTGTGCGAATGTCAAAATTGCCGCTAAGATCGGTAAGACAAATGTTGGATCCGGAGCACCGAGGTCGAACCATAAGAAGTTCGCTTCGAAAATCTCAGGTGTACGACGAATCGCATCATAGAATGCGAAGAGAATCGGCATCTGAATCAAGATTGGCAAGCAACCAGCGAGCGGGTTGATTTGGTACTCTTGATAAAGTTTCATCATCTCTTCCTGGAGTTTACGTTGTGTTTCTTGGTCTTTTGAGCTGTACTTCTCACGAAGCTTCAGCATTTCTGGTTGCAAGACCTGCATCGCACCCATACTCTTCGTCTGCTTGATCATGAGCGGAAGAATCAACAAACGAACAATGATTGTCGCAATGATGATTGAGATCCCGTATTGCCATGGACCACCCACTAAGTAAGCAACTTCCTTCAAGAGCCACGCGAGCGGCCATACAAAGTACTTCGCCCAGAAACCTTCTGTGTCAGCCGTGATTGGTTCGGACTGAATGGTAGACGGATCCACACAGCCTGCCATTAACATAATGACCGCGGTCATGGCAGCGAGTAATCCTAATTTTAGCTTTTTGCTCATAGTTCCTCCTACGCTTTCTTTATCAATTCTTTTTAACGCACACGTCTATCGGGCAATCTTATAAGACTCTGTTTATATGAGAGAACAAATTCAGATTGTCATGGTCACCGGCCTTGCTTTTTCCAGACCTTGGCTCGTTTGAATACGTGTTTCAAGCTCTCGGTCACTTCCGACTGCGTCAATGCGGTCGCAGGCTTCCGAGCAATAATCACATAATCATTCGGCGCAACATTCGGTTCGAGCAAGCGAAGCGACTCACGCATCAATCGTTTCATGCGGTTCCGTTCCACAGCATTTCCAAGCTTTTTGCTGACAGAAAGACCCACTCTGAAATGTGCTTGATCCGCTTTGAGCGTGTAGACGACAAACTGACGATTGGCCACGGAGCGTCCTTCGCGAAACACCGCTTGGAACTCTTCATTCTTTTGCAGGCGGTATTCTTTTTTCAAAATTCTCACTCCATCCTTCGCTTCAAAAATCGTCAACTAACATCATATCATATCCGCATCATTTGAACGAGCGAGAATCGATGAAATGCTACGTTTCTGTGACAAACGAAAAAATTGCCCGAGGAAAGGATCCCCGGGCAATCTTCATTTAAAATTATACAGTCAAGGCTTTACGGCCTTTACGACGACGAGCAGCAAGAATGTTGCGACCGTTTTTAGTCGCCATGCGTGCACGGAATCCGTGAACTTTCTTACGCTTACGGTTGTTAGGGTTGAAAGTTGGTTTCATGGTTACAGCACCTCCTCAAGATTAACGCTCTATTAGCAAGTTATAGTTTCATTTAAGGCAGTCTTTAAGATTATATAAATCGATTCAACAATTGTCAACGTATTTTCGGATGGTTTTCGAATTCACGCAATGAGGCACTGAGAAAGCATTCATCCATATGGATTCGATCGTATTCAAAGACGAGTAGGGGGAAGAATTCATACACAACCTTTACGTATTTTATAAACGGTCTTTATAAATAGCCACGTTGAGCCATTTTATCCACAAATTCTCGAAGTTATCCACATTTATATGTGAATAACTCCTCTTTTTTCATATTCACATTCTTTATTTTTTCATTTTCTTCTTTTACAAAAACAATCTTTTATTTCACTTCTCCCTCTTTTGTGCATAACTTTTTCACCTCATATTCTACAAAGGTTGCTTTATCCACAACATATCCACAGGTTATCCACAAAACACACAGCATGTGGATAAGTGGGTGTGGATACTTTTCTTTATCTGTGGATAAATACTGAAAAGCATTGCCACGTCTATTTTATTTTGCTAAACTGAATGTGCACAAACTTGTGGATGAACAATTCGTGATTCCAAGATATACACAGGCTGTGGATAAGTGTTATCCCCATAATGAACACCATGTGGATAACTTTATCCACAGTTTTTGTTCTCTGGGGATAACCCTAGTTTCTACTATAGAATAGTGTATGTGTATATCGTGTGAATAAGTTTTACCTAAACATGTGAGTAAAGGAGGTCTTTCATTGAAGAATGCTCGCGAGATTTGGAGAAATGTCTTATCGGTAATCGAGGAAGAAGAACGAACTCCAAAAGCCAGTTTTGACATGTGGTTGAAATCAACCGAGGGGATATCGTTGATGGGAACGACGCTCGTTGTGTCGGCACCAGCCAGTTTTATCGTTACGTGGTTAGAGCGACAGTATCTCTCTCTGTTACAAGATACGGTTGAAGAGATCACAAACAACAAGCTTGAAATTCATTTCATCGAAGAATCTCAAGCACACAAGTATGCTCCAGCAGATGGATCATCACACGAGTCCATCGCCGTGACGGAAACAAAAGAACAACCTGTGATATTACCTTCAAAAGAGGAAGGGGATCTTGGTCAACTGAATGACAAATACATTTTCGAGACGTTTGTCATCGGATCGGGGAACCGATTTGCCCACGCAGCATCACTTGCTGTCGCTGAAGCACCGGCTCGTGCATATAACCCGCTGTTCATTTACGGAGGTGTCGGACTCGGCAAAACACACTTGATGCACGCCATCGGCCACTATGTAAAAGGTCAAAAACCAGGGGCTCGGATTGCTTATGTCTCTTCTGAGAAGTTCACGAATGAATTTATCAACTCGATTCGGGATAATAAGACAGGTGAGTTCCGAAACCGTTATCGGAACATCGATGTGTTATTGATTGATGATATTCAGTTTTTAGCAGGAAAAGAACAGACGCAAGAAGAGTTCTTCCATACATTCAATGCGTTACACAACGATCAAAAACAAATCGTGATTTCAAGTGATCGACCACCAAAAGAAATCCCGACGTTAGAAGATCGACTTCGTTCACGCTTCGAATGGGGACTCATCACAGATATCACGCCACCTGACCTCGAGACACGGATTGCGATTCTCCGTAAAAAAGCGACGGCAGAAGGACTTGATATCTCGAATGAAGTCATGCTTTATATCGCAAATCAAATCGATACGAACATTCGGGAGCTAGAAGGGGCGCTGACACGAGTCGTTGCTTACGCAAAGCTCGTCGGACGACCAATCGA
Organism: Exiguobacterium sp. s63; assembly: GCF_018617335.1. Taxonomy (GTDB): domain Bacteria; phylum Bacillota; class Bacilli; order Exiguobacteriales; family Exiguobacteriaceae; genus Exiguobacterium. The sequence continues at coordinate 8,978 of NZ_JACSKB010000003.1, read as the reverse complement.
CCCAGACGTGGCAGCCGAAGCGCTTCATAATATCATGCCGGTCCAGGAAGCGAAGAAAATTGTGATTCGCGACATTCAGGAAGTAGTCGGCCAACACTTTAACATTCAAGTAGAAGAATTGAACTCGAAAAAGCGAACGAAGACGTTGGCATTCCCACGTCAAATCGCGATGTATCTATCTCGGGAGATGACGGAGAGCTCCTTGCCAAAAATCGGGGAAGAGTTCGGAGGACGGGATCATACGACTGTCATTCATGCACATGAAAAGATCAGCACTCTTTTAAAGAACGATGTGGAAATGCAGGAGACGATTCAGACGTTGAAAAAGGCACTTTCTAGCTAACGAAGAATTCTCTGTGGATATCCTGTGGATAAACCACCTTAGTTATCCACAAGTTATTCACAGGCAAAATGGCTTAATACGTAGGCTTAAGGGGACTTATCCCCAGTATCCACAGCCCTTATTACTATTATGACTTAATTAATACTATTATTATTATTAAGAAATGGACTCATTTCACCTTAGGAGGAATTATCCACATGCATTTAACGATTCAACGAGATGTATTCATGCAAGCCGTACAAGACGTATCAAAAGCTGTGGCTTCACGAACGACCATTCCAATTTTGACAGGCTTGAAACTTGAGGCACATGCTGACGGATTAACATTGACAGGAAGTGACACTGAGATTTCGATTGAACGTTTGATTCCAATCGAAGAGGGTGGAATGGAACTCATTCAAATTCAACGTGCCGGAAGCGTCGTCTTAAACGCCCGCTTCTTAGGAGAAATCGTGAAGAAGTTACCGACGAACGAAGTCACACTTGAAGTCTCACCGAACTTCATGACTCGGATTGAGTCTGGTCAAGCAGAATTCCATTTGAACGGTCTTGACCCAGACGAGTATCCGCGCTTACCTGAACTTGCGAGTGACCGTCGCTTCTATTTACCGGCGGATCTGTTGAAGACCATCATTCGTCAAACGAGCTTCGCAGTCTCTTCACAAGAGACGCGTCCTGTATTGACAGGGGTCAATTTCTCAGCAGAGAAAGGTTTCCTCACATGTGTCGCAACCGATAGCCACCGTTTAGCGCTTCGTCGTGCTCGCTTTGAAACAGATAACGATTTGACGTTCCAAAATGTCGTCGTTCCTGGCCGTTCACTCAACGAACTCGCTAAATTACTCGACCGTGAAGAGTTGCCGATTGAAATCGTCTTAACGGACCAACAAATTTTATTCCGTATGAAGAACATCTCATTCTTCTCTCGTTTGTTAGACGGTGCCTATCCAGACACGTCACGTCTCATTCCGGAAGAATATCGCACTGCGGTTCGGATGAATGCGAAAGAATTCTTGCAGGCCATTGACCGTGCGTCACTCTTAGCACGTGCCGATCGCAACAACGTCATTAAATTCGTGGCGGAAGATACAACGGCAGTTGAAGTATCTTCACACTCGCCTGAAGTCGGTAAAGTATCGGAACGTGTCAGCATCCTATCACTTGAAGGGGAAGAATTGAAAATTTCCTTCAACTCCAAATTTGTGATGGACGCGCTCCGCGCACTCGATGCATCTGAAATCGAGATCCAGTTCACGGGTTCGATGCGACCGTTCATTTTACGACCGGTTGAACAAGATAGTGTTCTTCAACTGATTTTGCCAGTCCGCACATCGTAAGCTGCGGATAGGGATGATGAGGTGTCTTGCCTTGTCATCCCTCTTTTTGCCTTATTCGACGATTTTCGATAAACTAATATGTATGGCGATTTTTTCAGATCAGCATGTGAGAAAGGAAGTGACGACATGGAAAAAGTGTCGATTACAACCGAGTATGTGACGCTCGGACAATTTTTAAAATTAGCAGATATCATCTCAAGCGGGGGACAAGCAAAGTTCTTTTTAGAGGATGTCATGATTAAAGTGAACGGTGAGCAGGACCAGCGCCGTGGTCGTAAATTAAGAGATGGAGATACAATCGAAGTCGAAGGCTTCGGGGAATATCAAATCGAGGGAAACTGACGTGCATTTAAAGTCGATCCGATTGCAAAATTATCGCAACTACGAAACCCTCGAGCTAGATTTTTCAGAACAGACGAATGTTCTGATTGGTGAGAATGCCCAAGGAAAAACGAATCTTCTCGAATCGATTTATGTACTTGCGCTCGCAAAATCGCATCGGACGACACAAGACCGTGAGTTAATCGGTTGGGAAGCGGATGCTGCGAGTATCGAAGGACGGATTCATAAACGGACGGGTGAATCGGTGCAGAGTCTCTCTTTTTCTCCTAAAGGAAAGAAAGCAAAGCTCAATCATTTGGAACAACGTCGTCTCAGTGACTATGTCGGCGCGTTTAACGTTGTCTTGTTCGCCCCTGAAGACTTAGCCATCGTGAAAGGCAGTCCGCAAGGGAGACGGCGATTTTTAGATATGGAGATCGGTCAGGTCAGTCCCGTGTACTTACACGAGCTCAATCAATACTTGAAGACGTTAAAACAACGGAACGCCTTGCTGAAGCAGTTATCCACAAAAGGTGGCGACGAGACGTTACTCGAGGTCTTGACGGATCAATTGATTGAACTTGCCGTGAAGATTGTGATGCGACGTTATCATTTCATCGATCAACTCGAAAAATGGGCCAATCCGATTCATTCTGGAATCACGCGAGAACTCGAAACACTGACGATTCAATACGTTTCCGACACGTTTAACAAAGAACGTTTCTCAAAAGAACAGATGTTTGAAACGTATCGTCAAAAGTTTGATAAAATAAGAGAGAACGAACGACGAAGAGGTGTGACCTTGTTTGGTCCGCATCGTGACGATTTTGAATTGTATGTCAACAATCGAAACGTCCAAACGTTCGGTTCACAAGGTCAGCAACGAACGGCGGCCTTGTCATTGAAGCTAGCTGAAATTGAATTGATTCACGAAGAAGTAGGCGAATATCCTCTGTTGTTATTAGACGATGTGTTATCTGAGCTTGACGATCATCGCCAAACCCATCTCCTCGATACGATGGGACGGAAAGTCCAAACGATTTTGACAACAACGAACATTGACGGGATTGCACATGAGACCATTCAGCAAGCTAAAGTGTTTCACGTGAAACAAGGCGAAGTTGAAACGGAATCCGTGTAATCGCGGCAAGAAGGAACACCAAATCATGTATAGTAGGTGAAAATAACCGATGAGTAATGAAAATGAAAAAGAATTGCAAGCGTACGGCGCCGATCAGATTCAAGTCCTTGAAGGCTTAGAGGCTGTCCGTAAACGTCCAGGGATGTATATCGGTTCGACAAGCTCTCGCGGTCTCCACCATTTGGTATGGGAGATTGTCGATAACTCAATCGATGAGGCGCTTGCCGGTTATTGTGACACGATCACAGTGACAGTCGAACCGGGGAACTCAATTGTTGTCGAAGACAACGGACGTGGGATTCCAGTCGATGTTCAAAAGAAAACGGGCCGACCTGCCGTTGAAGTTATTTTCACGGTGTTGCACGCAGGTGGTAAGTTCGGCGGCGGTGGATACAAAGTATCAGGTGGACTTCACGGTGTCGGGGCATCAGTAGTTAACGCCTTATCGACAAAACTTGAAGTGTTTGTCCGTCGTGATGGGAACGTATATTATCAATCGTTCAAACGTGGTGTTCCACAAGGTGAGCTTGAAATCGTCGGAACAACTGATACGACAGGAACGACAGTCCGTTTCTTCCCAGACGGCGACATCTTCCAAGAGACACTTGAATATGACTTTGATTTGTTAGCGACACGTTTGCGTGAACTTGCCTTCTTGAACAAAGGATTACGAATCGTTGCCAAAGATGATCGTAGTGATGAGACGATTGAACGTAACTATCATTACGAGGGTGGAATCAAGTCTTATGTCGAGCACTTGAACCGTTCTAAAGCGTCGATTCATGAGGAACCGGTGTATGTGCACGGGACGAAAGACGGAATCGAAGTTGAGATTGCCCTTCAATACAACGAAGGTTTCGCGAGTAACATCTATTCGTTCACGAACAACATTCCGACGCATGAAGGTGGGACGCACGAGACTGGATTTAAGACAGCGCTCACACGTGCCATTAATGATTATGCGAAGCGATTCGGATTGATGAAGGAAGCCGATGGCAGCCTCTCAGGGGATGATGTCCGTGAAGGATTGACTGCAATTGTTTCGGTCAAACACCCTTCTCCTCAGTTTGAAGGGCAGACGAAGACAAAGCTTGGGAATGCAGATGCACGGACAGCAACGGACACACTATTTAGCGATACGTTCGAACAGTTCTTGCTTGAGAACCCATCGGTCGGTCGTCTCATTGTCGACAAAGGATTGATGGCTGCACGCGCGCGTCTCGCTGCGAAACGTGCACGTGAGATGACACGTCGTAAAGGAATTCTCGAAGTCAGTTCATTGCCAGGGAAATTGGCCGACTGTTCTTCAAAAGACGCGTCGAAATCAGAACTGTATATCGTTGAGGGTGACTCAGCGGGTGGTTCAGCAAAATCTGGACGTGACCGTCACTTCCAAGCCATCTTGCCGATTCGAGGAAAGATCATCAACGTCGAGAAGGCACGCCTCGATAAGATTTTGGCCAACCAAGAAGTCCGGACCATTATCACAGCTCTCGGTACAGGAATTGCCGACGAGTTTGACTTATCAAAAGCGCGTTACCATAAACTCATCATCATGACCGATGCCGACGTCGATGGTGCACACATTCGTACGCTATTGTTGACGTTCTTCTATCGTTACATGCGTCCACTTGTCGAAAGTGGATATGTGTACATCGCGCAACCACCGCTCTATGGTGTGAAGCACGGGAAAGAAACAATCTACGTTCAAAATGACCGGGAGTTACAAGCGACACTTGCACAACTTCCTGAAAATGCACGTTATAGCGTTCAACGTTACAAGGGTCTCGGAGAGATGGATCCTGAACAGTTATGGAATACGACAATGAACCCGGAAACGCGTTCGATGCTTCGTGTCGACCTGCAAGATGCGATTGAAGCGGACGAGATTTTCGAAACGCTCATGGGTGACAACGTCGAACCACGCCGTGACTTTATTCAATCTCACGCCCATTACGTGAAGAACCTCGATATTTAATAAGAAGGGTAGGCAATAACGAATGGCAGAACAAGAAAATATCAAGGATATAAATATTAGCCAGGAGATGCGAACGTCGTTCATGGACTATGCGATGAGCGTCATCGTATCACGTGCCCTTCCGGACGTACGAGATGGATTGAAGCCGGTTCACCGTCGTATTTTATATGCGATGAACGAACTTGGGATTCGTGCGGACAAGCCCCATAAGAAATCGGCGCGTGTTGTCGGGGACGTAATCGGTAAGTACCACCCACACGGTGATTCGGCTGTTTATGAGACGATGGTCCGTATGGCTCAGGATTTCAGTTATCGCTATGAATTAGTCGATGGTCATGGGAACTTCGGTTCAGTCGATGGCGACTCGGCCGCTGCGATGCGTTATACCGAGGCACGAATGTCTAAAATTGCGATGGAACTCGTACGTGACATCGGAAAAAACACAATCGATTATCAACCAAACTTCGATGGTGAAGAAAAAGAACCGGTCGTACTCCCAGCTCGCTTCCCGAACTTCCTTGTAAACGGAACGAGTGGGATTGCCGTCGGGATGGCGACGAACGTCCCTCCGCATAACTTGAATGAAGTCATCGATGGGGTTTTGGCACTTTCCCATAACCCGGACATCACGATTGCGGAATTGATGCAACACATCCCAGGCCCTGACTTCCCGACAGCGGGAGAGATTTTAGGACGAAGTGGGATTCGTCGTGCATACGAGACTGGACGCGGATCGATTACGATGCGTGCGAAAGCTGAAATCGAAGTATTGAAAAATGGCCGTGAACGGATTCTCGTGCATGAGATTCCTTACCAAGTCAACAAAGCGCGTCTCGTTGAGAAGATCGCCGACTTGGTCCGCGATAAAAAAATCGAGGGCATCACAGACTTGCGCGATGAATCAGACCGTAACGGGATGCGAATCGTCATCGAGGTTCGCCGTGACGCAAACGCAAGTGTCATCTTGAACAACTTGTATAAGCAGACGCCGATGCAAACGACATTCGGGGTCAACATGCTCGCGCTTGTAGGCGGTCGTCCAAAAACGTTGAACATCAAACAAGCCATCTATTACTACATCGAACACCAAAAAGAGGTCGTGCGTCGTCGTACGCAATTCGATTTGGATAAAGCGGAAGCGCGTGCCCATATTTTAGAAGGTCTTCGTGTGGCACTTGATCATTTGGACGAAGTCATTGCCATCATCCGTAGCACGCGTACAGGTGATGAGGCGCGTGAAAAATTAATTGCTCGCTTTGGACTTTCGACAGAACAAACGCAAGCGATCTTAGATATGCGTCTCCAACGCTTGACTGGGTTGGAACGTGAGAAGATTGAAGGCGAATATCGTGAAGTAAAAGCGTTGATTGAAGAGCTTCGTGCGATTCTTGGTGATGAGGAATTGCTCCTCGACATCATTCGTAACGAGTTAATCGAAATCAAAGAGCGATACGGTGATGCTCGTCGTACGGTGATTCGCACGGATATTGTTGAACTCGAGGATGAAGATTTGATTCCGGTTCGCGACATGATGATCACGCTCACGAGCGAAGGATATATCAAGTCAATCCCTTCGGATTCATACCGGACTCAGCGCCGTGGTGGACGTGGAAAACAAGGTATGGGCACGAACGATGAAGACTTTGTTCTTCGCTTGCTCTCAGCATCGACACACGATACCATCTTGTTCTTCACGAACTTTGGACGCGTTTTCCGTCTTAAAGGGTACGAAATTCCTGAGATGAGTCGTACTGCGAAAGGAATGCCAATCATCAACTTGCTTCAAATCGACAAAGGTGAAAAAGTCGAAACGATGATTCCGGTCGATTTCAACAGTTACCTCGCAAACCAGACGGTGGCGGAAGAAGCACAGGATGAGTCAGAAGAAGTGGCAGACGAACAATTGTCTCTCGTCTTCATTACGAAAGAAGGATTAATTAAGCGTTCGCCACTTTCGGCATATGCTCGAATCAACAAAAACGGTCTACGTGCCATCAGCTTGAATGAGACGGATGAACTTGTCACGGTTCGTTTAGCGAAGAGCGACGATGAAATGTTGATCGTCACCCGTCAAGGGATGTCAATCCGATTCCCTCTCGAAGGAGAAGTTCGCTCGATGGGACGTACGGCACGAGGCGTTCGCGCGATTCGACTGAAGAAAGACGACGATTTGGTCGTCTCGATGGAAATCGTTCGCACGACACAAGACGTCTTGATCATCACGGAAAAAGGATACGGAAAGCGTACGGCCATGGAGCAGTTCCGCACACAAGGTCGTGGCGGTTCCGGTATCATCGGAATCAAGACAGACCGTGGAACAGTCGTCGGGATGCGTGTCGTTGATGAAGATGATGACATCATGTTGATGACCGAGCTCGGTGTTGCGATTCGAATCGATTCGCAAACAATCTCTCAAATGGGTCGAAGTACTCGCGGTGTGAAAGTGATGAACATCGAAGAGGGCGATCGCTTAGCGACTATCGCAAAATTGAAAAAAGATGAGTTAGAAGAGGAATCAGCAGTCGATTTGGAGAATGGGTTTGAGGATGAAGCACCTGAAACCGACGAATCGTCTGATGTGAATGAGTAAGACGAGAGGTCGAACGGTGTTTCCGTTCGACCTTTTTATATATTAGGAGGGATTCGCGTGCGTTTGAACTTATCCACTGTACATGTTGGGATGACGTTATTGTCACCCGTTTCTTCCTTAGAAGCCGGAATCCACTTAACCAACGAACATTTGCGTTTGCTCCGTTTCTTAAAAGTCGAAGAAATTGATGTCTCACCTATCGAACGAATGACGTTTACTTCAAAAGAAGAGCAGATTCTTTGTAGTCAGGTGCTTCAATATGAGAAGCATTACAATCAGTGGGAAGAGAGAATCGCGCCTAATCCGTATGAAGGTTTAGAATTCATCCATCATCTCTTTCGTCAAGACGTCCCGCTTTCAGCGGTCGTCCATTTCTTTACACATCAACCGTTACGAAAAAATCATGTCATTTATCATGCGATTTATCGAGCACTCGTCGCACGAGTTTTATCCAAATATCGTGGTGACGAGCATCAACTCCAATTTGATTATGGCATTGCGTCCTATTTTGCAGATGCAAGTTACGCTAAAATTCGGAAATGGTCGCATATGCGTTATTTCACAAAAATGGAACGAGAATTATTGTACCAACATCCACTTGTCTCGGCATCGATGCTTCCGAGTAGTCAAATATTACGAGGTCGTGTCTATCAATTGATTGCTGAGCATCACGAACGATTGGATGGATCCGGATTTCCTAAGCGGTTGACGGAACGTGAATTGAATCCAGCGTCTCCTTTATTTATTGTCGCCGATCGCTTCTGTCAGTTAACCGCACCCCGGACATTCCGGAAGCCGCTCTCTCCGGAAGAGGCATATTTCTATATGTGGCAGAATAAAGCTTACGACGGGGAGGCACTATCGCTTCTTGCGACGTTACTCGGATTTTATGAAATGGGTCGGTCGGTGTTATTGAGTAACGGAATTCGTGGAACGATACACGCCTATACAAATCGTGTCGATCAACCCGTTGTCGTTGAAGCAACAGGAGAGACAGAATATGATTTATCTCGTTTAAATGAAATACACATTGTATCGTTTCTATAAGAAGAGACTGGCGATTTCATTCATTATAAAAGGATGGAATCGTCTTTATTTATTCTTTTTTAAAAAACTTTATTTTTATAGTTGACGGATATAATTTCAGGTGCTATTATAAATGAGTCGCTAAGAGCGGCAGACGAACTTTGAAAACTGAACGATGAGGCAAAAATAAGTTTTACAATTTTTGAATGAAGCGCAAGCTTCGTCAATTTAAGAGCTATATC